>JBDSDD010000075.1:0-131614 GCA_039920745.1 Burkholderiaceae bacterium | reverse complement strand
CTGATCGGCACCGGCTTCCCGTTCCGCAAGGGCGACAACTTCAAGCGCTACATGAAGATGTTCGAGGAGATCTCGCAGCAGTGCGCCGGCCTGCGCCGTCCGGGCGCCGCGTCGCTGGACCTGTGCTATGTCGCAGCCGGCTACTACGACGGTTTCTTCGAGACCGGACTCAGCCCCTGGGACATCGCCGCCGCCTCGCTGATCATCACCGAAGCCGGTGGCCTGATCGGCAACTTCAGTGGCGAGGCCGACTTCCTGTACCAGCGCGAAGTCGTCGCCGGCAACCCGAAGGTCTACGGCCAGCTCGTCACCATCCTGGCGCCGTACACCCGCGTGATCAAGGGCGACGGCAGCGCGTCCACCGAAGGCGCCGCCCAGTCGACCATCGACGCGACCGACGCGTTCCTCGCCGAAGCGACGCTGCCCAGCGCGGCGCCGGAGCCGGTCAAGGCGCGCAAGGCGCTGAAGGTCAGCGGGCCGCGCACACCGCGCCAGCGCTGAGGTTTGGCTCGACAGGCGTGCCGCTGATCACTGCCTGGGCGTGAGCCGCGTCGCTGCATCGAGCCCCGATCTGGACACGCGATAATCCTCCCCTTGCCACGCGGCCGTCGCGCGGCGCGCCTGTCCGTAGCCCCGCCGTCGATGCCTGCCGAAAAGCCCGTGGAAGCCCCGAAAGAACCCGTCGACTACAGCGGCCACACCCCGATGATGGCCCAGTATTTCAGCCTCAAGGAAGCGTTCCCGGACACCCTGCTGCTGTACCGCATGGGCGACTTCTACGAGGTGTTCTTCGACGACGCCCGCAAGGCCAACCGGCTGCTGGACATCACCCTGACCACGCGCGGCGCATCCAACGGGCAACCGGTGGTGATGGCCGGCGTGCCGGCACACTCGCTGGAGTCGTACCTGGCACGCCTGGTCAAGCTGGGCGAGGCGGTGGCGATCGCCGAGCAGGTCGGCGAGGTGGGTGCGAGCAAGGGACCGGTGGAGCGCCGTGTGACGCGCGTGGTCACGCCGGGCACCGTCACCGACTCCGAACTGTTGTCAGAGCGCCAGGACACCGTGCTGCTGGCCGTCTTCGCCTCACGCGCACGCGTGGGGCTCGCGTGGCTGGCGCTGGCCGAGGGCCGGCTGGGGCTGGGCGAGTGCACCGAGGCCGAGCTGCCGTCGTGGCTGGCGCGCCTGTCGCCGGCCGAAATCCTGGTGTCGCCCGATGCCGCGCCGCTGGCTGTGCGCCAGGGGTCGGTGGCAGTCGTCAACCGCCCGGCCTGGCAGTTCGACACCGAACTGGGGTTGCGCAAGCTGTGCGAGCTGCTGGGCGTGGCGACGCTGGCCGGCTTCAATGCGCAGGAGCTGCCGCGCGCGCATGCCGCCGCCGCTGCACTGATCAGTTATGCGGAGCACACGTCCGGTGGCGCGAAGCACGCACTTGGCCACGTGAAGTCGCTCGGTGTCGAGAAGGCCAGCGAGCTGCTGGAGCTGCCACCCGCCACCCTGCGCAATCTCGAACTGACGCAGACGCTGCGCGGGGAATCGGCGCCGACGCTGCTGTCGCTGCTCGACACCTGCCGCACCGGCATGGGCAGCCGCCAGTTGCGCCTGTGGCTGACGCACCCGCTGCGCGATCGCAAGGACGCGGGCGAGCGCCATGACGCAATCGGCGTGCTGTGGGCGCACGGCCCGCAGCCGCTGCGCCAGGCGCTGCGCGGCGTCAGCGACGTGCAGCGCATCGTCGCGCGCATCGCGCTGCGCCAGGTGCGCCCGCGCGAGCTCGCGGGCCTGCGCGACACGCTCGCGCTGCTGCCGCAATTGGTGGCCTGCCTGCCGCCGAACCATTGCCGCCCGATCGACGCGCTCGAAGAACCTCTTCTCGACGACGAACCCGTCAGCGCCCTGCTGCTGCGCCTGCACGCCGCGCTGCACCCCGATGCGCGCATCGCGCAGCACCTGGCCGCGACGGTCGCCGCCGAGCCCGCGGTGCTGCTGCGCGACGGCGGCGTGATCGCGTCAGGCTTCGACGCCGAGCTCGACGAGCTGCGCGCCATCGCCACCAACTGCGACGCCTTCCTGGTCGCGCTGGAGACCCGCGAGCGCGAGCGCACCGGCATCTCCAACCTGCGCGTGCAGTACAACAAGGTGCACGGCTTCTACATCGAGGTGACGACGTCGGGCCTCGACAAGGTGCCTGCCGACTACCAGCGCCGCCAGACGCTGAAGAACGCCGAGCGCTACATCACGCCCGAGCTGCGCGCGTTCGAGGACAAGGCGCTGTCGGCCCAGGAGCGTTCGCTCTCGCGAGAAAAGCTGCTGTGGGAGACGCTGCTCGACGAGTTGCAGCCGACGCTGGGCATCCTGGGCGACCTGGCGCGTGCGCTGGCCTCGCTGGACGCGCTGTGCGCGCTGACCGAGCGCGCGCAGACGCTGGGCTGGTGCCGCCCCGAGTTCGTCAACCACCCCTGCCTGGACATCGAGCGCGGCCGCCACCCGGTGGTCGAGGCGCGCCTGGCAGAGACCGGCGGCGGCAGTTTCATCGCCAACGACTGCCGGCTGGACGCCCGCACGCGCCTGCTGATCGTCACCGGCCCCAACATGGGCGGCAAGAGCACGTTCATGCGCCAGGTGGCGCTGATCACGCTGATGGCCGCCATCGGGTCGTACGTGCCGGCCGCGCGCTGCCGCCTCGGGCCCATCGACGCGATCCACACCCGCATCGGCGCGGCCGACGACCTGGCCAACGCGCAGTCCACCTTCATGGTCGAGATGACCGAGGCGGCCGCCATCATCCACAGCGCGACGGACCGGTCGCTGGTGTTGATGGACGAGATCGGCCGCGGCACGTCGACGTTCGACGGCCTGGCGCTGGCCGGCGCGATCGCCTCGCACCTGCACGAGAAGAACCGCTCGTTCACGCTGTTCGCCACGCACTACTTCGAGCTGACCGACTTCCCCACGAAGCACGCCGGCGCGCTCAACATGCACGTGTCGGCAGCCGAGAGCGGCGACCAGATCGTGTTCCTGCACGCCATCGAGGCCGGCCCGGCCAGCCGCAGCTACGGCGTGCAGGTGGCCAAGCTGGCCGGCATGCCGGCCGGCCTGGTACGCCAGGCGCGCGCGACGCTGGAGGCGCTCGAGGCCCAGCAGTCCAGCGGCGCGGCCCAGGTCGACCTGTTCGCGGCCCCGGCGGCGGCCGATGCCGCGGCCGCCGCCGCCGGTCCGTCGCGCGCCGAAGCCGCGCTGATGGCGCTCGACCCCGACAAACTTGCCCCCCGCGAAGCGCTCGAAGCGTTGTATCGTCTCAAGGCGCTGCTCCCCAAGGAATGAACATGCAAGAGTACACCCCGGCGTCGCATCGCCCGGCAGTCCGCAATGTTGGTGCGTTTGCGCCAATCGAAGGGCGAAAGCGCGCGGCTGCCGCGCTCGGCCGCTCCGGAGCAAGGCCGCGCGCCCCCTCGGGGGGCTGTCTGCGGTACCCCGCAGACTGGGGGTACACAGGATGACTTATTGCGTCGGCATCCGGCTCAACGCCGGCCTCGTGTTCCTGTCGGACTCGCGCACCAATGCAGGGCTCGACCAGATCAGCATCTTTCGCAAGATGATCGTCTACGAGAAGCCAGGTGACCGATTCATGACGCTGCTGTCGGCAGGCAACCTGTCGATCTCGCAGTCGGTGCGCGAGATCCTCCAGGTGGAGGCGCTGCCCAACGGCGAAGGCGAACCGATCACGATCTGGAACGCCACGAGCATGTTCGACGCCGCACGCGTACTGGGCGCGGCAGTGCGCCGCGTCTACGACAACGACGGCCCGAGCCTGAAGAACAACGGCATGGACTTCGTCGCCAGTTTCATCTTCGGCGGCCAGATCGGCAACGAGGCGATGCGCTTGTTCCTGGTGTACTCGGCCGGCAACTTCATCGAGGCCACGCGCGAGACCTGCTTCTTCCAGATCGGCGAGTCCAAGTACGGCAAGCCCATCCTCGACCGCGTGCTGACCCCCACGACGCCGCTCGAGGAGGCTGCCAAGTGCGCGCTGGTGTCGATGGATTCGACACTCAAGTCCAACCTGTCCGTCGGCTTGCCGTTGGACCTCGTGGTCTACGAGAACGACAGGCTGCAGTCCGACCAGATCGCCTGCATCGACGACCAGAACCCGTATTTCCGCATGGTGCACGAGTCCTGGGGCAAGCGTCTGCGCGAGGTGTTCGAAAGCATGGACGATCCGCAGTGGGGGCCTGACGGTTCCACCAGCACGCCTCTGATCGTCGACGCGCCGCGTTACGAGTCGCTCAAGAAGATCCACAACGAGAACGAGAAAGTGGTGTAGCCATGTGCGCCCCCGGCTCACTGCGTTCACGGCCCGCGACAGGCGCACTCGCCGCTGCGGAGCGGCCGCGCGCTGCGCGATGAAGACCATCGTCTTCGCCCACGCCAACGGTTTTCCCGCCGGCACGTACGAACCGATCTTCGATGTCTGGCGCGCCGCGGGCTGGCGCGTGGAGGCGCCGCCGCGCTTCAGCCACGACGCGCGCTACCCCGTGACCAGCAACTGGCCGCGGCTGCGCGACCAGTTGATCGACTTCATCGTCGCCAACGACCTGGCCGGTGCGATGTTGGTGGGGCATTCGCTGGGCGGGCTCGTCAGCCTGATGACCGCGTGCAAGCGTCCGGACCTGGTCGGCGGCCTCGTGATGCTCGACTCGCCCATCGTCACCGGCTGGCGCGCGCACAGCGTGCACATGGCCAAGCGCGCGGGCTTGATGGAGCGCGTGGGCCCGGGTTCCATTTCATCCAGGCGCCGCCACGAGTGGCCATCGCGCGAGGCCGTGCACGCCCATTTCGCGGCCAAATCGGCATTCGCGCGCTGGGATCCGCGCATGCTGCAGGCTTACGTCCAGGCCGGCTTCGAGGACGTGGACGACAAGGTCGTGCTGGCCGTGCGCCGCGAGGTCGAGACCCGCATCTACAACACGCTGCCGCACCACGTGCCGGCGCTGCTGCGCAAGCACCCGCCGCGCTGCGCCGTCGGCTTCATCGCCGGCACCCGCTCGGCCGAGATGCGCCAGGGCGGCTTCGCCAGTTCGCACAAGCTGGCCGGCGAGCGCTGGCGCTGGATCGAGGGCACGCATCTGTATCCGATGGAGCGGCCGGACGACACGGCGATGCTGGTGCTGGAACTGCTGAACTCGATGAAGCCGGTCGCTCCGCGCCCGCGCCACGCGAAACCGTCCTGACGCGTACCGAGGTCGACAGCCACCTCCCGTATAATCGCGCTTTACCACCATGGCATTCATGCCGTGGGCCCGCGCTCCCTCTCCTGGAGCGCCGCGGCCCCCGAAGCAGATGCCCAATGACATGACCAAGTTCGTCTTCGTCACCGGCGGCGTGGTGTCCTCGCTAGGCAAGGGCATCGCAGCGGCTTCCCTGGCGGCGATCCTCGAATCGCGCGGCCTCAAGGTCACCCTCCTGAAGCTGGATCCGTACCTCAACGTCGATCCGGGCACGATGTCGCCGATGCAGCACGGCGAAGTGTTCGTCACCGACGACGGCGCCGAGACCGACCTCGACCTGGGCCACTACGAGCGTTTCATCGAAACGCGGATGAAGCGCTCCAACAACTTCACGTCCGGCCAGATCTACAAGAGCGTGCTCGAGAAGGAGCGCCGCGGCGACTACCTCGGCAAGACAGTGCAGGTGATCCCGCACGTCACCAACGAGATCCAGGAGTTCGTGCGCCGTGGCGCCGAGATGGGCGGCAGCGACAAGATCGACGTCGCGATCGTCGAGATCGGCGGCACGGTGGGCGACATCGAGTCCCTGCCCTTCCTCGAGGCCGTGCGCCAGATGAGCCTGAAGATGGGGCCGACGAACACCGCGTTCGTGCACCTCACCTACGTGCCCTTCATCGCGACCGCCGGCGAGTTGAAGACCAAGCCGACGCAGCACACCGTGCAGAAGATGCGCGAGATCGGCATCCAGCCCGACGTGCTGCTGTGTCGCGCCGACCGCGAAATCCCGATCGAGGAACGCGAGAAGATCTCGCTGTTCACCAACGTGCCGATGCACGGCGTGATATCGATGTGGGACGCCAAGACCATCTACAGCGTGCCGCGCATGCTGCACGAACAGGGGCTGGACGAGCAGATCTGCATGAAGCTGCAGCTGCTGACCCGCCCGGCCGACCTCAAGCGCTGGGACCTGCTGGTGCACGAGGTCAACCATCCGCAGCGCGAGATCACGATCGCGATGGCCGGCAAGTACACCGACCTGTCGGACTCGTACAAGTCGCTCAACGAGGCATTGCGCCACGCCGGCATCCACAACCATGCCCGCGTCAACATCGAATACGTCGACTCCGAGACGCTGACGCCCGAGAGCGCCGACCAGCTCGGCAAGTTCGACGCCATCCTGGTGCCGGGCGGCTTCGGCAAGCGCGGCGTCGAAGGCAAGATCATCGCGGCGCAGTACGCCCGCGAACACTCGATCCCCTACCTGGGCATCTGCCTGGGCATGCAGGTCGCCACCATCGAGTACGCGCGCCACAAGGCCGGCTTGGCCAACGCCAACTCCACCGAGTTCGACCCGCACACGCCGCACCCGGTGATCGCGCTGATCGACGAGTGGGAAGACGCCGACGGCTCGATCCAGAAGCGCGACGCCAACTCCGACCTTGGCGGCACGATGCGCCTGGGCGCTCAGAGCTCCGACGTCGAGCCGGGCACGCTGGCCTCGCAGATCTACGGCAAGGTCGTCACCGAGCGCCACCGCCACCGCTACGAAGCCAACGAGCACTACCTGGCACGCCTTCAGGAGGCCGGCCTGGTCATCTCCGCACTCACGCAGCGCGAGAAGCTGACCGAGATCGTCGAGTTGCCGCAGGACGTGCACCCCTGGTTCGTCGGCGTGCAGTTCCATCCGGAATTCAAGTCGACGCCGTGGGACGGCCACCCGCTGTTCATCAGCTACATCAAGGCCGCGCTGGCGCACCACGCTGCGGCGGACGCCACCCTGAAGGCTGCCGCATGACGATCGAAGGGCCCAGCCGCCCTTCGATTGACGCTCTGCTGTAACCGACGCGGGGGTCAAATGCCCCGCAGCTGTGGCAGAGTGCAGCCCGTACCCTGCCAAGCGCCGGCCCCATGGCCGGCGACGCGCCCGGCGACCCTTCCCGCCCGGCCACGAACATCTGAAAACCTGGAGCAAAGACAATGAGTGCCATCGTTGACATCGTCGGCCGCGAGATCCTCGACAGCCGCGGCAACCCCACCGTCGAGTGCGACGTGCTGCTGGAAAGCGGCGTGATGGGCCGCGCAGCCGTGCCGTCGGGCGCGTCAACCGGCTCGCGCGAAGCCATCGAGCTGCGCGACGGCGACAAGAGCCGCTACCTGGGCAAGGGCGTGCTCAAGGCCGTCGAGCACATCAACACCGAGATCTCCGAAGCGGTGCTGGGCCTGGATGCCTCCGAGCAAGCCTTCCTGGACCAGACCCTGATCGACCTCGACGGCACGGACAACAAGGCCCGCCTGGGCGCCAATGCGACGTTGGCCGTGTCGATGGCCGTGGCGCGCGCCGCCGCGGAAGAAAGCGGCCTGCCGCTGTACCGCTACTTCGGCGGCATGGGCAAGATGCAGATGCCTGTGCCGATGATCAACGTGATCAACGGCGGCGAACACGCCAACAACAACCTGGACATCCAGGAGTTCATGATCCTGCCGATCGGCGCTCCCACGTTCCGCGAAGCGGTGCGTTACGGCGCCGAGGTGTTCCACGCGCTCAAGAAGATCCTGGGCGAGCGCGGCATCTCCACGGCCGTCGGCGACGAAGGCGGCTTCGCCCCCAGCGTGGCCAGCCACGAGGCGGCGATCCAATTGCTGCTGGAAGCCATCGAGAAGGCCGGCTACACCGCCGGCGAGCAGATCGCCATCGGCCTGGATTGCGCCGCCAGCGAGTTCTACAAGGACGGCAAGTACCAGCTCGACTGCGAAGGCCTGAAGCTGAGCGCCGAAGAGTGGACCTCGATGCTCGCGACCTGGGTCGACAAGTACCCGATCATCTCGATCGAAGACGCGATGCACGAAGGCGACTGGGCCGGCTGGAAGCACCTGACCGAGGTGCTGGGCAAGAAGGTGCAGCTGGTGGGCGACGACCTGTTCGTCACCAACACGCGCATCCTCAAGGAAGGCATCGACAAGGGCATCGCCAACTCGATCCTGATCAAGATCAACCAGATCGGCACGCTGACCGAGACCTTCGAAGCCATCGAGATGGCCAAGCGCGCCGGCTACACCGCCGTCATCAGCCACCGTTCGGGCGAGACCGAGGACTCGACGATCGCCGACATCGCCGTCGGCTCCAACGCCGGCCAGATCAAGACGGGCTCGATGAGCCGTTCGGACCGCATCGCCAAGTACAACCAGCTGCTGCGCATCGAGGAAGACCTGGGCGACATCGCCACCTACCCGGGCCGCGCCGCGTTCTACAACCTGCGTTGAGCAGCTGCCGCTAGACTCCGGGCTGTGTCGACCACGTTGCACTGAACCTTCCCCATGCGACTCGTCACGATCGCGCTGATTGTGCTCATCGCCTGGGTGCAGGCGGAGCTGTGGTTCGGCAAGGCGGGCGTCGCCCACGTCAGCGAGATGAGCCGCGCACTCGCCACGCTGCGCGCTGCCAACGGCGCCGCCAAGCAGCGCAACGACCAGCTCCAGGCCGAGGTGTCCGACCTCAAGGAAGGCCTGGAGATGGTCGAGGAAAAAGCCCGCTCCGAGCTGGGCATGACCAAGCCCGACGAACTGCTGGTCGTCCTCACGCCCGGCAAGTGACGCGCTCCGCGCGCGTCCACGCCCGCGCACGTCCGTGCGCGCGAACCTGATGCTGCAGTCGCTCCTCGCCGCCTTTCTCGCCGTCGCACATCCCCTGCTCGCCCCGGCCTTCACTGCCTGGGGTTCGCCGGTGACGTGGATCGAGATCGTCGCGTTCGCGGTCTCGCTGTGGATGGTGGGCTGCGAGATGCGCGTGCATCCGCTGGCCTGGCCGCTCGCGATGGCGTCGTCGCTGATGTACGCCCTGCTGTTCGTCGACAGCAAGCTCTACGGCGAGGCCTCGCTGCAGCTGTTCTTCGTCGCAATGTCGGCGTGGGGCTGGTGGCAATGGCTGCGCGGCCGCGCAGCCGACGGCGGCGCGCTGGTCGTGCACCGCCTGACGCGCCGCCACGCGCTGGCCGCGCTGGCGCTCACCCTGCTGGCCTGGCCGTTCGCCGCCTGGCTGCTGCGCCACTGCACCGACTCCGACGTGCCCTGGCTCGACGCGCTGTCGACCGTCGGCAGCGTGCTGGGCACCTGGCTGCTGGGGCGCAAGTTCCTCGAGAACTGGGCGGTCTGGATCGCCGTGAACGGCTTCAGCGTCGCGCTGTTCGGCTACAAGCACCTGTGGTTGACGGTGATCCTCTATGCGCTGTTCACGGTGCTGTCGTGGGCCGGATTGAAGACTTGGCAGGGCATCCTGCAGCGCAGGCGGGTCGCATGACGACGTTGCGCATCTCGATCGTCGGCGCCGAAAGTACTGGCAAGACCACGCTCGCCGGCGCGCTAACGGGGCGCATCAACCATGAGTTCGCCCTTCGCGCAGTCGAAGTGCCCGAAGCGCTGCGCCATTGGTGCAGTGTGCAAGGCCGGACGCCGCGCATCGACGAGCAAGCAGGGATCGCGCGCCTGCAGCAGGCATGGATCGATGAAGCCGCGCGCGACGCGGATGTGGTCGTGTGCGACACCACCCCCCTGATGATCGCGGTTTACAGCCGGCTCGTGTTCGGGGATCGGTCGCTCGACGAGATGGCCCGTGCCTGCCACGCGTCTATCGACTTCACGCTGCTGACCGGGTTGGACGTCCCCTGGGTCGCGGACGGCCTCCAGCGCGACGGGCCCCATGTCCGCGGGCCGGTCGACGCGTCGATCCGCAGCCATCTCGTCGACTGGAATGCGGACTGGGCCGTCGTGCTGGGCAGCGGCGAAGCCCGCACGGCCAATGGCCTGGATGCGCTGAGACGCGTCCTCGGCGCCTGGGGCACTCGGCCGGGCGCACCGACAGGATTGTTCTCGTCGCTCCTGGCCAGCGGAACCGGGCCTAACCGGCCGGCGAGCGCCGCCTGCCCGCGCTGCGAGCCGACGCGGCCCCTGGCCTGAGCGCGCCAGCTGCGGCGCCACCAAGAGCCGCCTGGCCATGCCCGACGTCCGCCGCCCGTCTGCCCGACCTGACCGTTCGCTCCAAACAGGCCGGCGCCCGCGAGCGGTCGGCGCTAATCTCGGCTCCAGGCAAAATTACGGACGTCCATCAATACACGGGTTCCGAGCGCCCGGAAGGCGCACGATGCCCACCCCATGCGGCTGGAGCAGGCTCGCTTGCCAGGACCAATCTTCTGGCTGGCCGTCCCGCAGACCAGCTTCGACAAACCGACGAATTACCCGCGCAGCGCACCCACCATGCCCAAGCAACGACACACAGCCGGCTTCACGCTGATCGAAGTGATGATCACCGTCGCGATCATCGGCATCCTGACGGCGGTCGCGTTGCCCTCGTACAAGAACTACATGATTCGCGGAAAGCTGGTAGCGGGCACCAATGCACTGGCCACGATGCGGGCGCAGATGGAGCAGTATTACCAGGACAACCGCACCTACATGAGTGTTTCGAGCACGATCGTCACGCCCTGCACCCAGTACCCCGTCGTCGCCAACGCCAGCACAAACACCTTCAACGTAAATTGCGCAGCGACGTCTGACGTTCCCGCTGCCGGCCCGCCGCCGAGCTACACCCTCCGAGCAACGGGCACCGGCGCCACAGCCGGCTTTGTCTACACGGTCGACCAATTCAACAATATGGTCACAGTCGCCTTCCCGACCTCGTGGGGTAGCGTCCCCTCCAGCAACGGTTGCTGGCTCATGCGGAAGGGCGACTCATGCTGACGCGGCCCGCTCGCGCCAGCTCGGGTTTCTCCCTGATTGAGCTGATGGTGGTGATCACGCTAATCGGGATCGGGCTGGCACTGGCGGTGCCGACATTCGGCAAGTGGTCGGCCGATGCCCGCGTGCGCGCCGCGGCGGAGTCGCTCGTCAATGCCATCCGGCTGACGCAGGCCACCGCGGTGTCGCGCGGACGTACCAGCTTGTTCGCGTTGACCACCGACACCCCGCCGACCCTCACCTCGACCGCCGCTGCCAATTCCCCCAACTGGTTCGCGGAACTGAATCCGCTGTCCGGCTCCGACGAAACCCAGGCCACGCTCGGCCTGATCCTGAAGTCGACCGAAGGAACCCAGCACGCCATCACGGTGACCGGCCCGGCAGTCACCTGCTTCAGTGCGACCGGCCGCCAGCTCACGCTCACGCCGGCTGCCGCCAATTTGTCGGCCGGCTGCACCGCGCCGACCGATGACGTCGCCTCGCCCACCAGCTTTACCGTGGCGAAGCCGGGCGCTGCGACGCGCAGCTTCAAGGTCCTCGTCTATCTGGGCGGTCGCGTGCGCATGTGCGACGTCGCGAAGACGCTGTCCAGCACCAACCCCGACGGATGCCCATGAGCGCCACCCGACCTTCCCATCGCAGCCGCCATTCCGAGCGAGGCTTCACGCTGATCGAAGTGATGATCGCCTTGCTGATCTTTTCAGTCGGCCTGCTCGGAACGGCCGCATTGCAGGCCCGTGCCGTGCAGATCGCCACCCAGAACGGGGATCGCTCGCGCGCAGCGCTGCTGGTCAACGAGATGGTGGCCAAGCTGTGGGCGAACCAGTCGGTCGATGTGTCCGTCACGCCGCTGTCCTCCGACTATTCCGCCTGGATGACCAGCGTATCGACAGCCTCGGTGTCCGGACTGCCCAGCGGCACCGGTTCCGTCGTTGCCTGCACTGGTGGGACAGCCAACTGCGCCGTGGTCAAGGTGACCTGGCAGGCACCGTCTTCCGCCACAGCGGCGCCGTTGAACAGCTACACGACCACGGTGGTGATTCAATGATGCGACGTCAAGCGCAAGCGGGGATGACCCTGATCGAAATGATGATCGCGGTGGTGATCAGCATGATCCTGTCGATGGCGGTGATGCTGGTGATGTCTTCTTTCGAAGGCCGTCGCCGTACCCTCGGATCGACGTCCGACCTCGACCAGGCTGGCAATCTGGCGATGTTCCAGCTCGATCGCTGGATCCGCAGCGCGGGCACAGGAATCGTGCAGGGCAACAGCTACACCTATGGGTGCAAGTTGTTCGCCTCCAAGTCGGGCACCCAGCTCCTGCCGGTGACGTCGGCGTCGCCGCTGCCGGCGCCGTTCGCCGCCGTCAATCCTGGAACGTCAGGCGAGTTCCGCCTCGCGCCGATGTTGATCCTGCCGGGCCAGACCACGCCGGGCGCGAGCGGCCAGGCCTCGGACGTTCTCGTGGTGATGTCGTCCGGCAACGACGGCGCCCAGGTCCCGACGCCCTTCACGGCGCCGCCGGCCGCAGCCCAGCTGACTGTCTATAACACGACCGAGTTCTCGGCCAGCGACCTGCTGTTGATTGCCGACCAGCAACAGGCCTCCCCCAGCGGCCCGGCGAACTGTCTGGTTTCGCAAGCCTCGAACACCCTCTCCACGACGGGCGTCGGCAAGACCCTTCCCTTGGCGGGCACCTACTACGCCGCTACGGTCGGTACCCGCTCGGTCACCAATTTCACGAAAGATGCGGTGGCGATCGATCTAGGCGGCGATGGCACGTCGACGGCTACCAGCCTGCCGCCGTCGTTCCTGCTGCTGGGCGTCGGTGACAACAACACCTTGTTCAGCTACGACTTGTTGAAGGCTTCTGCCACGCCGCTGCAGGCCCAGGGAGAAGGCGTGTTCGAGATGCACGCGGTCTATGGCATCGACTCCACGGGAAATTCCAGCAACAAGATCGATCAGTGGGTGAGCGGTGCATCGACCAGTGCGTACTCGGTCAGCGCCCTGTCCGCAGGCACGGCTGCGGCGTCCGGCCTGCTGAAGAACATCCGGGCGGTACGGGTCGCCTTGATCATGCGAACGGCACTGCCCGAAAAGGACGTGGTCAACGCCGCCACCACGCTGACGATGTTTCCCGATCTTTCGGCGTGGAGTCTGACCCTCCCCCGCACCCTGTCGGTCGCGGAGCAGCACTACCGTTATCGCGTCGTGGAAACCACGATTCCGGTTCGCAACAACAACTATTGATGGACACGCCGATGACCCCCCTCCGCGTCCGCCCACGTTTGCCGCGTGCTTCCCGACGTCAGCCCCAACGCGGCGCCATTATGATCTTGACGCTGATCGCGCTGGTGATCCTGCTGATCTCCGTGGGGGGAATGCTGCGCGCCACCGACACGTCCACGTCGATCGTCGGGAACCTGGCGTTCCGACGCGACCTCACCAACCGGGCCGAGATCGCCATCGCCGCGGCCAAGGCTCAGCTCAACTCGGGGTTGGTGTTTTCGTCGTCAGCACGGGAGAGCGACAACTCCCTCGCCAATTATTCCGCCACGCGGCTGGCACCTCCCCCGGGAGCCGGTGCCATGGGGGTGCCGCATGTGCTGATCAGCGACAACGAGTACACCGCCGCGCTCTACACCTGCATTCCGGCGAGTTGCACGGCCGGCACCGACGGTGTCCTGCTGCGCTGGGTCATCGACCGCCAATGCACGGCGGGCACGACCACCTTCACGACCGCCGCTTGTGGGTACGTCAACACCACGAAGGATGCCGGCGGCACCAATTTCCTGAAAAAACCCACAGGCGCCAGCCGTGGACTGTTCCGCATCAGCGTCCGTGTCAGCGGCCCCCGCAACACCGAAGCTTATATCCAGACCACTGCAGGCTGAGGCCAACATGAAGCAACCTTCGATCGTTCGCCGCTCAGCACGCTTGCTGGCTCGACTGGCCTTGCCGCTGGCCTTTTGCGCCGCATCAGTCGCGAGCGCCGACTCGCTTGACCTGGCCGACAAGCCGCTGTTTTCCACGACGAGCGTGCCAGGCAACCTGCTGCTGTCGCTGTCGGTGGAGTTCCCGACGGCCAACTCACAGGCTTACTTCAGCACCGCCGCCTACGCTGCGACGACCGCGTACCTCGGGTACTTCGACGGCGACAAGTGCTACAAGTACCTCTACGGACCAGACCAGTCGCCGGCAACCTCCGCGGACTTGAGCTACTTCCAGGCCTACAGCGTCGCGTCCTCACACACGTGCACCAGTTCGAGCAGCCTGCACCTGTGGAGCGGCAACTACCTCAACTACGCGTCGATGCTGTCGCTCGACATCTTCCGCTGGGTGCTGACCGGCGGAAACCGGATCACCGACACGAGCGGCTCGTCCGGCATGACCATCCTGCAACGCGGAATTCACTCCGGGCAAGGGGGCGCAAACGACGCGCCCAACAAGACAATCACGACGCTCATCACCGGAGCGACGCCACTTGGTTCGTCGGGCAGTTGGACCAACGGGATGACGACGCGCATCTGGGGTGCCGGCACCAAGATGTGGTTCACGAACTCCTACAACCTCAACAACACCGCAGTCACGGCCACCGACTACAAGGACTCCGCGTTCTCCACCATCCAGAGCGCGCCCACGGCGGCTTACGCCCTGTACATGAACGTGCGGGTGTGCGACACCACCGTCAACGTCGAGTCCAACTGCGTGCTCTATGGCAGCAACAAGTACAAGCCCGAAGGGCTGCTGCAGCAGTATTCCGGCAGCCTGCGTTACGGGGCATTCGGCTATATCAATGACGGCATCCAGAAGCGCGACGGCGGCGTGCTGCGTGCGCGCATGGCCTACATCGGGCCGACATTCCCGGTTCCGGGTGCGGCCGACCAGAACAACACCCAACCCGAATGGGACCCGTCCACCGGCGTGATGAACACCAATCCGGATCCCGCCGACGCGACGAGCAACAGCGCGATCTCTGCCGCTGGCATCACCCAGAGCGGCGTGATGAACTACCTGAACAAGTTTGGCTACACGTCGAATATCTACGACTCGACGAATGCGTACAAGAAATACGACCCGGTCAGCGAGCTTTACTACGCGTCGCTACGCTACCTCAAAGGCCAGGACAACGTCTCGGCTTACACGAGCGTCACCGGGGCGACAGGCAACACCCTCAAGACCTTCGTCGACGGTTTCCCGGTGATCACCAACTGGTCGAGCGACCCGGTCATCTACGCTTGCCAGAAGAACTTCATCCTGGGCATCGGCGACGTCAACACCAACCAGGATGCCGACCTTCCTGGCAGCACGCTCTACGCTTCCGGCATCGAGCCAGCGATACCGTCCGAAGTGACCGCCGACACCAGCATCGGTACGAATCTGCACGGCCAGGCGACCGCGGCCGTGAACGTAGCGACGACCACCAACCTCGTGGGCACGATGGAAAACGCCGCCAACACGACCCTGGCCAGCACTTGGGAAAACTCGGGCGGCAAGAGCACCTACTACATGGCAGGTTTAGCGTACGACGCCCATATCCCGATCGAGGGGCATGGCCTTCGCACGTTCACTGACGTTTCAACCGGGGTGAAGACGGTCTCCACCGTCAGTACGTACTGGCTCGACGTTCAGGAATACCAGGCGTACGTCAACAACAATCTGTACTACTACGCGACGAAATTCGGCGGCTTCACGGTGCCGAAGAACTACGTCTACGGGACGGCGCCGACGCTCGACAGTTGGTATACCAGCACCAACGTGCAGGGCAGCAACAAGCAGCCGGACAACTACTTCACCGCCAGCAACGCGACCCAGATGAAAGCGGGCCTGACCAACGCGTTCGCCAAGATCGTGGCGGAGAACGACGTTGCCAACGGCACAGCGCTGTCGGTGCCGACGCCCAACGTCACGTCCACCGGTGCGATGAGTTACTCCGCCACCTACGATCCGGCGTCATGGACGGGCCAGGTCATCGGCTCGACCATCGCGTTCGCCCTGGACGGCACGCCTTCGTTGACCCCGCAGTGGGATGCACGGGCGTTGCTCAGCGCGACGACGGTCACGGCAGCGACCCGCAAAATCGTCACCTGCTGTACGACGAGTTCGTCCGCGCCAGGACTGCCGTTCACGGCGACGGCACTGATCGGGCCCACGCTGAACTCCCGCACGTACGTGACATCGTTCGCAAGCGTTCCAGGCGCCACATCGCAGAGTTCGGCCAACTACATCGCCTACTTGCGCGGCGACACGTCCAAGGAAATCGCCAACGGCGGTGCCTACCGCAACCGCAGCTTCCGGTTGGGCGACATCGTCAACGCCAAGCCGGTGACGGTCGGACCGCCGAGCTACCAGTTCTTCGACACGTACAACGCCGGCTACTCCGCCTTCAGGGCGCTTTATGCCACCCGAAAGGACGTCGTCTATGCCGGTTCCAATGACGGCATGCTGCACGCCTTCGACGGCACGGTGGGCAACACCAGCCCGATCTCGGGCAGCGAACTCTTCGCCTACATCCCCAGCTTCGCCTACGGCACATCGGCGACGGCGTCCACGTCGGGACTCGCATCCCTGGGAAATCCGAGCTTCACGCACCACTACCTGGTCGACGGAACGCCGGGACAATTCGATGTCGACCTCAACAAGACCAGCGGCGCGACCGGCAGCCCCGACTGGCACACGCTGCTGATCGGCGGCTTGGGCAAGGGCGGCAACGGCTACTACGCCCTAGACGTCACCGATCCGACGAGTTGGAGCGACGAGACGACCATCGCCAGCAAGGTGAAGTGGGAGTTCACGGACTCGCGTCTCGGCTATACCTACGGCACGCCCACCGTCGTCAAGACGAAGAAATACGGCTGGGTCGTGGTCTTCACGTCTGGCTACGCCAACAGCGACGGCATGGGCTATTTCTTCTTCGTCAACCCGGTCAACGGCACGCTACTCGAAGTCGTGTCCACGCCCAGCGCTTCGGGTTCGACGTCGAGTCCGCTCAACCTCGGCCAGCAATCGGCCTACGTCGAGAACTACACCGACATGACCGCCGACGCGATCTACGCCGGCGACCTGCAGGGCAACGTCTGGCGCGTCAACGTGAGCGCCACCGACACGACACTGCCCTACCCAACCGCCACGAAGATCGCCCAATTCGGCTCGTCGCAGCCGATCTCCACACGTCCGTTGATTGAAATATCTACCAATTCCAATACGCGCTACGTCATGGTCGGAACGGGCAAGTTGCTCGCCGACAGCGATATTGCCACTAGCAACCAGCAGTCGTTCTATGCCATCGCGGACGGTATCAAGACATCCGGGGCGTTCTACGGCTCAGCGTCACAACCGTTGCCCAGCGGCGTCAGCTTTCCGATTACCCGCAGCGCATTGAATGTCAACACCTCCTTGCTCACCGGAATCGGCAGTTCTCCCAGTTCGGTCATGGGCTGGTATTTCGATCTGCCGGTGACAAGCGGCATCGCCCAACGCGTCAACGTCGATGCCTTCGCCAACCAGGGCATCGTCGCCTTCATCGGCAACTTGCCCAACGGCTCCGCGTGCGACCCCCACGGCACGGGAACGGTGTACGGCGTGGACTTCGCGTCCGGCAAGACTGTCCTGCTCACCAGCGATACAGGCGTGGCCACCGCATCGACGGCGATCAGCGGGGTCGGTACCGATGTCACGGTCATCAGCGTGGACGGCAACCTCCATATCTACACAGGCGGAAGCAAGGGCGTAGTCGCCAAGGCGCCTGCGTCGCTCACCACATCGGCCGGCGTCACGCAGATCAACTGGCGCGACGTGCCGGCTACGAACTGAGGAGGCGATGCACCGGCGATCGCTGCTCGCCTGCACGGCGGTCGTGGTGTTCGCCCATGGAGCGCTATTTGGAGCGCTGGCACGCCATCCGCTGAAGCCGCGGATGGCGATGCCGGTTCCCAGGCACAATCAAGCTAGGCTGGTGCTGCTCGGCAATCTGGAGATTGCGAGCTTGTTGGCGCCGGCGAGCGCTTCCGCACCGTCGCCTGATCAGGCCGCAGCCCCGCCGGAATCCCCTGCCGCAAGTGCTCTCGGGGATCAAGCTCCGGGTTCACGCGCTACCACGTCTGACGGCGATCCTCCCTCGGGCAATGTGGGCATGGGGATCTACCGCTCGCCCAAGCAACTCGACGGGCCCTTGCGGACACGTTCGGCCCCGGACCTGACGATCGTGAGCGGCCTCCCCTGGTCGGGCCTGCCGATCCGGCTGCGCTTGCTCATCGACGAGCACGGCACCGTCGTCGAAGTCCAGATCTTGCAAAGCTCAGAAGCCGCAGAGGTCGTTGAACGCGTGCGCCAGATGTTTCTCGCTACTGGATTCACGCCAGGCCTCGAGCAAGGTCGACCGGTGCCCTCGTACAAAGACATCGAGATCACCGTCGGAAACCTTCCCTGAGAAGGGCCGTCGCTCCCCGCCGACCTTTCAATGGACGCTGGGGGTGATGCCCGGCTGGCTGGTCGGCGGCGCGAACAGCGCGCCGACGTCAACCGCGTCGAAGCGGTACTGGGTGCCGCAGAAGTCGCAGCCGATCTCGATGTCCTGGCGCTCGGCCAGCACGGACTCCGCCTCGTCGCGGCCCAGGTTCTTGAGCATGCCGCGCACGCGCTCCGCCGAGCAACTGCAGGCGAACGTCGGCGCCTGCGGCTCGAACACGCGCAGCGGCTCCTCCCAGAACAGGCGGTGCAGGATCGTCGGCGTGTCCAGCGTCAGCAGTTCGTCGCGCGTCAGGGTCGAGGCGAAGTGGGCGATGCGCGTGAACGCCTCGTCGTCGACCTCGGCCTTGGCGGCGCCGGCCAGGTTGCCCGCGCCTTCGATGGGCAGGCGCTGGATCAGCAGGCCGCAGGCGACCTCGTCGTTGGCCGCCAGCACGATGCGCGTCTCGAGTTGCTCGGACTGGCGCATGTAGTGCTCCAACATCGTCGCGACGTCGCCCACCGGGCCGCCGTCCGGCGCCTCCAGCGGCACCACGCCCTGGTAGGGTTGCTGGCCGGGCTGGCGGTCGAGCGGGTCGAGCGTGATAGCGCAGCGCCCGTCCCCGTGCCGGTTGACGAGATCCGCAAAACGGGCGTCCGCCGCGACGTCACCCTGCACCTTGGCCGTGACGCGGAAGCGCAGGTCGGTCATGGCCTCCGCCACCGCCAGCTTGACCGGCCCGTCGCCGTGCACCTGCAGGATCAGCGCGCCATTGAACTTGAGGTTGGCCTGCATCAGCGTGGCGGCCGCGGCCATCTCGCCGAGCATGTCGCGCACGGCCGGCGCCCAGGCGCCGCTGGCGCAGCGGCGCTGGAGCACCTCCTTCCAGCTGTCGGTCAGGCGCACGATCATGCCGCGCACTGGCAGGCCGTCGAAGATGAATTTCTGGAGTTCGGACATCAGGAAACCTTCGTGCATTGCACTGTGGTGCGAGCGCCCTTCGGAGCGGCCGAGCGGGCGTTCACGAATTCAGGCGCCCTTTCCGGCGCTGCCGGCGGACGTGCCGCTGGCGGGTTCGTCGATTCGGACGACGGTGTCGCGATGGCGTGCCGCGTTGGCGACGTAGTGCGCCGCGCTCATGCGCAGATTGGCGGCCTGGTCGTCGGTGAGGGTTCGGATGGCCTTGGCCGGGCTGCCGACGATGAGTGAGTTGTCCGGGAATTCCTTGCCTTCGGTCACCAGAGAACCTGCCCCGACGATGGAGTTGCGGCCGATCTTCGCGCCGTTCATGACGACGGACTGGATCCCGATCAGCGAGTTGTCGCCCACCGTGCAGCCATGCAGCATCACCTGGTGGCCGACGGTGACGTCGGCACCGAGCGTCAGCGGCGAGCCCATGTCCGTGTGCAGCACGCTGCCGTCCTGGATGTTGGTGCGCTCGCCGATGGTGATCCACTCGTTGTCGCCACGCAGCACGGCGCCGTACCAGACATTGGCGCCAGCGGCGAGGTCGACGCGTCCGACCACGCTGGCGGACTCGGCCACCCAGGCGTCAGGTGCCACTCGCGGGGCGTCGTCGCCGATTCGGTACAAGGCCATGGGGTTCTCCGATGAACAAGAAGGCGGGCGACGCGCTGCGCCGTCCGCGGATGAGCCGATTTTACGGATCGACGCCGTCGCAGCGCGGCCCACGGGCATTGCGCGAAAACGTCGACTCCCGCAAATGGGGGCGATCAGCCCAGTCTCAACAGCTCTTCCTCGCTGAACCCGGCCGCGCGCCGGGCCTCGAGGTTGAAAGGCCCGCGCAGCCGCGGCGCGCCGTGTTCTTCGGCGAGTGCAGCGTAGGTGGCGATCGGGTCGAGCCCGCGCTCGGCGCACAGCACGCCGTACCAGTGGTTGCCGACCGCGACGTGGCCGATCTCGTCACGCAGGATGATGTCCAGGATCTCGGCACCGCGCTTGTCGCCGACGCTGACCAGCTTGTTGCGGATGGCCGGCGACGCGTCGAGCCCGCGCGCTTCGAGCGTGCGCGGGACGAGCGCGATGCGTGCGAGGAGGTCGTGCCTGGTCTTCTCGGCCATCGTCCACAGCGCGTTGTGCGCCGGGAAGTCGCCGTACGCGAAGCCGAGCTCGACCAGCCGGTCGCTCAGCAGGCCGAAGTGGTACGCCACCTCGCGCGCCACCTTCATCCAGTCGAGATAGAACGGCTCGGGCATGCCCGGGAAGCGCCAGGTCAGGTCGGCAGCGAGGTTGATCGCGTTGAACTCGATGTGCGCCAGCGCGTGCATCAGCGCGGCCAGGCCCTCGGGCGACTTCAGCGAGCGCTGCCTGACCTCGGTGTGCCCGACCATCTCGGGGCGGGCCGGGCGACCGGGGATGCCCGCGGGCTCGGCGAGGAGTTCGTCGGCACCGACGCCATCGAACTGGTCGAGTTCGCGCGCCAAGGCGGCCTTCTGCCAGGGGTCGACCGTCAGCAGGACGGCCAGGGAACGTTGTCGGAGGGTGCTCACCCCGGCATGGTACGTGGGCCGGGCGCGCGCCATCCGAGTGCGCGAACGCACCACGTCGGACGCGCACGAAAAAAAAGCGCGACGGCACCGCTGCCGTCGCGCCTGTCAGCTCAGGAGAGCGAAGCTCAGAACTCGTAGTTGCCGCTGAAGCCGATCTGGCGCGGGCGCAACGTGTAGGCCTCGGTCACGAACTGCACCGACGGGTGCTGGATCGCGACGTGGTTGTTGTTCGCGTTCTTGACGAACAGCGTGAACTCCCACTTGTCGAAGTTGACGCCGGTGCTGACGTCGGCCGTGAAATACGCCGGGCGCTGGTGATCCGGATCGCTGCGCACCAGCTGGCCGTGGCTCTTGCCCGTGTATTGGCCGTTGCCACGCACGAACGCATTCGTCTCGCCGCTCAAGGCCCAGTGGTAGTCGAAGCCCAGGTTGGCGCTCATCTGCGGCACGCCCTGCAGCTGGTCGCCCTTGCGCACGTTGTAGAGCCCGTCGTCGCTGTTGGTGCCCAGCGTCGGGACGTCGGCGTCGAAGGTGGCGTGCGTGAAGCTCGCGGCCGCGTTCAGCGTCAGGTTCTCGGTCACGCGGGCGCGCATCTCGGCTTCCAGGCCGACGCTGGTGGCGTTGCCGGTGTTGGTCTCGAAGTCGAAGCCCGAGCTGCCGAGGGTGACGTCCTGCTGGATGTTCTTCCACTTCATCACGAAGCCGGCGACGTTCAGCGTCACACGGTTGCCGAACAGCGACGACTTGCTGCCGAGCTCGTAGTTCCAGAGGCTGTCGTGCTTGAACGTCGACGCCGGGAAGCTGGGCAAGCCCAGAGCGGTGATTGCCGCCTCGACCAGTGCCGTGTCCGGCACCGGGCGATTGGAGCCGCCCAGGCGGAAGCCCTTGGACACGTTGGCGTACAGCGAGACGTCGGGGTTGATGTTCCAGTTGAGCTTGAAGCTGGGCGTGCTGGCCGACTCGCGCAGGTCGCTCACCGCGTTGTGGTCGCCCTTGCCGGCGTAGAAGAAGGCGCCCTGGCGCGTGAAGTGCTCGCTGGACGTCAGGTAGCGCATGCCGACCGTGGCAGCGAGGCTTTCCAGCGGGTGGTAGGTGAGCTCGCCGAAGCCCGACGCCTGCTTGTCGTGGTAGTGGCGGGCGCTGTAGTACGAGCTGTCGCCGCCGAAATCGTTGGCGAAGCCGCCGCCGAGCTGGTTCGGGTCGGCCGGGTTGACGCCGTTGGCGGCGAATGCGGCGTTGACGCCGAAGACGGGTTCGTTGTCGTAGACCTGCGTGGTGGCGTCCGACAGGTAGAGGCCGCCGATCCAGGTGAAGTGGTGGCCGCTCTTGGCGTCGTAGTCCTTCGAGGCCATGCGCAGCTCGAGGGACGTCTGGTCGATCTTGTTGGCGAGCTGCACCGCGGAAGTCAGCGCATCGAGGTCGCTGATCAGCTTGGTGACGTTGGCGGGCGCCGGATCCGGGTCGTTCGGGTTGACGACCGCGTAGCTCGGGTCATTGATGTAGGTGCCGTCCTGGATCCGGTTGAAGCGGCGCTGGTAGCCGCTCACCACGGCGGTGAGCGTGCCGGTGTTCATCTCGCCGGACAGCGTCAGGCTGGGGATCGCCAGGCGATCGCGGCCCGGCTCCTTGACCTTCTTCAGCGTCGAGAACGACGGCAGCTTGTTGCCGTCGGAGTCCGTCGTGTAGGCCGCGTCGATGTCGTCGGTGTTGACCTGCTGGATGAACAGCGCCGGCGTGATCGACCAGCCCGGCTCGATGATGGCCTTGGCCGACAGCTTGGCCACGTTCCAGTCGGAGCTGTTGATGTCGCGCGTGACGAGTGCGTGCGAGTCCGCATCGAGCTGGTCGATGTAGCCGCCCTGGTGGCCGGACTGCACGCCGATGCGCACGGCCAGCTTGTCCTTGATGACCGGAATGTTGACGACGCCCTCTTCCTGCCAGCTGGTGCTGCCGTGCTGCGTGCCGTAGGCCGACAACGTGGCCGAGCCGCCGAAGTACTTCAGGTCGGGCTGCTTGCTGATGAACTTGATCGTGCCGCCCAGCGAACTGGCGCCGTACAGCGTGCCCTGCGGGCCGCGCAGCACTTCGACGCTGTCCAGGTCGAAGAAATGCGGCTCGGCGGTGCCCTGGCTATACAGGTTGCGCGTGGTGAGCGAGACGTCGTCGATGTAGACGCTGACGGTGGCCGAGCCGGCCTGCGAGCTGACGCCGCGCATCTCGACCGTGCCCAGGCCCGGGCCGCCCTGCGACGAGAACGAGACGTTGGGGACGTTGCGGGTCAGGTCCTCGACCGTGCCGATCTGCAAGGCCTTGAGCTGTTCGGCCGAGACCACCGACACGGCCACCGGCACGTCCTGGATGTCTTCCTTGCGTTTCTGGGCCGTGATGATGACGCGGGCGATCTCGCCGCTGGGCGTCGAGGCGGCCGGGCTGGCCGCCGTGGCGGCGGCCTGGGCCAGCGCGGTCAGCGGCAGCAGGCAGGCCAATCCGGATGCGATACCGGCAATGACGATCTTCTTGGACATGGCGTCCCTCCTTGGGGGCGTTAATGGGGGTGGTGGGAAAGGGAGAACGACTGGCTTCGCGGACTCGTGTCCGTCATATCCGGCGCCTGGTTCGCCGGTGATTCTTGGGGTCGTGGCGGGTTGTCCCGGGGCTCGCTACCGGGCGATCTGGCCGATGAAAGCGCGCACGCGCTCGTCTTCCTGCGCGCCGAAGAATTTCTCGGGCGGCGCGTCCTGCGCGATGCAGCCCTTGTCGAAGAACAGGATGCGGTCGCCGACCTCGCGCGCGAAGCCCATCTCGTGCGTCACGACGATCATCGTCATGCCGCTCCTGGCGAGCCCCTTCATCACGTCGAGAACTTCCTTGACCATCTCCGGGTCGAGCGCCGATGTCGGCTCGTCGAAAAGCATCACGCGCGGCTGCATCGCCAGGCTGCGGGCGATGGCCACGCGCTGCTGCTGGCCGCCCGACAGCGCGAACGGGTGCTTGTGCGCGTGCGCCTCCATGCCCACGCGTTCGAGCAGTTCCGTCGCGCGCGCCTGCGCCTCCTTGCGCGCGAGCTTGCGCACGCGGCGCGGGGCCAGCATCACGTTCTCCAACACCGTCAGGTGCGGGAACAGGTTGAACTGCTGGAACACCATGCCGACCTCGGCGCGCAACGCGTCGAGCGCCTTCTGGTCGTCGCCCACCTCGATGCCGTCGACGACGATGCGGCCCGAGTCGTGCTTTTCGAGGCGGTTGAGCGTGCGCAGCAAGGTGCTCTTGCCGGAGCCCGAGGCGCCGATGATCACGGCCACTTCGCCCGCATTGAAATACGTACTGACGCCCTTGAGCACCGGCACCGCGCCAAAGGACTTGGTGACCTTGTCGACGGTGATCAGCGGCGCGGCGGACATCGCACGACCGTTCGCAAAATCCATGCCATCAGAACTCGTCATGCGAGCTTGTCCTCGATGTCGAAACGCCGTTCGACCGCCCCGGAAAAGTGCGTCATCACGGTGGTCAGCAGCAGGTAGATGGCCGCGGACGTCACCAGGGACGGGATCGGCAGGTAGGTCTTGGCGCGCAGCAGGTCGGCGGTGTTGGTGAGTTCGACCAGGCCGATCACCGAGGCCAGCGACGAGTCCTTGAGCAGCGCGACGATGTTGTTGACCAGCGGCGGCAACGCGATCTTGAACGCCTGCGGCAGCGTGACGTCGAGGAACGTGAACCAGCCGTTCATGCCCAGCGACCGCGCTGCCTCCAACTGGCCCTTGGGCACCGCGAGCAGGCCGGAGCGGATCGCCTCGGCGTTGTAAGCACCGACGTTGAGCGACAGTGCGACGCAGGCCCAGCCGAACTCGTCCATCTTCACGAACGGCAGGATCTGCGGCAGCGCGAAGTAGGCGAAGAAGACCTGGATCAGCAGCGGCGTGCCGCGGATCACCCACACGTAGAACGACGCCATCCAGCGCAGCGGCGGGATGCGCGACAGCTTGCCGAGCGCCGCGACGATGCCCAGCAAAACGCCGGCGAGCCCGGAAACGATCGTCAGTTCGACCGTCACGCGCGCGCCGTCGGCGAACGCCTGCGCGTTGCTGCCGATGGGCTCGGGCGCGAGCGCGACCAGGTGTGCGAGCAGCCACAGCACGACGATCATCCCGACCACGGCGACCGCCATCGTGGCGTTGCTGCGTTGCTTGCGGCCCCAGTGCGCGGGCCACGGGCTCTTGAGGATCGCCATGGTCACTTGCAGCGGATGTCTTCGTTGAACCACTTCTTGGAGATCGCAGCGTACTCGCCGTCGGCCAGGATCGCGGCGAGCGCCTTGTTGACCTCGGTGACGAGGCCCGTGTTGCCCTTGCCGACGGCGGCCGCGATCTTCTCGGTGAACAGGAGGTCGCCCGTCTTCAGCGACGTGGCGGGCGTCGCCGCCAGCGAGGCCTTGCCGCCGAACTTGTCGGTGATCCAGGCGTCGACATGGCCCGTCTCCAGCGCGGCGCGGGCCGAGTTGTCCTGCGGAAAGTTCTTGACGTCCTTGACCGGCAGCTTCTTCGCGTTGTCGTAGTAGGTGGTGCCGGTCTGCACGGCGACCACCTTGCCGGTGAGATCCTTGGCCGACTTGATCGCGCCGTCCTTGGAGATGATCACGCCGCCGGTGCAGTAGTGCGGGTTGGCGAACGTGACGACCTTCGCGCGCTCGTCGGTCACGCCGTGCGAGGCGATCACCATGTCCCAGCGGTCCTGCTGCAGGCCCACCAGCAGGCCGTCGAAGCCCATGGACTTCCACTCCACCTTCAGGCCCATCTTGGCGGCGACGGCGTTGGCGACGTCGATCTCGAACCCGGTGAGCTTGCCGGCGTCGACGAAGTTGAACGGCGCGAACTTGCCTTCGCTGGCGATCACGATCGTGCCGCTCTTGCGGATGTCCTCGAGCGGACGCGCCTGCGCGGTGGCCGCGGCGAACAGGCCGACGGTGGCCGCGGCGATGGCGACGCGGCGGGACAGGGATTTCAGCGGAGTCTGGATTCGGGTCATGAGAGGAGTCCTTCGTCTCGGGGACGGTTCGAGCGGAAAAACGGGAATCGGAAAACTGGATTTGAAACGCGGATCAGAGGCCGAGAAAATAACGCTTGAGGCCGGCGAGGATCATCTCCACGGCGACGGCGGTCAAGACCAAACCCATCAGCTTTTCGATGGCGGCCACCATCTGCGAGCCCAGCGCGCGGCGGATGTGGTTGGCGGCCAGCAGCACTGCGCCGCTGACGGCCAGCGCCGCGGTCAGCGCGCCGATCCAGGTGAACAGGTGCTCGGGCTGGCGCGACGCCAGCAGCAGCACGGTGGCCATGGCCGACGGGCCGGCCAGCAGCGGCACGGCCAGCGGAAAGATGAACGGCTCACGCTGGCCCACGTCGCTGCCGTAGATCTCGGCGCCACCGCCGAAGATCATGCGGATCGCGATGATGATCAGGATCACGCCCCCGGCCACCTCGAGCGAGCGCTCCGACAGCCGCATCAGCGTCAGGAAGCCCTGCCCCGACACCATGAACAGCACCAGCACGGCGAACGCGATCAGCACCTCGCGCACGGCCACGAAGGTGCGGCGCTCCGGCTTCACCGCGCCCAGGATCGAGATGAAGATCGGCAGGCTGCCGAACGGATCGAGCACCAGCAACAGCAGAATGAACGCGGAGAGAAACGTGTGATCCATGGGGGCGCGATTGTCTTTTAACGGGGGCGGTCGTCAATGGCGCCTACGCCACAGATGTGACGCAAGAAGCGAGCCGTTTGTCCAAACGATGCAAAGACAGCGCGGGTTGTCACAAAACGGTCGACTGTAGCCGCCGGCACAGGAAATATGTGTTCCAAAAATTGCGTGGCAAACCCTAAGATACGCACGTTTATTTCGTGGAAAACAGCGTGAGCACAGCTTCGATCCCCCTGGATGCCATCGACCGAAAGATTCTTGAGAACCTGCAGGTTTCGGGGCGAATGTCTAACGTGGAGCTCGCCGCCATCATCCACCTCTCGGCCCCGCAATGCTTCCGCCGCGTGCGGGCGCTGGAGGAGCGCGGCGTGATCCGCGGCTACCGTGCCAGCGTCGAGGCGGCGGCGGTCGGGCTGGGCGTCACCGCCTACGTCAGCCTCAACATCGTCGGCAACGCGTTCGGCCAGGTGCGCGAGATCGAGGCCCAACTGCGCGACTTCCCGCAAGTGCTCGAGTGCCACATCGTGTCGGGCGACTGCGACTACCTGCTCAAGGTCGTCGCGCAGGATCTGAAGGCCCTGTCCCACTTCCTCACCGACCGGCTGATGCAGGTGCCGGGCGTGGCCAATGTGCGCTCGATGATCTGCCTGGAGGAGATCAAGCCGGCCGGGCCGATGCCTTGCGACGGTTGAAGCGTGCCCGCTTGATCCAGAATAAGGACGAGTGTATTATTCGTCCATGCCCAAGCCCTCCCACCGCGAAAAGCTGCTGCATGTGGGCATGCAGGTCGTCCACGAGCGTGGGTTCGGGGGCGCCAGCGTGCGCGACATCGTGCAGGCCGCGGGGGTTCCGCAAGGCTCGTTCACCAACCACTTCGCATCGAAGGAAGCCTTCGGCCTGGAGGTGATCGGCCTCTACTACGAAGGCGCGAGCGAGTTGATGCGCCAGACGCTGCGCAACGACGAACTGCCGCCGTTGCAGCGCCTGCGGGCCTACATCGACAATGGCAAGGACAAGCTCAACCAGGACAGCATGAAGAACGGCTGCCTGTTCGGCAACTTCACCGCGGAGTCCAACGACTGCGGCGACGCGATCCGCCTGCGCGTGGTCGAGGCCTTCGCCGCCGTCCAGTCCGCCCTCGCCTACTGCCTGCGCGCCGCGGTCAAGGCCGGCGAGATCGCACCGTCCACCGACTGCGAGGAAGTGGCCGCCTTCATCCTGGCCTCGCTGCAGGGCGCGATGCTGCTGGCCAAGGCGCAGCGCAGCCCGGTGGCCGTTGAGCGCTTCAAGGAAGTGCTGTTCGCCAGCGTGCTCAAGCGCATCGGCCAGGCCGAGCCGGCTCCCTGACAGGCCTGCCGCTGGGGCGATTGCGCACAAGTGTCCTGATCGTTTGACGCTCAAAAACGCAGTCGGCCGTGCTGGCCGCTTACCGCCAGGAAGTCGGCTCGCCCCAATTTCACTGTTGTCACTTGAATTCATCTAATACGTTCGTACATATTTGTACGTTCTCCTCTTCTCACCACCTGGAATCACCATGACCGCAACCGCCAGCAAGACCTCCCCTGTCGTCCTCATCACCGGCGCCCTCGCCGGCATCGGCCGCGCGACGGCGCTCGCATTCGCGCGTGACGGCGCACGCGTCGTCGTCTCGGGCCGCAACCAGGACGCCGGCGACGCGCTCGCCGCCGAACTGCGCGGGCTCGGCGCCGAAGCCGTGTTCCTGCGCGCCGACGTGCGCCACGACGGCGAGGTGCGCAGCCTCGTCGACCAGACCGTCGAACGCTTCGGCCGCCTCGACGCCGCCGTCAACAACGCCGGCACCGAAGGCACGCCAGGCCCGGTCGTCGACCAGACGCCCGAAAGCTACGCCGCGGTCTTCGATACCAACGTGCTGGGCGTCCTGCTGAGCATGAAGCACCAGTTGCGCGTGATGCAGGCGCAAGGCAGCGGCAGCATCGTCAACGTGTCGTCGGCCTACGGCAAGATCGGCGCGGCAGGCGCATCGGTCTATGTCGCCAGCAAGTTCGCGGTCGAAGGCCTCACTCGTTCCGCGGCACTCGAATTCGCGACGACCGGCATCCGCATCAACGCCGTGGCCCCGGGCCCTATCCAGACCGACATGCTGGACCGCTTCACCGGCGGCGCCGACGGCAAGGCCTGGCTCACCGACCAGGTGCCGGCCAAGCGCCTCGGACGTCCGGACGAAGTGGCCAACCTGATCGTCTTCACGGCGTCCGACAAGGCCTCGTACGTCACCGGCCAGTCGCTGTCGGTCGACGGCGGCATCACCGCCTGAGCGTCCCTCGGGTCGGCAGCCGGCCGACCAACTTGAGCGAGTGAACGAGGGGCGCGCAGCCCCTCATCCACCCATCGACAAATCCTGCGATCGGCACATTGGAACTTCCAAAAAAAGGAAGTGTCCGATGCATTGCCGATCCCTCCCCTCCAAGGCCCTGCGAATCGCCTGCACGCTGGTGTTCGCGGGGATGTTGAACCCGTTCGCGAACGCGACGCCCAAGCCCCTGGACGACGCCGAGATGAGTGCCGTGCGCGGCGCCGACGGCACGATCCTTGCGGGCCTGCAGGGCGCGTCGAGCGGCCAGAACCCGTTCGCCAGCGGCCTGGCGCTCGCGTTTTCCAGCAGCACCGGCGCAACGCTGCTGACGCCCACCGAGTTCGCCGCCTCGCTCGAGAGCGCGGGCCTGTCGCTGGACTCGATGCCGGACTACCACGGCGAGCCGGTGGCGCAGACCATCGTTGACGCGAAGCCGGTGTCGTTCACGTTCACGCTATCGGACGTGCTGCGCACGTCCACCGGCCTGCAGTTCAACAGCGGCGGCGCCTCGTTCGGCACGTTCACGATGACCAACTTCGACGCCCGCGGCACGACGCTGTGGGTGTGGCAGCACCACTGACGCACTGGCGGATTCAACCGCGCGGATGGTGCTTGGCGTGCAGCTGGCGCAAGCGCTCCCGCGCGACGTGGGTGTAGATCGTCGTCGTGGAGATGTCCGCGTGCCCCAGCAGCAGTTGCACGGCGCGCAGGTCGGCGCCGTGATTGAGCAGGTGCGTCGCGAACGCGTGGCGCAGCGTGTGCGGCGAGATCGCCAGGCGGATGCCCGCGGCCAACGCGTACTTCTTGACCAGGTTCCAGAACATCTGGCGTGACATCGCGGCCGCGCGCACGGTGACGAACAGCGCGTCGCTGCGACGCCCGTCGAGCAGCGCGGGCCGGGCCGTCTGCAGCCACGATTCCAGCCAGCGCCGCGCCTCGTCGCCGAACGGCACCAGGCGCTCCTTCGAGCCCTTGCCCATCACGCGCACGACACCGTCGGCCAGGCTCAGGTTCACCAGCTTGAGCTCCACCAGTTCGCTGACGCGCAACCCGCTCGCGTACATCAACTCCAGCATCGCGCGGTCGCGCGCGCCCAGCGGCGCCTCGACAAGCGGCGCCGCCAGCAGCGCGTCGACCTGCGCCTCGCTGAGCGTCTTGGGCACGCGCATGGCCTGGCGCGCGGGCCGCAGTCGCAAGGTCGGATCCTCGCTGACCAGCCGCTCGCGCAGCCCCCAGCGGAAAAAGCGCCGGAACACGGCCAGGCGCCGGTTCGCGCTGGTCGCCTTGCTGCTCGCGTGACGCGCCAGCATGTACGCCTGCACATCGCTCGCACGCGCCTGCGCCAGATCGCGTGCCTCGGCGTCGGCCAGCCAGGCGGCAAACAGCGTGAGGTCGCGTCGATAGGCGGCGAGCGAGTTCTTGGCGAGGCCGTCCTCCAGCCACAGGCCGTCGAGGAAGCGGTCGATCACGGCCTGGCTGCGGAGCAACGCCGCCGACGGCTTCACGGGCTCTGCCGCAGCCTTCGCGGCACGCGGTTTCGCAGGCTTCTTGAAGTCGACCAATCAGCTCGCCGTGCCCAGCATGCCGGCCTTCATCTTCGGGTCGACCGGGCGCTCGCCGACAAAGATGTTGAGCAGCGCGGCGTAGAGATCCGCGCCCGGCACCGGCGCGCCATAGGCCTTGCCGTTGACGCTCATCGTGAGGCCGACGCCGGGCGCGTAGTCGAGGTTGACGATGTCGCCCTTCCTGACGTTGCCGATGCTGCGCAGGGTGCGGTCGAAGGCGTCGATGCGATCGCGCATCGTCGCGACCTGGTCGGCCGGCGTGCGCTTGGTGATGCCACCGGTGAAGGCCTTGGCGAACTCGTCGGACGGGCCGTTCATCAGCATGCGCACCTGCACGCGCTTGGCGCCGGCTTGGGCGAACACCGCGGGGCCGCTGACCGCCTTGGTGGGCAGGTAGAGGCCGGCGAGGTAGACCTTGTAGATGAACGCGGCGCGCAGGCCCACGCCATTGAGCTGCAGCGGCGTGCCGGCGACGCTGGCGACGCCAGGGAAGGTCTGGTCTTCCAGCGTGATCGGCGCGGCGGCGTGCGCGCTGGGGATGAAGACGAGCGCGGCCAGTGCGATCAGGGCCATGCCAAGCAGGCCCTGGCCCAGGGCGCGGGCACCGGCCAGCAGGCGGCGGGCCGGGGTGCGCCCGATGTCGTGAAGCATTCGTTTCTCCTTCGGCGGCATCGCAGGTGACGCCTCAATCGTTCAACGCGCCAGCGTCCGGCGCGGACGACAGGGCCCACTGTATGTGCTCCGCCAACAACGGTCCGGCGCTCGCGAGGCGCGCGCGCAAGGCGGCTTCGATCGGCTCGCGCGGTTCGCCCGCATGCAGCGCGTTGCCGAGCGCGACGGCGATGTTGCGCTGCCAACGCCCATGGCCGATGCGGCGAATGGGCGAGCCTTCGGTGCGGCGCAGGAACTCGTCCTCGCTCCAGGCCCACAGCGCCAGCAACGGCGGATCGGCAAGATCGTCGCGTTCTGCAAAGTCCGGTAAAGGGCTGCGGCGCGCGAACTTGTTCCACGGGCAGACGACCTGGCAATCGTCGCAGCCGTAGATGCGGTTGCCGATCGCGCGGCGGAACTCCAGGGGAATGGGGTCGTCAGTCTCGATCGTCAGGTAGGAGATGCAGCGGCGCGCATCCAGTCGCTCGGGGGCGACGATGGCCTGTGTCGGGCACACGTCGATGCAGGCGGTGCAGCGCCCGCAATGCGGCTCGGCCGCAGCGGTCAGCGGCAGCGCGATGTCGACGAAGATCTCGCCGAGAAAGAACATCGACCCCGCGTCACGCGCGAGCGCCAGCGTGTGCTTGCCGCGCCAGCCCAATCCTGACCGCGTGGCGAGCTCCACCTCCAGCACCGGCGCCGAATCGGTGAAGCAGCGATGGCCCAGCGGGCCGATCTCGTCGGCAAGCCGGTCGGCGAGCTTCTGCAGGCGATTGCGCAGGACCTTGTGATAGTCGCGGCCGCGGGCATACATCGAGATGACGGCCTCCCCGGGCCGCGCCAGGCGCGCCTCCTCCTGCCGCTGCCAGTCGTCGCCCCGGCTCTCGGGCAGGTAGTCCATGCGGGCCGTGATGATGCGCAGCGCGCCCGGACGCAGTTCGGCCGGACGCGCGCGCAACATGCCGTGCAACGCCATGTAGTCCATGCTGCCGTGGAAGCCGGCCGCCAGCCATGCGCGCAGGCCGGCCTCGGCATCGCCCAGATCGACCTCGGCGACGCCGATCTGTGAGAATCCGAGTTCGCGCGCCCATCCCTCGAGGCGCTGCAAGAGAGCGAAGCCCTGGGGGTCGTCCCCGACGTCATGACGCAGTTGCAACATCCGCCGATTCTAGGAACATCGCAGGCTACCTGGGCCGACGAGCTCGCGTGCGCGCGTGATGCGGGCCGACTCGCGCTGGGCTTTCGCCGTGCCGCAGCGCTGCGCGACGCCTTCGTCGAGCTCGAGGGGCCGCTGGGCGCGGGCAAGACCACGTTCGTGCGCCACCTGCTGCACGCGCTGGGCGTCGAAGGCCGCATCAAGAGCCCGACCTACGCCATCGTCGAGACCTACGAGCTCGACCACCTGCCCATCTCGCACTTCGACTTCTACCGCTTCGACGACCCGCAGGAATGGGAGGACGCGGGCCTGCGAGACCTGTTTGGCGCGGCCGGGCTGAAGCTGGTCGAATGGGCCGAGAAGGCCGAGCCGCTGCTGCCCGTGCCCGACCTGCGCGTGACGCTCACGCCACACGACGACACGATTCGAGGCGTCCGATTCGACGCAATGACACCCATCGGGCTGCAATTGCTCGACAATCTTCGTTCATGAAGCGAAGAGACGTGTTGATGCGCGGTGGCAGCCTCGTGCTGTGCCTGGGCGCCACCGACCTCTTGTATGGCGCCAGCATCGTCGCCGTCCGCATCTGGCCCGCGGCCGACTACACGCGCGTCACCATCGAGTCCGACCAGCCGCTGGTGGCTCGCAACTTCGTCGCCGACAACCCGTACCGCCTGGTCGTCGACATCGACAACCTCGAGCTCAGCCCCGCGCTGCGCGACATGGTCGGCAAGGTGCGCTCCGACGACCCGTTCATCGCCGGCGTGCGCGTCGGCCAGAACCAGCCGCGCGTCGTGCGCCTGGTGCTCGACCTGAAGCAAGGCGTGGCGCCGCAGCAGTTCATGCTGGCACCGGTGGCCGCGTACCAGCACCGACTCGTGTTCGACCTCTTCCCGCTCAAGGCCCAGGATCCGTTGCTCGCGCTGCTCAGCGGCAAGGAGCGGGCCGAACAGCAGGCGGCGCAAGCGGTGCAGGACGCGCTCGGCGAGTTCATCGGCAAGATTCCGGCGGGCGCCAGCGCCCCGGTGGCGCCGAGCACCACGATCACCGGCCTGCCCGCCCCCGTCGCCAACGCGGCCCCGCGCGTGGCGGACGCCGGCACGGCGGCGATGCGCGGCAGTGGCGGCATCGACACCTCCGCGATGGAGATCCAGGCCCCCTTCAACGCCCGCCCGTTGACGCCCGAGGAAAAGCACAAGGTCGATCGCCTGCTGGTCATCGCGATCGATCCCGGCCACGGTGGCGAGGATCCCGGCGCGATCGGGCCCACCGGCCTGAAGGAGAAGGACGTCGTCCTGGCCATCGCGCTCCAGTTGCGCGAACGCCTGAACGCGAAGGCCGGCGTGCGCGTGCTGATGACGCGCGACTCCGACTTCTTCGTGCCGCTCGGCGAGCGCGTGAAGAAGGCCGAGCGCGTGCAGGCCGACCTGTTCGTCTCGATCCACGCCGATGCGTTCTTCACGCCCGAGGCGCGCGGCGCGTCGGTGTTCGCACTGAGCCAGGGCGGCGCGTCGAGCGCCGCGGCGCGCTGGATGGCCAACCGCGAGAACGCGTCCGACTCCGTCGGCGGGGTCAGCGTGAAGGTCAAGGACGCCCAGGTGATGCGCGCGCTGCTCGACATGAGCACCACCGCCCAGATCAAGGACAGCATCCGCCTCGGCGGCGAGGTGCTGTCGCGCATGGGCAAGGTCGGCCGGCTGCACCGCGGCCAGGTCGAGCAGGCCAGCTTCGCGGTGCTGAAGGCGCCGGCGATTCCCTCGATCCTGGTCGAGACGGCGTTCATCTCGAACCCGCAGGAAGAGGACAAGCTGCGCGACCCCGACTACCGGCACCAACTGGTCGAGGCGCTTTTCACCGGCATCGACCGCTACTTCGCCAAGAACCCGCCGATCGCGCGGCATCGCGACCTGTAGGCTGGACGCCGGACGACACCCACCCGCGTGCGGCGCGGGCCGGCGAGCGAGTCCGCGAACTACCCTGCCTTGTGCTTGGCGATGAAGTCGGCGATGGCGTCGACCACGCCAGGCGCGAGCGGCAGCGCCGGATCGGCGTAGGTCGCGAGGTTGGCCTGGCGGTCGTCCGAGGGCACCGTCTTGAGCACGTGGTTGACCGCTGGCAGCAGCACCAGCGTCGCGCGCGGATCGCCTTGCTTGAGCAGGCGCGCATCGGCCTCGGTGACCTGGATGTCGCGTTGGCCCTGCAGGATCAGCACGGGCTTGTCGACGCCCGCGACAAGACGAGGCGGGTCGAGAGAGAGCATGCTGATCAGGAAATCCTGAACGGCCGGACGGAACAGGCCCATGAGCGCCGGCGGCATGCCCTGGGTTTCCACGTGGCGACCCTGCTCCAGCGCTGCGATGGCCGGCAGCGCGTGCACCAGCAAGGGTTCGTTGGCGGGGTTTTCCTTGAGCTGGGTGCGCAGGATGTCGGCCATGCGCCTGCCGGGAGCCGACACCAGCAACAGGCCACATTCGTCCGGCACGTCCTTGGCCGACGTCAGCGCCACCAGGCCGCCCTCGCTGTGCCCCAGCACCCACACGCAGGGCACGCCCGTCGCCTTGCGCAGCACGGACACCCACGCCTTCACGTCCTCGCCGTAGCTGGCGAACGTCGCCGAGTTGGGATCCTTCACCGCGGCCGCGCTGCCGAACATGCCGCGCTTGTCGACTCGCAACGTCGCGATCCCCTTTGCCGCGAGCCCCTCGGCCAGCAGCCGATAGGTCGATGCCTTGACGCCCACCGGGCTGTTGCCGTTGCGGTCGGTCGGGCCGGAGCCCGGGATGATGAGGACGGCCGCGCTCGGCGCCGCCGTCGGCATGACCAGGCTGCCCTTCAGTGGCCCGACGGGCCCGGGTGCCTCCAGTTCGCGCTCGGAGGATGGCGCCGCGCCCGCGGCCGACACGACAAGCAGGCAAGCGGCTGACAACAGGACAATGCGGGCGGCAATCGGCATGAGGGGGCCAGCCAGCGAGTCGATGGGGCGCCGAGCATAACCCGCCCCCGGCCTGGCCCACACCGGGCGTCGGGACCCAGGCTGCGGCGCCTTGCACGGATGCGACAACGCGAGCCCCGAATGCGCGAGCCAAGCCAGTGGCCGCGGCGCGTCGAGCAGGCGCCGCGCTTGCCACCTGCGCCGCACCCCACGCTCCCTGAAAGCCAACCGATGCGACTCAAGGCCATGTGCGACATCGAGGTGTCGGTACCGGAGGACTGCCCGACCGTCGCCATGCTGCGACCGAGCAGTGGCCTCGCCCAATGGCTTGCCAGCGAGGCCTACTACTTCGAGCCGCACGTCCCCTCGACCGAGTACGTCGACGGCTTCGGCAACCTGTGCCAACGCTTCGTCGTGCCCAAGGGACGCATGCGGATCCGCGTCGACGTGGTCGTCGACACCGAGGCGTCCATCGCCGTCGATCCGACCGCGCCCTGCACCCCGATCGACCAGGTGCCCGACGCCGCGTTGCAGTTCCTGCTGCAGAGCCGCTATTGCCCCAGCGACCGGATGGAGGACCAGGCCCGACGACTGGTCGCCGGCATGGCGCCGGGCTATGCGCAGGTCGAGGCCATCCGGGCCTGGATCCATGAAAACCTGACCTACCGCTACGGCGTCAGCGATGCGGCGACCGATGCGCTCGACACCTTGGACCAGCGCGCCGGCGTGTACCGCGACTTCGCGCACGTCGGCATCGCGCTGTGCCGCGCGCTGCAGATCCCGGCGCGCATGGTGGTGGGCTATCTCCACGAACTCGACCCGATGGACATGCACGCCTGGTTCGAGGCCTTCGTCGGTGGACGCTGGTACACCTTCGACGCCACGCAGGAGGCGCCGCGCGGCGGCCGCATCGTCGTGGCCTACGGCCGCGACGCGGCGGACGTGGCGTTCCTGTCCAACTACGGCGAACTGGTCACCGATCGGCTGGTGGTGCGGGTCGAACTGCACACGGCTGGCGTGCCTCCTCCCTTGCCGGACGGAGAGCCGAAGCCCGTTTGACGCGAGCGCGCTCGCCCGCCACCGCTCAAACCGCCGGCTGCTTCTTCTTGCGCAAGATCCCGATCAACGCCAACACTCCCGGGATGATGATCATCGCCAGGAAAATCCACTGCAGGTGGCTCTTGACCCACGGCACGTTGCCGATCGCGAAGCCCAGCAGCGTGACGCTGCCGATCCAGGCCACGGCGCCGGTGACGTCGAAGAGCGTGAAGCGGCGGCGGGTCATCAGGGTGACGCCGGCGACGAAGGGCGCGAACGTCCGCACGAAGGGCATGAAGCGGCCAGCGATCAGCGCGACGCCGCCGTACTTCTCGAAGAACGCGTGCGACTTGTCGAAGCCTTCCTTGTTGAACCAGCGCGAGTTCTCCCAATGGAAGACGCGCGGCCCGATCCAGCGGCCGATCGTGTAGTTGGTCTGGTTGCCCAGCACCGCCGCCGCCAGCATCACGCCCAGGGCCATCCAGATGTCGAGCGCGCCGGTGGCCGCCAGGCCGCCGACCAGGAAGAGCAGGGAATCGCCGGGCAGGAAGGGCATCACGACGAGGCCGGTCTCGACGAAGATGACCGTGAAGAGGATCGCGTACACCCACGTGCCGTTGCTGGCCACGAACGCCGCCAGGTACTGATCGGCGTGAAGAAGATGCTGAAACAAGGGGATCAAGGAGTCCATGGGCGCCGATTATCGTCGGGGGTTCCTACAATACGGGGATGAGTCTCCAGATAGCGCCATCCGAGCGCCGCACGATCCGTGAACTACCCGACGAACTGGTCAGCCAGATCGCCGCGGGCGAGGTCGTCGAACGTCCGGCCTCCGTGGTGCGCGAACTGGTCGACAACGCGCTCGACGCCGGGTCGTCGCAGATCGGTGTCCGTCTGGTGGCAGGCGGCGTGCGCGCCATCCTGATCGAGGACGACGGCAACGGCATCGAGCCCGCCGAACTGCCGCTGGCCCTCAAGCGCCACGCCACCAGCAAGATCCGCTCGCTCGACGACCTGGAATCGGTCACGACGATGGGTTTTCGCGGCGAGGCGCTCGCCGCCATCGCGTCGGTGTCGGAGTTGGCGCTGGTCAGCCGCCCCGCCAGCGCCGCGCACGCGCAGCGCCTGGACGCGCGCTCGGGCGAGCTCACGCCGGCCGCCCGCGCGCAGGGCACCACCGTCGAAGTGCGCGAGCTGTTCTTCAGCACGCCGGCACGCCGCAAGTTCCTCAAGTCGGATTCCACCGAGCTCGCCCATTGCATCGAGGCCGTGCGCCGGCATGCGCTGGTGCGCCCCACCGTCGGCTTCGCCGTGTGGCACGAAGGCAAGCTGGTGCAGCAGTGGCGCGCCAGTGATGACGAGACCCAGCGCGTGCGCGACGTGCTGGGCGAGGACTTCATCGCCAACAGCCGCCCGCTGCAGGCCGAGATCGGCCCGATCGCGATCCACGGCCGCGTCGGCCTGCCCGCCGCGGCGCGCACGCGCAGCGACCACCAGTACGTCTACGTCAACGGCCGCTACGTGCGTGACCGCCTGATCGCGCACGCGCTGCGCAGCGCCTACGAGGACGTGCTGCACGGCCAGAAGCAGCCAGCCTACGTGCTGTTCATCGAGATCGACCCGGCGCGGGTCGACGTCAACGTGCACCCGACCAAGATCGAAGTGCGCTTCCGCGACTCCGGGGCGATCCACCAGGCCGTCAAGCGCGCCGTGGAGGACGTGCTTGCCCCGTCGGGCGCCACGGCAGCGGGCGCGAACGGCGGCACCGGCGCGGTCGGAACGTCGTTCGGCACGCCGGGCGGTTTCGCCGCGGCAGCCGCGGCAGCGGTCGAACGCCTCAACGGCAAGGGCTCCGGCAACACGTCCCCCGGCTGGCACGCCGCCGGCCTGGCACCGGCGCGCCCGTGGGCGCTCCCGAGCGACACGCGCGACCCGCTCTCGGGCGCGACCACGGCATCGCTGTTCGCGCGCGCGTTCGGCGACGCCAGCGCGCCGGCGGCCGTTGCCGGCGGCGTCCTCGAAGCCGGCGGCACCGCCGTCCTCGAGACCCGCGAACCGACGCCCGCCTGGGTGCGCACGCACGCCAACGACGAGGCCGTGGCCCCCCTCGCCAAGGCCGACGCCGGCGATTGGCCGCTGGGCCGCGCGATCGCGCAGATCCAGGGCGTGTACGTGCTGGCCGAGAACGCGCAAGGCCTGGTCGTCATCGACATGCACGCCGCACACGAACGCATCGTCTACGAGCGCCTGAAGACTGGCGCCGCGACGTACGACATGCCCACGCAGGCGCTGCTGATCCCCGCCACGTTCGCCGCCACACCCGCCGAGCACGCGCTGGTGGAGACGCACGCCGAGACGCTGCGCACGCTGGGCCTGGACGTCTCGGCCATGGGCCCGACGACGCTGGCCGTGCGCAGCCTGCCCGCCGCGCTGCTGCAGGCCGATCCGGTCGATCTCGTGCGCTCGGTGCTGGCCGACCTCGCCGAAGTCGACGCCAGCAGCCTGGTACAGCGCGCCCGCGACGACGTCCTCGCCTCGATGGCCTGCCACGGCGCCGTGCGCGCCAACCGCCGCCTCACGCTCGAGGAGATGAACGGCCTGCTGCGCCAGATGGAAGCCACCGAGCGCTCCGACCAATGCAACCATGGCCGCCCGACGTGGCGCCAGGTGACGATGAAGGAACTCGACGCGCTGTTCCTGCGCGGTCGTTGATTCCCACTGTTTTCCCTTTTTTCCACTGACCTTCTTTCCGGCTGAACCCGATATGACCGACTCCTCCTCCCCGCCGCCGGAATCTCCGAAAAAGCCGCCGACCACGCCCGCCACGGCAGACACGGCCGCCACGCCGCGCCGCGTGCCGCGCGCCGACGCGCCCAAGCCCGAGGCCACCGGTCGCGACAAGGTGCACGTCGGCCAACGCGTGATGGAACAGCGACCGCACGAGCGCAAGCCCACCGAGCACGCCGCCACGCGTGGCAAGCGCCCCGACCTGCGGGACCTGCCCGCGCCGCGCCGCGACACGCCCAGCAACGTCTGGCGCGCCGACCCGCCGCCCGCCCCGCCGCGTGCGCGCCAGGACGACTCGCGCGATCGCCGCGACGGCCCGCGCCGCGCCCACGGCGACGCGCCGCGTCCCGATCGTCCCGGCGAGCGCCGCGCCAACCCCGCCCCACGCCAGGATCAAGCCCCGCGGCCCGATTTCCGGGACGCGCGCCCCCCCGTTTCCGAGGCGCCGCGCGCGCCTTTCCGCAAGGACGACCGCCGTGCCACCGGCTTCCCGCCCGGGCCGCCGCGCGACGACCGCGGCCCGCAAGCCCGCGGCAACGATCGCGGCGGCGCGCCTTTCGCAGACCGCCAGCGTGCGCCGTACGGCGACCGCGGCCCCACATATCCGCAAGGCCCCAACGACCGCCCGCGCTACAACGGCCCGCGTGACGACAACCGCGGCGCCCAGGACGGCCCGCGCGGCACCGCGAGCGATCGACCGGCCTACAACGGCCCGCGCGACGACAACCGCGGGGCGCAAGGCGGCCCGCCGCCGCGTCGGCGCGACGACGCCTCGCGCTACGAGCCGCGCGAGGCCGCGGCACCACAGCGCCCGGCCTTCGATCCGAACGCGCCCAAGCGCGACGACCAGCGCCTGTCCAAGGTGCTGGCCGAACGCGGCATCGCGTCGCGTCGCGAGGCTGACGACTGGATCGCCGCGGGCTGGGTGAAGGTGGACGGCGAGATGGCCGTGCTCGGCGCCCGCGTGTTCCCCCACCAGGTCATCGAGGTCGACGAAGAGGCCAAGACGCAGCAGGCGCACCGCGTCACCATCCTGCTGCACAAGCCGATCGGCTACGTCAGCGGCCAGGCCGAAGACGGCTACGAGCCCGCATCGGTGCTCGTGACACAGGCCAACCACTGGCCCGAGGACCCGTCACGCGAGCGCTGGCACCCGGGCCACGCGCGCGGCATCGCGCCGGCCGGCCGCCTCGACATCGACTCCACCGGCATGCTGGTGCTGACCCAGGACGGCCGCATCGCACGCCACCTCATCGGCGAGGACTCCGACGTCGAAAAGGAGTACCTGGTTCGCGTCGAGTATCCGAGCGGCGGCCAGTTTCCCGACAACGACCTCGACCGCCTGCGCCACGGCCTGTGGCTGGACGGCAAGGAACTGCGTCCGGCCAAGGTCAGCTGGGCCAACGAGGACCAGTTGCGCTTCGTGCTGCGCGAGGGCCGCAAGCGCCAGATCCGGCGCATGTGCGAGGCCGTCGGCTTGGTAGTCACCGGCCTGAAGCGCGTGCGCATCGGCAGCGTGGTGCTGGGCAAGCTGCCCGCGGGCCAGTGGCGCTACCTGCGCGAAGACGAACGATTCTGAGCGAGTGCCCGACGTGTCTTCCGGCGCGCTGAAGTGGCTGGGCCTGGCCGGCCCGACCGCCTCCGGCAAGACGGCGCTCGCGCTCGCCGTGGCACGGCGCTGGCCGGTGGAAATCGTCAGCGTCGACTCGGCGCTGGTCTACCGCGGCATGGACATCGGCACCGCCAAGCCCAGCGCCGCCGAACAGGCCGCGGCGCGGCATCACCTGCTCGACCTCATCGGCCCCGAGCAGTCTTACTCCGCCGCCCAGTTCGTGGCTGACACGCGTCGACTCATCGTCGACATCCGCGCACGCGGACACTGGCCGCTGCTGGTGGGCGGCACGATGATGTACTTCAAGGCGCTGGTCGACGGCATCGACGAGATGCCCGCCGCCGACCCCGCGATCCGCGCCGCGATCGACGCCGAAGCCGCGGAGGCCGGCTGGCCCGCGATGCACGCGCGACTCGCCGAGGTCGACCCGGTCACGGCCGCGCGCCTGGAGCCCAAAGACTCGCAACGCATCCAGCGCGCGCTGGAGGTGTGGCGATCCGGCGGCGTGCCGCTGTCGACGCTGCACCTGCGCGCGCAACGCGAGGCGACCACGCACGACGGCGCGATCGTCGCGCTCGAGCCCGCGTCACGCGCGTGGCTGCATGCGCGCATCGCGAAGCGCTTCGATGCGATGCTCGATGCCGGCTTTCTCGACGAGGTGCGTGGGCTGCACGCCAATCCCGCGCTCAACCTCGACCTGCCGTCTATGCGCTGCGTCGGCTATCGGCAGGCCTGGGAGGCGCTGGACGTGGCCGATCCACCCGACCTGAACGACATCCGTGAGCGCGGCGTCGCGGCGACACGGCAACTGGCCAAGCGGCAGATCACGTGGCTGCGCAGCATGGCATATCGGCATGTCGTGGAGGCGGATGCGGCGGATGTGGAGCCGCGGCTACTGAGCGTCATCGACGCGCTTCTGGGCCCTGCTGGAACCGCACCATCCTGAGCGCACGGTCTCAGGTCGACACGCGCTCGCCATTCTTGCGCGGCTTGATCGGCCCGGTGCGTACACAGTTGCGCCCGGCTTCCTTGGCGGCCTCGAGGGCCTGCTCGGCCTCGTGCACCATCGTGTCGACGCTCAGCTGGCCCTGGTGCACCGTGGCCACGCCGATGCTGACCGTGGCCACGACGTGGGTCTGCTGCCAGGTGTAGGGCGCGGACGCGACCTGCTGGCGGATGCGCTCGGCGGCGTCGAGCGCGCCCAGCGGGTCGGTGTTGGGCAGGAACACGGCCAGCTCGGCCCCGCCGAAGCGGGCCAGCAGGTCGGGCTGGCGCAGCGTGGTGCCGACGCGCTTGGTGACTTCGAGCAGCAACGCGTCGCCACACAACTGGCCCAGGTGTTCGTTGATGCGGCGCAGGTGGTCGGCGTCGATGAGCAGCAGCGCACCGTCGTCGCCGTAGCGCCGGCAGCGGGCGAACTCACGTTCGACAAGCTCGAGGAAGTGGCGGCGGTTGGACAGGCCGGTGAGGTTGTCGTCGACGGCATGCAGCTCCTGCCGTGCCCGGGTGTCGGCCACGACGCGGGCCAGGCGGATCACGATGCCCACCAGCACCAGCGCGGCCAGCGCGAAGAACACCGCGACCGTGAGCGCGATGACGGCGCCGCGGCCTCCGGCCAGGTTGCCCAGCCCGGCGGCGGCGGCGATGCCAGCCAGCGCGATCAGGATCGCCGCGCCCGCCCAGAACCGCGTGCTGCGTCGCTCGAGCACCCGCACGAGCCCGCTCAACGTCGAAGTTTCGATTTCAGCCGTCACCCGTCCACCTCGAGATAAACCATGCCCGCGCCGACTCGCACGTGAGCAATTCCAGCGCCTGCCGATGGTGCCGGCAGGCCCGAATCCGCGCCCAGATCAGGTCGAGCGGATCACTCACTCTATCGGCCGCTTCGGCTGGCCAATGAAGCGATTCGGTTCCGATTGTGCGACAGCGGCCGCAAACCGCACAGACTCCTGCGCTCCAAAGTCACGTAAATGGTGAATCGCCGTCGTCGACCGACCGGCTTCTCGGCCGGAAGTTCGGCCACCGATCACGGTCGAGCAGGCCTCTTCCCGTATGCTTGGCGCCGAATGAACGATCTCTCGCGCGCCGATCCGGCCCCCCTGCTCACCGTCACCGGCCTGGCCAAGCGCTATGGCGACGCCTTTGTCTTCAGCGACGTGTCGCTGGTCATGGTGCGCGGCGAGCTCGTCGCGCTGCTGGGCGAGTCGGGCGTCGGCAAGTCGACGCTGCTCAATTGCGTTGCCGGCCTCGACACCGCCGACGCGGGCAGCGTCGTGCTGGCCGGCCGCGACGTGCTGGGGCTGTCGGAGCCCGAGGCCGCCCGCCTGCGCCGCGAGGATCTCGGCTTCGTCTTCCAGGCCTTCCACGTGCTGCCGCACCTGAGCGTGGCCGACAACGTGGGCCTGCCGCTGCAGTTGCTCGGGCGCCCGCGCGGCGACCGTGTCGCGCGCATGTTGGCGGCCGTCGGTCTGGACGGGCTGGGCGAGCGCGCACCGCGCCAGCTGTCGGGCGGCCAGTTGCAACGCGTCGCGATCGCCCGCGCGCTGGTGCACGAGCCCGCGCTGGTGCTGGCCGACGAGCCCACAGGGAACCTGGACCCGCGCAGCGCCGGCCTGGTGATGGACGTGCTGGTCGACGCGGCCCGCCGCACCGGCGCCGGCGTGCTGATGGTCACGCACTCGCCACCTGCCGCGGCGCGCTGCGACCGGGTGCTGGAACTGACGGCGCAGGGCGTGCGCTTGCCGGTGCCCGCCTAGACAGGTCGCTCGCTGCGTCGGGCATCGCCGCCGGACACCAGGAGCCGCGCGATCCGCTCCCCAGCGGCCACCTAGGTGCAGCGACTCAGCTTCACCGGCACCCCGTTGAGCACCGAGGTGCCCGACAACGGATCGCGCAGCCGGTCGTCGAGCAGGTCATTGAGATTGGCCCCGGGACGTTGCGCAGCGACCCCCAGCTTCGTGCCGGCCTGGTCATGGCCCCAGCCGTGCGGCACGCTGACGACGCCGGGCATCATCTCGTCGGACAAGGTGGCCGGCAGCTCGATGGCACGCCCAGCCGTGCCCTGCAGCCGCACGCGATCGCCGGCCTGCACGCCGTGGCGCGCGGCGTCGACTGGATGCAGCAGCGCGGTGCAGCGCTCCGGGCCCTTGGCCAGCGTGGGCAGGTTGTGCATCCAGCTGTTGTTGGAGCGGACGTCGCGGCGGCCCACCACGACCAGGTCGGGCGGCGGATCGCGCAAGGCCTCGTCGACCGCGGCCAGCTCGGCCGCCACCGGGGCCGGCCAGAGCTCGATCTTGCCGCTGGGCGTGCGCAGGATATCAGGCAGGCGCGGCTGCAGCGCGCCGAGGTCGATGCCGTGCGGCGCCGCCTTGAGTGTCGCCAGGCTGAGGCCACCCGGTTTCTGGCCGAAGCGATCACCGTTCGGGCCAGTGCGCAACGCCAGGTCGAGCAATCGCTCCGGGCCGGGCTGGTCACCGAGCGCCTCCAGCATCGCGGCCTGCAGCGGCTCGGGCACGCCAGCCGCGAGGCGGCGCAAGTCGTCGGCCAGCAGTTGCTCGTCGAAGGCGGCCAGGTCGAAGCCCGGCGCACCCGCCTCGGGTTCGCCGCGCAGCATCGCGGCCATGCGCAACAGCGCCTGCCATTCGCCCTGCGCGCCCGGCCGCGGCGCGAACACCGGCGGGCTGTAGCGCGCGTGATTGCGGCAGGACAGCTGCGGGAAGCTGACGTCGTAGTGCGGCTCCTCGAACGTGGACAATCCCGGCAGGATGACGTCTGCGTGCTGCGTGGTCTCGTTGAGGTAGATGTCGACGCTGACCATGAAGTCGAGCTGGCGCAACGCCTCGCCGATGCGTGCGCCGTTGGGCGCCGACAGCACCGGGTTGCTGGCCACCGAGACCAGCGCGCGGATGCGGCCAGGCCCGCCGGTCTCGATCTCCTCGGCCAGGCAACTGGTGGGGTACTCGCCCAGCACCTCGGGCGCGCCCGAGACGCGGCTGCGCGTGCGGCCGGTGACCATGCCGCGGCCGACGCCCGGCTTGCCTTGCGTGTTGGCGGCGAACGCCGCTGCTTGCGCAAACATCGCGCCCCCCTCCGCGTCCAGATGGCCCGTGAGGATGTTCAACGCGTCGACCAGCACCGAGTTGAGCGTGCCGAAGCGCTGCGTGCTCGAGCCGATGCGCGCGTACACGGCCGCGCGCGGCGCCGCGGCGAGCGCGCGCACGAGCCCGCGTTGCGCGTCGGCCGGCACGCCGCAACGCGCGGCCATGCGCTCGGGGGCATACGGCGCGACGGCCGCTTGCAGCGCCTCGATGCCCGTGGCGCCACCGGCCAGGAAGTCGGCCAGCCGGCCCGGCCGCGCCAGCCCTTCGTCGAACAGCGCGTGCAGCAGGCCCAGCAGAAGGAAGACGTCCGTGCCCGGGCGGATGAAGTGGTGCTCGTCGGCGACGGCAGCCGTCTCGGTGCGGCGCGGATCGACCACCACCAGCCGGCCCCCACGCGCGCGCATCGCCTTGGCGCGACCGCGGAAGTCGGGCACCGTCCACATGCTGCCGTTGCTGGCCATCGGATTGGCGCCCAGCATCAGCAGAAAGTCGCAATGGTCGATGTCGGGCACCGGCACGGTCAACGCGTGTCCGTACATCCAGCCGCTGGCGAGCTGGCGCGGCATCTGGTCCAGCGTGGACGCGCTGAACACGTTGCGCGAGCCGGCGGCGCGCAACAGTCGCTGAACGTACAGGCCCAGGCCCAGCCGGTGCACGTTCGGGTTGCCCAGCGTGAAGGCCAGCGCGTCGCGGCCGTGTTCGGCCACCAGTGCCGGCAGGCGGCGCGCGATCTCGGCGTAAGCCTCGTCCCAGCTCGCCTCGACGAAGTGGCCATCGCGCTTGATGAGTGGCTGGCGCAGGCGATCGGGGTCGTCCTCCAGGTCCTTCAGCGCGACCGCCTTCGGGCAGATGTAGCCGTGGCTGAAGACGTCCTGCTCGTCGCCGCGGATCGCGATGACGCGCGCCTGCGGGCCACTCCCCGACACCGTCAGGTTCAGGCCGCAGCAGGCTTCGCACAGCGGGCAGATGCGCTGGACGACGCGGGTGGACGCGGCGCTGTCCGGACGGTCGGTGGCGGCGCCGCTGGCGGGCGTGGCGAGGGTCATGGCGTTGTCTCGAAACGAATGTCGTTGTAGCGGCGATGTGGCAAGGGCAAGGGCAAGGATACGGCGGTCGCGGCCATCATGGTGGCGATCGGCGGTCGTGGCTGCCACTTCGGCGACAAATGCGCGTCGATGCGCGGGGTGCGGCAAGCACTGGACGAATCCAGCCGATCCGCGCCGGGCAGCTCCGCCGATTGATGGCAGGATGCGGTTGTTCCAGCGATTGCCCCGCCCGTGTCCCCTGCCCTGACCTCCCCGCCGCCGCACTCCTCCCGCTGGTCGATGGCGGCGCTCCACGCCCAGTTGTTGTGGGCCGAATGGCGCCATCATCCCTGGCGCCAGGCCGCGGCCGTGATGGCGGTCGCGCTGGGGGTCGCACTGGCCTTCGCGGTGCAGCTGATCAATGCGTCGGCGCTGTCGGAATTCGAGACGGCGGTGCATGCGGCCAGCGGCGCGCCTGACTTCAGCGTGCGTCCACGCGACGGCCTGTTGGCGGAGGATCTGTACGCACGCGTGGCCACCACGCCAGGGGTCGCACAGGCGAGTCCGGTGATCGATATCGCGGTCGCGCTGCGCGCCACGGACGGCCAGCCGCACTCGGCCCACTTGCTGGGCCTGGACGCTTTCGTTGCGCCATGGATCTCGCCGGGCTGGCTGGTGCAGCCCGAAACGAGCTCCAACCCGGGCGGCGCATCCAGGACGGGCACGCCATTGTCCGCACTCGACCCGGACCTCGTGTTCCTCAACCCGGCGGCGCGCGCCCTGCTCGGCACGGCCAACCACGTCACACTGCAGGCGGACGGGCACTGGCAGACCTTCGCGATCGGCGGACGCATCGCGGCCGAGGGCCCGCCGTTGATGGTGATGGACATCGCCGGCGTGCAGACGCATTTCGACCGCGTCTGCGCGCTGTCGCGCATCGACGTGCGGCTCGCGCCGGGTGCCCGGCAGGACGCCGTGATGGCCACGCTCGACGCTGGCCCCGACGTGCGCGCCGCCGCGCCCGACGAGGCGGCACTGCGCATGGCGCGGCTGTCGCAGTCCTACCGCGTCAACCTCAGCGTACTCTCGCTCGTGGCGCTGTTCACTGGCGGCTTCCTCGTCTTTTCGGTGCAGTCGCTGGCCGTGGCCAAGCGCATCCCGCAACTCGCGCTGCTGGGCGTGCTGGGCATGAGTGGCCGCCAGCGCCGCACCCTGGTCTGGACCGACAGCCTGATGGTGGGGGCCATCGGCGGCCTCGCCGGGCTCGCACTGGGCACCGCGCTGGCCGCCATGGCGTTGCGCGCGCTCGGCGGCGACCTGGGTGGTGGCACGTTGGGCGGCAGCGCGCCGCACCTGCAGTGGAGCGTGCTGGCCGCGCTGGCGTACGGCTCGCTGGGCCTGGCCTCGGCGTTCGCCGGCGGCTGGTGGCCGGCGCGCGCCGCGCAAAACCTCGCGCCGGCCCAGAGCCTCAAGGGGCTCAGCAACGCCGGCGGCGGCAACTGGCCGGCATGGGCCGGGCTTGCGCTGATCGCGGTCGCGGGCGCACTCGCGCTCGTCCCGCCCTGGCGCGCTATCCCGTGGGGTGCGTACGCCTGCGTGGGGGTGCTGCTGCTGGGCGGCATCAGCCTCGTGCCGCAGGTCGTCTCATTGCTGCTCACGGGTTTTCGCGGCGCGAGCAACCCGATCGCGGCGCTGGCGGTGGCCCGTGCGGTCGACCAGCGCCACACGGCCACGGCCGCAGTGGCCGGCGTCGTCGCCAGCCTCAGCCTGGTGGTGGCGCTGACGGTGATGGTCACCAGCTTCCGCGACTCGCTGATCGTCTGGCTCGACGACGTCCTGCCGGCCGACATCTACGTTCGCACGCCGCCCGGCGGCAGCGAGACGCCGGTGTACCTGCCACCGGCGCTCGTCGCCGCGACCTCCGGCGCGGGCATCCGCCAGGTCCGGGCGGAACGCCTGGTGACAGTCACGCTGGCGCCCGAGCAGCCCGACGTCACGCTGCTGGTGCGCGACCTGCCGCAGGACGGCACGCCACCGTCGCTGCCCTGGGTCGACGCCCCTGATGCAGGGTCGACCGCCACGCCCGGCGTTCTGTCGGTCTATCCCAGCGAGGTGCTGGCCGCGCTGGAGCACCTGAAGAAGGGAGACCTCATCTCGATCCCGCTGCCACCACCCCGCGACGGGGCGGCGGCGGCGTCGCGCACGCCCTTAGCCATCCAGGCCGTGGTGCGCGGCATCTGGCGCGACTACGCCCGCCAGCAGGGCGCCCTGCTGATGGCGCGCGCCGACTGGTTGCGCCTGACCGGCGACGATCGCATCACCGGCATCGCGTTGTGGCTGGCGAGCCCGGACGGTCGCGACGCGGGCGCATCCGGGGCCGAGGCAGCCGTGGTCGCGCGGCTGAAGGCGGTGATGCCGACCGGTTCGCCGATCGAGATCGCCACCGCCAGCGAGCTGCGCCGCTATTCGCTGCGCATCTTCGACCGCAGCTTCGCCGTCACGCGCTGGCTGCAGGGCGTGGCGCTGGCGATCGGGTTGGCCGGCATCGCGGCCAATTTTTCGGCACAGGTGCTGGCGCGCCGGCGCGAGTTCGGCACCTTGCAGCACCTGGGCTTCACGCGGCGCCAGGTGCTCACGCTGGTGGCCTGCGAAGGCGCTTTGTGGAGCGCCGTCGGCGCGGTGCTGGGCCTGGCACTGGGGCTCGCGGTCAGCATCGTGCTGGTGAAGGTCGTGAACCCGCAGAGCTTTCATTGGACGATGCAGATGAGCGTGCCGCCATGGACCTTGCTGACGCTCGGGGTCGGCGTCATCGCCGCGGGCGCGCTCACCGCGTGGGGCAGCGGTCACGCGGCGGCCAGCCGCGACATCGTCCGCTCGGTCAAGGAGGATTGGTGATGCGCCGTCGGCCCTTCCTCGCCGGACTCCTCCCCGCCGCGCTAGCGGTGCGGCAGGACGCGTTCGCGGCATCCGCATCGGCATTGCCTTCGGGGTCAGCGTCCGCGACCGCGCCGATGCAGAACCCGACGCTGGGCGTCAGCCACCGCACGCTGCGCTTTCCCGCCGACCACGGCAGCCATCCGGACACCCACGTCGAGTGGTGGTACGTCACCGGCTGGCTGCGCTCGGGCGATGCCGCCGCCGCCGATGCCGGTGCCACGCAGCCGCCCGAATTTGGCTTCCAGGTGACCTTCTTCCGCAGCCGCACCGACCTCGCCGAGACCTCCTCCAGCCGCTTCGCCGCGCGCCAGCTCGTGTTCGCGCACGTCGCGCTGACCGACCTCACGGCCGGCACGTCGAGTGGCGGGTCGCTCCATGACCAGCGCGTCGCCCGCGAGGGCTTCGGGCTCGCGCGGACGCCGGCGGCCGCGGGCCCGCAGATCGTGAAGTTGCGCGACTGGTCGCTGGAGCGCGCTGCGCCGTCCGGGCCGGACGACGCGCGCAGCCGTCTGCGCATCGCGGTGCGCAGCGACCGCTTCGTGCTCGACCTCGACCTCGCCGGCACGCAGCCGGTGCTGCTGCAGGGTGAGGGCGGCTACTCGCGCAAGGGCCCCGATCCCAGGGAAGCCAGCCACTACTACAGCGAGCCCCAGCTCGCTGTGCGCGGGCGCGTCGAGCATCCGGGCAGCCCCGCGCTGGACGTCAGCGGGCGCGCGTGGCTCGACCACGAATGGAGCGACCAGTACCTGGGCGGCGACGCCGTCGGCTGGGACTGGGTCGGCTTCAACCTCGCGGATGGCTCCGCGCTGATGGCGTTCCGCCTGCGCCGCGCCGACGCCTCCGTGCTGTGGGCCGGCGGGTCGTACCGCAGCGCGGCCGGCGAGTTGCGCAACTTCGCGGCCGGCGAGGTGCGTTTCGAGCCGCAGCGGCGCTGGACGAGTCCGCGCACGCAGGCCGCCTACCCGGTCGAGTGGCTGCTGACGACGCCGTCGGGGCGCTGGCGCGTCGCGGCCCTGCAGGACGATCAGGAGCTCGACAGCCGCAACTCCACCGGCTCGATCTACTGGGAAGGCCTCTCGGCGCTGCAGACCGAAGACGGCCGTCCGGTCGGCTGGGGCTACCTGGAGCTGACCGGCTACGCGGGCCGCCTGCGCCTGTAGGCCCGAAGGGCTATTCGACGACGGGCACACTGCATCGCAGGGATAGCCCCGAGCACGGGCACAGGCGTTGCCGCGAGCGGGATTGACTTCTGAAACGGAGAGCCCATGAAAGCGCAGAACAACTCGACCGATCCGCAACACATCTATCGCCAGCTCAAGCTGGGCCTGGGGCACGAACTGGTCAACGACGCCAACGTGTTCGAACTGATGGCCCTGGCGCAAAAGGATGGCAACCAGTTGCTGGCAACCGAGTTGCGCGAATGGCAGGCCCCCTTGAGCGATTCCAACGACGGCCCGCGGCCGACGATGGCGCCCACGCGGGGCTTCAACAAGGACAACGCGAAGCACTGAGGCGAGTACGCGCGCCGGCCTGTCGGGCCGTTGGGCGGCCCTGTCGTGCCGCGGTGCAGCCCGTCGCAACACCCTGGCATCGCGTCGAGGCCAAGCGTAATCTTCATTCATCGATCAACGCTTTCCCCCTCAGGAGAAGACCATGTCAGACAGCGACGAACTCGGCAAGCTCGGTGACCTTCATCAACGCGGCATCCTCTCGGACGAAGAGTTCGCACGCGCCAAGGCCCGCATCCTCAACGGCACGGCGACGGCGCGCACCAGCCCGCCGGTCAACGCCCTCAACCAGCTGCGCCGCAGCCTCAACGATCGCTGGCTGGGCGGCGTCTGCGGCGGCATCGCCCAGGTCACCGGCGTGTCGTCGTGGGTGTGGCGGCTGATCTTCACGTTCGGCGCCGTCTTCGCCGGCTCGGGCCTCGCGCTGTACGTGCTGTTGTGGATCCTCGTGCCGCCAGAACAGCTGTACCTGCCGGCGCCCAACGACTCGATGCGCGCCAGCTGAGCGACCCCATCGCTGTGCGCGCGTCACGCGCTCGCACAGCGTGGGACACTCACGACAACCATGTCCCACTGGCCCCGACGATGATCCGCATCCGCGACATCGACCACGTCGTCCTGCGCGTGGTCGACCTCCCCGCCATGTTGCGCTTCTACTGCGATGGCCTCGGCTGTCGCATCGAACGCCGCCAGGACGAGATCGGCCTGATCCAGTTGCGCGCCGGCCGCTCGATGCTGGATCTCGTGACCGTCGACGGCAAGCTGGGCCGCGCCGGGGGCGCCGCACCGGGCGACGAAGGCCACAACGTCGACCACCTGTGTTTTCGCGTCGACCCCTTCGACGAGGCTGCGATCCGCGCCCATCTCGCGTCGCTGGACATCGCCGCCGGCCCCACCGAGTCGCGCTACGGCGCCGAAGGCGAAGGCCCGTCGATCTATCTGCGTGATCCGCAAGGCAACCCCGTCGAACTCAAGGGCCCGCCCAGCGCATGACCGGGCCGCACCTGCGCCATGCCGGACGTGACGATCTCGACGCCCTGCTCGCTCTCAACGACCAACTGAACCCGGGCGACGCCGTCGCACCGCGCGCGCACCTCGCGGCGATCCTCGAGCGCATCGTCACGAGCGAGCACTTCGCCATCGTCGTCGCGACGCAGGATGACCGCGTCGTCGCCACCTGCTACCTCAACGTGATCCCGAACCTGACCCGCGGCGGCGCGTCGTATGCCGTGGTGGAGAATGTTGTCGTGGAGAGCGCGTTGCGCGGTGGCGGCCTCGGCCAGCAGGTGGTGCGCTTCGCCCTCGACCAGGCCTGGCGCCGCGGCTGCTACAAGGTGCTGCTGCAGACCGGCTCGCGCGACCCGCGCGTCCATCGCTTCTACGAAAACTGCGGATTCTCGGCCAGCGAGAAGACGGGCTTCGTCGCGCGGCCTTCCGCGCAATAGCGTCCCCGCGCCAGGCCGGCGGGCCGGCGGGCCGGCGATACCGTCGGTTGCGTCACTTCAGAGCCAGGTTCTCCGCGTCTCGAAGCTGTTTGCGGAACTTGCCGAGCGAGGCTGCGCAATCGGCATCACGCATCAGCAGTGCCGTCAACGCGGCGACCTTCGGATAGGCCGCCATTCGACGAGTATGAAGCGCCAGATGCGCTGCGCTTCAAAGATCGCGCAGCAGATCCAGCCAGGACCAGAGTTCATCGAGCTCTGCCTCGGACGATCCGACCGATTGCTCCGGCGGAACGACCCGCGGCTCAGGCACCGATATCGCAGCGCGCAACTCGCGATAGCCCCCGGGACTCTCCCGAAGGGCGAAGAACGCCACGAAGTCCTCTCGGGTGACCAACGTCGCGAAGACCCACGCCCACAACGCAGCGTCCACGCCGGCGGCCACCGCCTGTGCCTGCACCTGGGCCAGCGAATAGAACTGACGCTGGCCATGCGCCCGCGCCAAGCCGCGCGCGACCTCGCTCACCGCGGTGCAGACCGCCTGCAGTCCGCCTTGAACATCGATGCCCGTATTCGTCATGGCTGGCAGCTTAACGAAAGCCCGCCGCAGCGGTTCCCGCAAAGGACCGCCAACGTCGTCGGCGCCTCCAACGCCGCGTGACCGAGACCCGGTTCGAACCGTGGTCGGGCGCCGGGGAATGCGCCAGGCGGCGCGTTCGCAGCAGAATGTAAATTTAGGTGTCCCTTGCCCACCAATTCCGGTGCTCGAGCGTTGAACCGGCACGTGCCATCACAATGGCCGATTCCGCCTGCTCGGCCGAGGCGACTCTTGAGGACTCTCTCGACATGACAACTCCAAACCGCACGGCCCTGCTGCGCCTCAGCACGCTGGCCGCCGCCCTCGGTGCCGCCGCCCTCCTCAGTGCCTGCGTCGTCCAGGGGCCGCCGCGCTACATCGAGCGCCCGGTGCAGCCGGTCTACCAGCAGCCCGCGCCGACCTATCCGCAGCCGACGCCGCAGTACTCGCAGGATGAAGACCCGGTCGTCAGCGTCTACGTCGACCCGCCGATCGAGCAGCCCGAGCCCATCGCCGTGCAATGGGCGCCGCCGCCGATGCTCGTGGAGCTGCCGCCGCCGCAGCCGTATGGCGAAGCCATCTGGACCGGTGGCTATTGGGCGTGGGAGGGCCGCTGGTTCTGGAGCGCCGGCCGCTGGGCGCCGCCGCCGCGCCCGCGCTACGTGTGGATACAGCCGTACTACGAGCACCGCGCCGACGTCGTCGTCTTCGTGCCGGGCTTCTGGTGCGCGCCGGAGCGCCACTTCATGCCGCCGCCTCCGGGGCTGAGCATCTCCGTGGCGATCGCCGCACCGGGCATCCGCTTCGGCCGTCCGCCCCTGGGTCCGCAGGGCATCTTCGTGCCGCCGCCGCCGGGCTCGCGCGCCGGCATCATCGTGCCTGCCCCGCTGGGCACGCCGCCTGCGGTCGTGGTCAGCGCGCCGGCGGTCGTCAACGTGGGCATGCGCGTGCACGGAAATGTGGACGTCAACAGCCACAACAACACGAACAACGTCACCAACATCACCAATGTGACCAACGTGACGATCGAAGCCCCGGCGGGCGCCACGGCCAGCGGCCAGGCGTTCCAGAACTCGGTGCCCGCGCGCGCCCACCTCGCCGCGCAGTTGGGAGCGGCGAATCGTGCAGCGGCTCCGCAGCCGGTGTCCACGCAGGCGATCCCCGCGTACCAGGCGGGCCGCCAACCGATGCAGTTGCCGCAGGCCCAGCCCGTGCGCCATGGCGGATTCGACCGCGGCCAGGCCTCCGGCGGCGGGCGCGAGCCGCCGCAACAGCAACCCCTGCAACCGGCGCCGCAAGGCCAGGCCCAGCAAGGCCAGCCTCGTCCGGGCCAGCAAGGTCGCCCGGAATTCGACCAACCGCCGCGTCAACCGGCACCGATCAACGGCCAGCCGCAGGCCTACCCGGCGCAAGGCCAGGCCCAGGGTCAGCCGCAAGGCCAGATGCAGCAGCCAGGCCAGCCGATGCGCCAGCCGGGCCAGGGCTACGGCCAGCCGCAGCAAGGCCAGCCACAAGGCCAGGCACAGCAGCCGGGCCAGCCGATGCGCCAGCCGGGACAGGGCTACGGCCAGCCGCAGCAAGGCCAGCCACAGGGGCAGCCGCAGGGCCAGGGGCAACAGCCGGGCCAGCCGCAACCGGTGAACCCGCAGGATCAGCGTCGCCGTGGAGGCAACCCGCAGGGCCAGCCGCAAGGTCAGCCCGCGGCCCAGCCGGCCGCGCAACCGGCCGCCCAGCCCGGCCAGCCGCAGGCCAAGCCCAGGGAGGAGCACGAGAAGGACAAGGACGCCAGGAAAAAGGCTGAGCGCGAGCGTCAGGACGACCGCGACAAGAAGAACGGCGAGCGCGATCGTTGAGATCGCGGCGTTTTTCGCACCCCGAGAAGGAGGCACCGCGGTGCCTCTTTTTTTCGCCAACGTTATTGCGGCAACACCAGCAGAAGTCGACCGCAAGGGGCGGCGCTCGCTCCGCCGAGGAGTCGCCTCGGCCTACCCTTGCGAATCGACGACGGTCTTCTTTCCTGGGGTGCTACTGCGCCGCGACGACCTCGTGCAGCAGGAACCCCAATTCATCCGCAGTCTGTTCGACCGCGTCCGCCAGGGCCGCCTGCGCTGGCTGTCCGCTCCAGGCATCGGTTCGCAGGAGCGTCGGGCGTCCGTTCGGATTGGCCTGCTGCAGCCGCGCGGCCATCTTGCGTGACTGCGCCGGATTGACGCGTCCGTCGCGCTCGCCCGCGAGCAGCATCACCGCGGGATACTTGCCGCCATCGCGCACGGCGCGCAGCGGCGAGAGCACGGCCAGCGCATCGAACTGCGCGCGATCCTTGACGCTGCCCAATTCCGGCGCGTCGTACTCGCCGGCGGCGTCGCGTTCGAGGCGCAGCAGGTCGTAGCGACCGTTGGCGGCCACCACCGCGCGCAACAGATCGGGTCGCTGCGTCATCGCCGCGATCGCCGCGAGCGCACCGTCGCCGCGGGCGCGCACGGCCAGCAGCGCGGGCTGCGTGTAGCCGCGCTTGACGAGCATGTCGGCACACGCCATGAGGTCGTCGACCGCGTTCTGCTTCTTCAGGCGCAGGCCGTCGACGCGCCAGGCCTCGCCAGAATCCGCGCCGCCGCGCAGCGTCGCGACCGCGATGACACCGCCGCGATCGAGCCACACGCGGCGCGTGGCGTCGAAGTCCGGCGTCGTGCCGGAGCCGATCGATCCGCCCAGCGTCAGCAGCACCGGGTTGTGGCCGTCCAGGCGCATGCCCTTGCGGCGCAGGATGTCCACGGGCACGGGTGTGCCGTCGCGCGACGTGGCGAACTCGCGCACGACGTCGCTGTCGTTGAAGTTCGCGTCCGAGGTCATCACCAGCGACGTGCGCCTGACCTTGCCGCCGCCCACCCGCGTCCACAGCGGTGGCTCGACGTAGCTGGTGACCTGCGCGACGACATCGTTGCGGCCGATGCGCACCAGCGCCGCGATGCCGCTGGACGCCGGCAGCGTCACGACGGAGCCGCGCTTCGTCTTCACGTCGACCAGGCGCAGGCGCGACGGCCCGGTCTGGCCTTCAGCCAGGTACAACGTGCCGTTGGCCACGGCGAAGCGCTGCACCGCGCCCTCCAGCGGCGCGGCGATCGTCGCGACCTTGTCCCAGTTGACGTTCTTGGTCTCGGACAACGGCAGGCGCAGCACCTTGCCGCGCGGCGCGTGGGCGATCGAGCGAAGCCACAGCGCGTCGTCGTCGCCGAACTGGGCGTCGCGCACGCCGTCCTGCTCGGACGCCAACCGCCGCCACGCGCCCTCGCCGTTGGCGTCCGCCGACTTCAGGTACAGCGAAACATCGCCGCCGCGCCCGTTCTCGACCAGCGCCAGCACGCTGCGCCCCTCGCGCGTGCTCTCGAGACGCACGCGCGCCAACCGCGGCAGCCCCGCGCCGAGTTCGACGCGATCCTGCGCCGCCGGCGTGCCCAGCTTGTGGAACACCACCTGCACGGTGGTCAGCGCCTCGGCGGCCGGCCGGCTGCCCGGCGCCGGGTATTGGGTGACGAACAGGCCCGTGCCGCCGGCGCTCCACGCGAGGTCGCCGCCCGCGGCCGCGGACGTCACGCGCGTGAGGGTGTCGGGCAAGGCCTGGCCGCCCGTGCTCAGGTCGACGATGCGCACGCTGTCGCCGTCGGCGCTGCCGTTCGACAGCGCGATCGCCACGCGCCGGCCATCCGGCGACGGGCGGATGAAGTCGATTGCGAGCGAGCCGTCGCTCGCCTGCTCGTTCGGGTCGAACACGATGCGTTCGCCGGCGAGCTCGTCCAGCGATCTCAGCACCACCAGCACCGGCCGCTGGAGCGGCGGCGCGGTCTTGAGCGCGAACAAGGTGCCCCCGCGCTCGACGATGCCCGAGTAGGCATTCTGGGTCGAGCCGATCAAGGCCTGCAGGCGCTGGCGCAACGCCGCGCGGGCGGGCATCGCTTCGAGGGCGCGGCGGCTGTAGGCGCTCTCGGCCAGGATCCACGAGCGCGAGACAGGATCGGCGGCGTTCTCCAGCCAGCCGAAGTCGTCGCTGATCGTCATGCCGAAGTAGTCCTGCGTCGTCGTGCGCGAGGCTGCGAACGGGTAGCCGCGCAGGCCGGGCGCGACCGCCGTCTTCACGTCGCCGATGCTCTTGAAGGACGGCGACGCGGAGCCGCCCTCGCCGCCCGCGCAACCTGCAAGCCCCCCCAGCGACGCGACGACGACGACGGCGGCCAGGCCCTTGGCCACCGAGGGATGGATCGAACGCGGCGGCGGCATCTGGTTCACGCAGGAGTTCCCGGACTGGAGCTTGGGCAGTCCGCGATGTTAGGGGGCGTTGGATGCCTTCGCGCGTGACAGCAGGGAAAAAGACGGCAGAAACGCACATCCCAAGGGGATTGACAGCCGGCCAGAGGACTTCTAGAGTGATATCACTTTGATCTCTAACGGGAACTTGTCATGACCTCCAGCAACGCCCTGCGAAGCACGGCGCACCTCTCCCGCATCGAATATTCGGAGCGCCGCCTGACGTCGATGAACGGCTACGCGATGGTCGCCGCCGCCGTCGTGCTGGTGGGCATCGCGATCTCGCGCTTCGTCGCCATCGACGACGGCATGGAGGCATCCACCGTTTTGCTGACGCACGTGCTGCCGGGCGGGCTGTGCGTGCTCGCCAGCGTGGCCATCGTCGCCGGCCTGTACATGCTGCAGCCCAACGAGGCGGCCATCATGACGCTGTTCGGCCAGTACTCGGGCACCGACCGCGCCGAGGGCCTGCGCTGGGCCAACCCGTTCTTCGTCAAGCGCCGCATCTCGCTGCGCGCACGCAACCTCAACTCGCCGGCGCTCAAGGTCAACGACAAGCGCGGCAACCCGATCGAGATCGGCGCCGTCATCATCTGGCGCGTCGAAGACACCGCCAAGGCGCGCTTCGAGGTGGACGACGTCGACCTGTACGTGAAGCTGCAGTCCGAGGCCGCGCTGCGCCACGTCGCGTCGCTGTATGCGTACGACGAGGCCGACAGCGACGATGCCCACGAGATCACGCTGCGCGGCGGCCTCGACGACGTCGCCCTGGCGCTGCAGACCGAGCTCTCGGCGCGTTTCGCCAGCGCGGGCGTCACGGTGACCGACGCGCGCCTCACGCACCTCGCCTACGCGCCCGAGATCGCCCAGGTGATGCTGCGCCGACAGCAGGCCGAGGCCGTCATCAGCGCGCGCCACAAGATCGTCCAGGGCGCGGTGGCGATGGTCGAAGCCGCGCTCACAGCGCTGAGCGAGCGCAACGTCGTCACGCTGGACGACGAGCGCAAGGCGGCGATGGTCAGCAACCTGCTGGTGGTGCTGTGCGGCGACAAGGAAGCGCAGCCCATCATCAACACCGGCACGCTCTACGGCTGACGCGATGCGCTCAGTGACGCCGCCAACCCGGGGCTGACCGCCATGGCCAGCCCCGGCAAGAAGTCCTACCCGCTGCGCATCGACCCCGAGCTGTGGGCCGAGATCGAGCGCCTGGCCGCGCAGGAGCTGCGCAGCGCCAATGCGCAGGTCGAGTTCCTGCTGCGCGAGGCGCTGGCGCGGCGCGGGCGCAAGCCCAAGCCGCCTGCGGCCGACGACGACACGCAGATCGACCGCACGTAGCCTCCTAGAATCGCCGCTTACCCCCGAGGAGCGACGATTGGCCTACGACTACAGCTCGGACAACAAGCGGCTCGAACTGCCGAACCCGTTCCGGGTCGAGAACACCTTCCTGTTCGCCTGCGCGGCCATCACGCTGCTGGGCGGCGTCACGGGCCTGATGTGGGCCCGGGCCGCGATCCAGGCCGAGTCCACGCGCCTGGGCATCGCGCCGCTGCTGGTGGGCGTCTCTTTGCTGGCCGCGGGCATCTCGTTCGCGGTGATCGCGGCGCGCCGGCTGCGTTTCTTTTTTGGCCGCGGACGCCCGCGTTCGCTGGCGCCGGAGGTGTCCATCGGCGCCACCGGCAACTCGCAGCGCGCCGATTTCTACAAGACCACGCTGCGCCAGGGCGGCCTCGAATATCCCGAGCCGCAAGGCGCGCTCAACGGCGTGCTGTACCACGCAGTGCCGCGCCTGATCACCGCACCGCTGGTGGTGCAGGATCTCGCCCAGCGTCACTTCTTCAACGCGCTGTCGTTCGTCGTCACGCTCGCGAGCTTCCTGTTCGCGTGGGGCGTTTTCGGCACCGACGCGACGCGACCGCTGATCTCCATCGTCTACTTCGTGTTCGGCGCCGCGGTGCTGCTGCGCCCGTTGGTCAGCGGCAACCAGGCCAGCCTGGGCACGGTCTCGCTGATCGCGCTGATCGTCGCGGCCATCGTCGGTCCGGTGGTCGCCGGGCTGATGGGCGCAGCGCTGCCGTCGGTGCGCTACTCGGTGACCAGCCAGGCCTTCTTCCTGCTCGTGTGCGCGCTGGTGGCGGTGGTGCTGATCCTGTGCGCGCTGCACGCGCAGCTCGACGCGTCGCCGCAGACCGAGCGCAGCTGCGAGCAGCGCACGCTGTCGATGAACGGGCCGCCGGCCTCGCTGATCACCGAGCTCGATCGCACCTTGCAGAACGAGTGGGTCGAGAAGATCCCCAACCGCCGCTACACGCGCGTCGAGCCCGTCACCGAAGGCGCGACCGGCTCGGGCCGCTTCGCCGGCGAGCTGCTGGAGGAGACGCAGCCGATGCCGATGTCGGGCACCGCCGCCGTCACGCTGGACAGCGCATTGCGCACTCCACGCCACAGCTGGCTCGTGATGCTGGATCTGTACGGCACGCTGCTGACCATCGTCGGCGTGGTCTGCGCCCTGGTCTACGTGCACTCGTTCGACCCGTCGCGCGTGCTCGCGGATGGCTGGGGCCACGCTGCCACCGTCGGCTACGCCGCCGTGTGCCTGGCCATCGCCGCGTTCTGCTTCCAGTCGGCCGGCGCGATCTGGGGGCGTTTCAACTTCGAGTCCGAGCTGGTCTGGGTGGAGTTGCTGGGCACGTGGCAGTCGTCGCGCATCGGCACCGGCAACCAGATGAACAGCCGGCTGCAGACCGAGAATGACGTCGTGCGCGTCGAGGCGATGACGCTGCGCATCTGGCGGGCGCGCGTCGAGTCGGTGGTGTTCGGCAAGGACGGCCCGCGCCAGGTCACCGCGATGTACGCCACCTCGCAGCAGGCGTCGCGCCTGGCCGACGACCTCGAGGCCTTCGCGTCGCGCCAGAGCGTGTTCATCGCGCCACGCGCAGCCGAGGACCGGCACCGCATCGACGCGCTGCAGGCCACCGAGGCGCTGCTGGGCGGTCACGCCCCCGCGCGCGTGGACGCGCTGGAGGGCACGGACATGCGTGACGCGCCGCGCGTCACGGCCACCCCCGCGGGCACGCCCGCGCTACGCTTTTGCACCGCGTGCGGCACCAGGGCGACGGCTGAGGCGAAGTTCTGCAGCGGCTGCGGCGCGGCGCTGCCGGCACCCTGAGAGACCGCAGGTCGTGCGGGGCGTGGCTGAGCACCGGCTGGGGCGCCGCGCTTTCCACGGCCCGACACGGTCGCCGGGGCGGCGGCCGCACGAAGCTCGCTTTACGAGAACCTGACCGAACGAGACGCAACGTTGCATCCGAAGGCGTTCGACGTCCTTACATTGAATTCAAGCCGACACGCTGGCGCGGCGAATCAATGGAGAACATCGAATGCAACACACACCACTTTTCAGGAAAGCCGTCCCGTCGACGCGGCGCGTGCCGCGCGCCGCGCTCGTCGCCATCGTCGCCGTGGCGGCGCTCGGGCTGTCAGGCTGCGAGTCCATCCTGATCATGACGGGCCAACGCTTGCGGCTGGACGACGTGGCGCTGCAGGCCATCGCCGCAGCCCTGCCCGGCAACGGCGGCATCTCGCCGGGCGGCAAGGCGAGGCTGTCCGTCGTCGCGACCACCACCGACGGCCGCACGCTGGCCACGGTGGGCACCGGCGACGGCAAGGTGTTGCTGGACAGCTACGCCTTCGAAGGCACGCTCGTGACCGTGAACGAGGACGGGGTCGTGCGGCTGCCCGCCGATCCGCACCTCAGCGAAGGCCGGATGGCGCACGTGCGCATCCACGCCATCGGACAGCCGACGCCCATGTTCGACCTCGACATCCCTGTCCGATACGACGTGCCGTATGCGGCGACCTATTCGGGCCTGGCTGGCGCGGACGGATTCGACGGCATCGCCGGAATGGACGGAATGAGCGGCAGCCCGGGTTCGTCCATGCCGGACAGCCCGTCGCCCGGCGGCGACGGCGGCAACGGCTCCAACGGTACGAACGGCGGCACCGGCTTCGACGGCGACAGGGGCCCTGCCGTCCACGTGACGATCGCGCTGGCGCCGGGCGGCCATCCGCTGCTGCGCGTGCGAGTCAGCGAGTCCGGGCACGATCACGACTTCATCGTCGACCCGGACGGCGGCTCGCTGGCGCTGACCGTGCGCGGCGGCGCAGGCGGCGCAGGCGGCAGGGGCGGCGCCGGAGGCCGCGGAGGTGCTGGCGGCGCTGCACTCACGCCCGGCAATTCAGGCTCGGCCGGCCAGAACGGCATCGACGGCATGTCGGTCAACGGTGGCCGGGCGGGGAGCGTGACGGTCTCTATCGATTCGGCGGCCGCGCGCTACCTCGACCGCCTCCGCGTCACCAACGTCGACGGCAACGGCAGTCCGGGGCCGACTGCGGTGATCACCGTCGGGCCGGTGGCCTTGCCTTGGTGAAGCCTGCGAGTGGCGGCGCCGCGCTCAGTGCGGCACCACCGCGGGAGCGAGTTGGTCGACCTCCGGCGTGTCCTTGTCCGAGATCAGCCGGCGCAGGAACGGGATCAGCAGCGCCAGCACGATGCCCACGGCCACGGTGCCCCAGCCGAGACGGCCGAACAGCATCGAGTAGTAGGCATTGGTGACCTGCGGTGCGGCGTCCTGCGCGGTCGGGATCGACTTGGACAGGTCGCCCGCGAACAGCGAAGCGAGGCCGGTGATCAGCATCCAGGCGCCCATCATCACGCCCTGGTAGCGATGCGGCGCGAGCTTGCCGATCATCGCGTAGCCCACTGGCGAGATCAGCAGTTCGCCAATGCTCTGCAGCAGGTAGCTGACGAAGATCCAGAAGAATGCGGAACGGCCGGTGATCGGGTCGCCGAGCGCGATGCCCAGCGGCAGCGCCAGGAAGCCCAGGCCCATCAGCACCAGGGCGATCGAGAACTGCTTGGGCACGTCGATGCGCCAGCCGCGTTCGCGCAGCCGCGCGAAGGCGATCGCCAGCAGCGGGCCGCCGACGAAGATGACGAAGGTGTTGATGTTCTGGACCCACTGCGTCTGGATCGTGAAGCCCAGCACCTTCGGGTCGACGTTGCGGTCGAAGAACAGCGTCAGGCCGCTCGACGACATCTGGTACAGCGACCAGAACACGAGCGAGCCCAGCGCCAGGATCAGGTAGGCCGACATGTTCCTGCGCTCGCGGCGATCGGGGTGGCGCATGGTGAGCCAGATCAGCGACGCGAACACGATGGCGCTGATGACCTTGAGGATGGTCTCGGTCGAGTCGGGCAGTTGCAACAGCTTCCACACCAGCGGCACGAGGCCGATGAGGATCGCCACGCCCACCGCAAAGCGGATGCGGAAGGCCTGGGGCGTGGCCTCGAGCAACGGCGTGTTGCGGTCGCGCAGCACGCGCCAGTAGTACGCGCACAGCGCGATCGCGACGGCGTTGCCGATCGTCGCGAGCGTGAACAGCGTGGCGTAGCTCTGCGTCTCCTCGAAGTAGCCCGCGACCGAGAAGCCGACAAAGAAGCCGATGTTCATGCCGGCGTAGTTCCACAGGAACGCGGCCTCGCGGCGCGTGTCTTCCGGCGCGAAGCGCTGCGTCAGCATCATGTTGATGCAGGTGACGTTGAGGCCGCTGCCGGTCAGGAACAGCGCCAGGCCCCAATACAGCAATGGCGCGGAGCCGCCGGCGATGCACGCGCAGCCGAACACCTGCAGCACCATGCCGCCGACGAACAGGTTGCGATTGCTGAGGAAGCGTCCGCCGAGATAGCCGCCGAACAGGTGCAGCCCGTAGTTGAATGCGCCGAACACGCCCATCAGCGACAGCGCGAGTTCGTCCGTGAAATGCAGGTGCTTGGTCGCGTAGAGCACCAGCGTGGACTGCAGGACGGCATAGCCCAGCGTCGAGAACATCTGCACGAACAGGAGGACGACCGAACCCTCGGGAGCGTGGTCCAGAGTGGCTTTCTGGGAAGACATGGGGAATTCTTTCGGAAAGGAGCACCGCGGCACGGGCATTTCGCACGGCGGGAAATGCCCGAAATCATAGCGGCCATGCGCTTGCGCACCGGCTGGGTCAATCCCCTAGACAACCGGAACGAGTTGACATTCGACGCCCTCTTTTCTAGAAGACTCGAACCGCGGCGTCGCGCCCGCGCGTGGCCTCGTTTCCCGAGAAGTCCTTCGCGACGATGCGCAGCAGGTAGTCGCCGGCCGGCAGCGCCCCCGTGGACGACACGGTGGGCGTGCCGGGGGATGCACCCGCGGGCACGCCGATGGCGTAGCGGAAGTGCGTCTCGGCGTTGCCCTGCACCGTGATCCCGCTCTTGTCGGCGTATACGGTCTTGACCTGGTCGTCGCCCGGCAGGCGCGCGAATTCGATGACCCGGCGCGGCTGCTCGAAGCCGGCCACGGGCGTGCCGTCCGCGTGCAGCCACTGGAACGCCAGGCTGTAGAGCCCGAGGCGGCGGCGCGGCAGGTTGCCGTCGACCTGATCCCACGCGTCCACCACCAGCGAGACCTCGCCGCGCGGCACCAGCAGCCGGCCGGCCTGGCGCTTCGTCAAGCGCGCGCCGGACGCGTCGTGCACCTCGATGGCGCCGATGCTGGGGGCGACGGTGTCGCGGAAGTCCTTCAGGTCCAGTTGCAGCGGATTGAGGCCATGGCCCGACACGCCCATCCACAGGTGCACGTGCGCCATCTGGTTGATGCTGCCCAGCACGTCGCCCGCAGCGAAGCGCGCGCCGCGCCTGACGCGCATGCGTGCGAGCTGGCCGGCGTCGTCGCGCACCGGCACGAAGCGGGTGGCGTCGAGCAGCTTGCCGCGCGCATCCCGCCCGACGTGCATGTGCACGTACCCGAGCGTGTCGACCTCCAGGCCTTCGTTGAGCTTGCCGAAGCCGAACGTGCTCAACGGATCGGACACCTTGCCCGCCGCGATCGCCAGCACCCCCTGGCCGACGTCGCCGCGCACGTCCAGGCCGTCGTGGAAGTGGTCGCGCGACTCGCCGTGGCCGTCGCCCCTGTCCTCGCCAATGGTGCCGACGACTTCGTGCCAGGCGAGTTGGGGGCGCACGGGCCAGCGGTGTTCGGCGGCGGGCAACGGCCGGTCCGGCGCCGGGCCGATCGCGCCGACGATCTGCGGCTCCTTGCCATCGTCGGTGCGCGGTGTCAGCAGCTGCAGGCGCGACGACGCCGAGTCGGCCACGAGCAGGCGACGAGCCGGTCCAACGGCCAGGCCAGTGGGTCGCCCGAGACCGTGTTCGTCGACGCCGAAGATCGCGTGCGGCATGCCGTCGGGCCCCATCTCCAGGACGAAGCCGGACAGCGAGCCAACCACGATCAAGCCGTCCCGGGTCTGCGCAAGCGACACGGGCCGATGCAGCATCGCGCGGCGATCGCCCGGAACGCCGCGCGCGATCGTCGTGACGTTGCCAGCGACGTCGATAGCCCGCAACGCGTCGTTGCGCGTGTCGCCGACGACAATGCGCCCCTTCGCGTCGACCAGCACGGCGCACGGCGTGTCGAAGCGTGCCTGCGTGCCGAGCCCGTCGGCGTCGCCCGGTGACGCGCCGCCAGCCAGCGTGGTGACCTGGCCGCCTCGAGAGATCGCACGGATGCGGTCGTTGTAGGCGTCGGCCACGATCACGCGACCGTCGGCGTCCACCGAGACGCCCATCGGCCCGTCGAACTGCGCCTGCCCGCCCGGGCCGTCGCGATATCCCGGCAAGCCGTTGCCGGCAATCGTCGTCACGACGCCGTCGGGCGTCACCTTGCGGATCGCGTGATTGCCGGTGTCCGCCACGTAGACGTTGCCGGTCGCGTCCAGCGCGAGGCCCGATGGCGTGTTGAAGCGCGCGCCGACGCCCTGCCCGTCCTGGAAGCCTTCGACGCCGCCGGCCAGCGTCGCCAGCGTGCCGTCCGTGCGCAGCACCCGGATTCGGTTGTTGTCGCCAGCGTCGCTGACGTAGAGCGCGCCGTGCGGATCCAGTGCGATCCCGTACGGATCGGCGAACCGGGCCAGCCCCGCGGCGCCGTCGCGCAAGCCGACCTGGCCGTCGCCCGCCAGCACGGCCACGCGCGGCGCCCAGTCCAGCAACCGCGCCGCGTCGGCGGGCCTCGGCTGCTCGAGGGGGATCGCAGAGGGGAACCACCACCGGATGCTCGCGGCCGCCACCAGCATCACGGCGACGCCGACCGTCAAAACCTTTGCGCTTCGCTTCACTCGTCTCGATCCAGGACTCCGGGGGCGCATCGTACCAACGACGAGCACGCGCCCCGGAGTACCTGGCTCAGCGGCGCCGGCGCAACGCCGCGGCGCGCCACATCAGGCAAGCCAGGCCGAGCATGAGCGTGCCCGCGGGCGCGGGCTCGGGAACGGCCTGCAGCACGCCGAACAGCCCGTGCGACTCGCCGCCCGGGCCCGCGGTGAAGTACAGGTCCTGGCTGCTGCCCGCGCCGGCGTCGTTGCCGACGCTCAGTCCCCACAAGCCGTCGATCGCCAGCGCCTGGCCGTCCGTGCCGGAAAGTTGCCCCACCCAGCTGTCGGTGTTCAGGTCATAGGCGTTGATGTGGCCGTCGCCGAAATTGCCGACCAGCAAGCTGCCCGCCAGCGCGCCGAAGGAGCCAGGAGCGATCGCCATGCCCCAGGGCGCGTCGAGCGCGCCGCCGCTCGCGACCCGGCCCAGCAACTGCCCTTGCAGGTCGTAGCGGTCGACGAAGCCGAGGCCGGCACCATCCATTTCGTCGCCCGAACCCGGTTGCGTCATGGCGTAGCTCACGAACAGCGAGCCCGCGAGCGCCTGCACGTTGAACGGCGCGTAGCCTGTCGGCAACGTCGGGTCGGAGAACGTCCCGCTGAGGTTGGCGGCCCCCGCATTGCCCTTGAAGACATCGATCGAACCGTGGCTGAAATCCGCGGCGTACAAGTAGGCGTTGCCGCCCGTCGACGCATAGGCGGCGCCCTTGTAGGTGGCCGACTGCGCACCCAGCACCTCCGCGCTCGTGCCGAGGCTGCCGCGCCAGCCCGACACGGTGCCGTCCTCGCTGACGAACAGGAAGGCGTCGCCATTGAACTGGCCCGCGCCCTGCGTGTTGAACACCTGGCCGGTCGGATTGCCAGCCCCGGGAATCGTCACGGTCAACGCCACCTTGGTGACGACCTGGGTCGTCGGATTCACGCGGTACACGGTGGACGTGCCGCCGCCGTTCGACGAGATCCAGAACGGACTGCCGGCGGACATCGAGATGCCCCAGGCGTTGACCAATCCGGGATCCGTGATCTGGGCCGGGTTGGCGAGCGGGTCGTCCGTGACGAGACCCTTGACCGAGACCTCGACGGCGCGGCAAGTCATCGTGACCAGCATGAGCGCGACGCCAGCCGCGAGCGCGGCAACGGGGAACTTGTCTGCTTTCATGGGCATCCTCCTTCGGATGTATCGGAGCCATTGCGCGGTCCGCCGCGAAAGTCTCGGGGCGGCAGGGGCGGACCAGTACCTGCAGGCCGTGGATGCCGCCCCGAGCGCGGGCGGTTCATCTCGACAGCACCGATATTCCAAAGCGCTTAAGCTGCTGGCTGCAGCGGCGCGGGCAGCGCCGGCATCCACTACTCGACAGGAGTCACCAATGGGAACCACCGTCTCTTTCAGGCGCCCCGATGGCCAGGCCATCACCGGCTACCTCGCCGAACCGACCCGGCCGATCAGCGCACCTGCCGTCGTCGTGATCCAGGAATGGTGGGGCCTCAACGACCAGATCCGCGGTGTGGCCGACCGGCTGGCCGACGCCGGCTACCTCGCGCTGGTGCCTGACCTCTACCGGGGCAAGTCCACTGTCGAAGAGGAGGAGGCCAACCACCTGATGACGGCGCTGAACTTCGGCGATGCCGCGGCGCAGGACGTGCGCGGCGCCGTGCAGTACCTGAAGACGCGCGCGGCCAGGGTGGGCTGCGTCGGCTTCTGCATGGGCGGCGCGCTCACGCTGCTGGCCGCCGCCAACGTGCCCGAACTCGACGCCGCCGTCACGTGGTACGGCTGCCCGCCGCTCGAGTACCTCGACGCCAGCAAGATCAAGATCCCGCTGCAAGGCCACTGGGCGACACAAGATGCGCACTTTCCGCCTGCGCAGATCGACGCCCTGGCCGCGAAGCTGACCGGGGCCGGGGTGCAGTTCGACTTCCACCACTACCTCGCTCGCCACGGATTTGGAAACGAGCAGGCCGTGGGACCGGGCCGCATCGCGTCGACGCAGTACGACCCGGTTTGGGCGCAACGGGCCTGGGATCGGACGTTCACGTTCTTCGGCCAGCACCTGCGCCAAGGTTGAAAACCGGGGGGCGGGTTGACAGCGCCGCTGTGGGTCGCCCTCGCGCCGGTCGTTGACCCACAGCTCCCCCGCGATGTCGGAGGCGGCGCAGATGCAGACGATGCCGTCGAAATCCGTCGCGACGCGAAGTCGGGCAATCGGGGTGCGGTTTCAAGACGATGGCAGCGCGACGTCGCCCTTCGCCGTGCTGGCCATCTCGAAGAACCGCACCTGCGGATCCAGCGCCAACGCCCGCGTCGCCGCCCGCACCTGCTCCGGATCCATCGCGACCAGCAACTCGATCTGCCCGGCCACGCTCGTGCCCACCGCCAGTCCAGCGCGGTACAGCACGCGAGAGCCGGCGACGCGGGGCACCTTGGTGCCCGCCAGCACGGTGCCCAGCAGGTTGGCCGGGTCGGACGCGGACAGGCAGACGAGCGTCTGGTCGGGTGGCTGACGGCGCACGGCGCGCAGCGTCGCGATCGCCTCGGGCAGCGCGAACTGTTCGCCGGTCACGCCGGCGATGAAGCGGCCGCCGCGGATCTCGCCTCGGGCTTCCAGTCGACGATAGACGCGCACCAGTTCGCGCCACGCCGGCAGCCACGCGGCCTCGCGTTCAAGCAATGGGTAGCTGACGACACCGTAGCGGCGCAGCAGCGTACGCGCGACGTGTTCGACGGCCTCTGTCGACGCCTGCGCTTCGGCCGCCGGCGACGATCCCTGGACGTTCGCCTGCGGCGCCCGCGCGATATTCCAGCGCCCCGCGTCCTCGATGGCGAACAGCGCGGCACGCCGCCGCGGGCGCGCCGCCGCCGTCGCGCGCTTGGCGGCCGGCACCAGCAGCGCGCGCAGGCCGGCGTAGCTGTCGCAGCTGGCGCGACCGCGCACGACCAGTTCGGCCAGCGCGTCCTCGAGCTCGGCGCGCAGCAGGCGCGAGCCGTCGGCGATCTCGTCGAAGAAGGACGCACCGCTGGCCGCCAGGAAATCGAACACGCGTTGCGCGCGGCCGCCCAGCGCCTCATCCTCGGCCGCGGCAGCGGCGCAGGCCAGCCGCGACCAGGTCGGCGCCGCGCGGCGCGGCAGCAGCAGGATCGGCGTCGTGCGCAGTGACGACCTGCCGCCGCCCTGGGCGCCGACGGCCATCGGACGCAGCCGCGTCCACAGCGTGCGGCCCGACGTGCACAGGTCGTCCAGCCACGACGACGCGTAGTCCTGGACACGTGCCGGCAGCACCTCGGCCTCCCACATGGCTGCAGGCGCCTCGAAGCCTTCGAGCTGCGCCAGCACCGCCGGCAAGGCCTCGGGCCCGCTGACGCGCGAGCCGCCGGCCACGTGCTGCCATTCGAACAGGAAACGCACGAAGTCTCGCGGCTCGACGGGCTCGATCTCGCGGCGCAGGCGCTTGAGCGTGTAGCGGTGAATGCGCGCGAGCAGGTGGCGCTCGCTCCATTCGACCTGCGCCAGGCCGGGCGTGACATGGCCCTGGAACACCGTCCCCTCGGCCTGCAAGGCGGCGAGCGCGAACTCGACCTGGCCGCGGGGCAGCGCGAGCTGCACAACGAGCTCGTCGACCGTGACCGGACCCAGTCCGCCCAGGCGTGCACGCAACAGCTCGCGCAAGGCCTCCTCGGGCGAGTCCAGGGCCGTCTCGTAGCCGGCCGGCGCCTGGATCTCGGGCTGCAGCGTCGCCTGAGGATAGAGCTGGCGCAGCATCGCCAGGCGCTCGGCGGCGACCCACAACTGGTCAAGGCGCGCCGCGCGACCCGACTTCGCGAGCGTCGCCAGCGCGGCGTCCCAGTGCTCGTTGGCGTGCGCCTCGGCCTCGCTGATCGCGCCCAGCGTCATCAAGGCCTCGTGCACCTCGTCCGCGTTGCGCGCACGCGGCCACGCCTCCTCGCGCACGCCGGCGATCGCATCCGCGTCGAGCGCGCCCATCCCGTCGACGTTGTCGCTGCTTGCAAGGTCATTGCCGAAACGGCGGCTCTGCACCGCCTGCGTGCGGCGCTCCTCGATGGGCGCGTCGTCCAGGTAGGCGTAAGGCCGAGCGTTGAGGGCCTCGGCCGCCAACGGCGACGGCGCTGGCAGGTCGCGCGCGATGACTTCGATCGCGCCCGACTCGATGCCGCGCAGCACGGCCAGCCAGCCCTCGGAGTCCATCGCCTCGTGCAGGCAGTCGTGCATCGTCTGCGCGACCAGCGGGTGGTCGGGCACCTCGCGCGGGCCGGACAGGTTTTCCGCGCAGGCCACCTGGTCGGGGAACACGGAGGCGAGCAGGTCTTCAGACTTCATGCGCTGCAACTGAGGCGCCACCTTGCGGCCACCGACGAAGCGCGGCAACGCGAGCGACGTCGTTGCGTTCCAGCGCCAGCGCACGGCGAACAGCGGCGCGTCGAGCAGCGCCTGGATCAGCACGTCGAGCGCGGTGGCCGAGCGCAGGTAGCGCGCGACCTCGTCCAGCGGAAAACTGTGGCTGGTGGACAGCGACAGCACGATCGCGTCCTCCGTGGCCGCGGCCTGCAGCTCGAAGTTGAACTGGCGACAGAAGCGCTTGCGCAGCGCGAGGCCCCAGGCGCGGTTCAGGCGGCTGCCGAACGGCGAATGGATCACCAGTTGCATGCCGCCAGACTGGTCGAAGAAGCGCTCCATCACGATGCGCTTGGGCGTGGGCAGTGCGCCGAGCACGGCCTGCGCGCTCGCCAGGTGGTCGACGATCTGGCGCGCGGCCTCGGCGTCGATGCCGTTGCCGGTCTGCACGACCAGCGCGTCGATGGCCGCGGCCGAGCCGCCGCGCCGCAGGTGATCGCCGACCTCCTCACGCAGCCGAGCGACCGCGAACGACAGCTCGTCGCTGCGTCCCGGCGCCTCGCCGAGCCAGAACGGGATGTTGGGCGGCGCGCCCTTGGCATCCTCCACGCGCACGCGGCCGGGTTCGATCTTGAGGATTCGGTAGCTGGTGTTGCCCAACTGGAAGATGTCGCCGGCCAGGCTTTCGACGGCAAAGTCCTCGTTGACGCTGCCGATGCGGTCGGACTGCGGCTCCAGCAGCACGGCGTAGTCGCCGGTCTCGGGAATCGTGCCGCCGGAGGTCAGGGCGGTCATGCGCGCGCCACGGCGCTCGCGCACCTGGTGATGCACCGCGTCGCGATGGATGTACGCGCCGCGCGCACCCAGGCGCGTCGTGTAGCCCTCAGCCAGCATGCGCAGCACCGCGTCGAAGCGCTCGCGCGGCAGCGCGGCGTAAGGCCAGGCGCGGCGCATCAGCTCGAACAGTGCGCCTTCGTCCCAATCGCGGCACGCGGTCTCGGCCACGATCTGCTGGGCCAGCACGTCCAGCGGCATCGGCGGCACGTGCAACGCATCGAGCTCGCCGCGGTGGATCGCGTCCAGCAGCGCGGCGCATTCGACGAGCTCGTCGCGCGACTGCGGGAACAGCCGCGCCTTGGGCGTGCCGCCCACCGCGTGGCCGGCGCGGCCGGCGCGCTGCAGAAACGCGGCGATCGAGCGTGGCGAGCCGAGCTGGCAGACCAGATCGACGTTGCCGATGTCCAGCCCCAGCTCCAGCGACGCCGTGGCCACCAGCACCTTCAGCTCGCCGCGCTTGAGGCGCTGTTCGGCATCCAGCCGCAGCTCGCGCGCGAGGCTGCCGTGGTGCGCGGCGACGGCATCCTTGCCCAGCAGGTCGCCCAAATGGCGCGCGGCGCGCTCTGCCATGCGGCGCGTGTTGACGAAGACCAGCGTCGTGCGATGTGCGGCCACCAGTTGCACGATGCGCTCGTAGACCTGCTGCCACTGGTCGTTGGACATCACCGCCGCCAGCGGCGTGGGCGGCACCTCCAGCGCGAGGTCGCGCTGTTTCTTGTAGCCAATGTCGACGATCTCGCAGTCGGCGATGCCGTCCGCCAGCCCAGCGGCGCCGACCAGGAATCGCGCGACTTCGGCGATCGGCTTCTGGGTGGCCGACAGCCCGATGCGCGTGACGTGGCGCGGCCGCGCGCGCGGGGCCACGGCCTTCGGGTCGGCCCGCTCGCCCTGCGCGTCAGCCTGGTCGCCGACCGGTGCGCAAGGCGGCTGGTCGACGACGGACTGCAGCCGTTCCAGCGACAGCGCCAGGTGGCTGCCGCGCTTGTTGGCGGCCAGCGCGTGGATCTCGTCGACGATCACGCTGCGCACGGTCGACAGCATGCGTCGTCCCGAGAGCGAGCCCAGCAGCACGTAGAGCGACTCGGGCGTCGTCACCAGGATGTGCGGTGGCCGGCGCAGGCTCTGCTGGCGCTCGCGCTGCGGCGTATCGCCAGTGCGCACGGCGGTGCGGATCTCGACGTCGGGCAGCCCTTGCGCGACCAGCTCGGCACGGATGCCTGCCAGCGGCTCGTCGAGGTTGGCGCGGATGTCGTTGGACAGCGCCTTCAGCGGCGACACGTAGAGCACCACCGTCTCGTCCGGCAGCGCACCGGCCACGCCGCGGCGCACCAGGTCGTCCAGCGCAGCCAGGAAGGCCGTCAGCGTCTTGCCCGAACCGGTGGGCGCGGCCACCAGCGTGTTGCGCCCCGCCCGGATGTGCGGCCATGCCGCGACCTGGGCAGCAGTGGGCTCGCCGAACCGGCGTTCGAACCAGCGGGCGACGGCGGGATGGAAGTGTTGCAGGGGCATGGCGACGCACGCAGAGGGTGTCCGAAGCGCCATTCTCAATGCTTTGCCGGCCCACGCAACGAGCCGCTGTCCTACACGAGAGTGGGGCGAAGCGCACCCCGGCGGCACTGGCTGCTGAGGCAACATCGCCGCACAACTCAACAACGAGACACTCCATGCCCAACGTCCATCTTCTTCGTGGCAGCGCCGTCGCCCTGGCGACCGCCGCCCTGTTCGGCTGCGCCTCCAAGCCCGCCGAGCCCCCGATGGTGATGACCAGCGCAACGAGCTCGTCCACGGCCACCTCGACCACGACGTCGATCAGCCCGTTGTCGCGCGCGCAGATCGCCGCGATTGTCGCGAGCCCCGATCGCAGCCAGGCCGACCGCACCAACGACCAGCGCCGCCATCCCGAAGACATGCTGATGTTCATCGGCGCCAAGCCGGGCTGGACGGCGCTGGACGTGAGCACCGGCGGCGGCTACACGACGGAGCTGCTGGCGCGCGTGATCGGCCCGACCGGCATGGTCTGGGCGCAGAGCCAGCCGCGCGGCCCGATGGCGGCGCCCAAGCCGGCTGCGCCCGAAAACGGTGGCCCGGCGCCCGTGGGCATGCCGGCGCCGCAACGCACGACCGCCGACGTGCTCGCCGCCCGTGCCGCGGCCATGAAGACCGCGGGCGTGGCGGCCGCGCCGATCGCCTACGCCGCGCTCAAGTTCGACAACCCGGTGCCGCCCGAGGTGGCCGACGGCAAGCTCGATCTCGTGACGCTGATGTTCAACTATCACGACTTCGGCTTCCTGGGCGTCGACCGGGCGCAGGCCAACGCAGCAATCTACAAGGCGCTCAAGCCGGGCGGCTTCTACGTGATCGCCGACCACGCCGGGCGTGCGCACACCGGAATCCAGGAGTCCGGCACGTTGCACCGCATCGAGGAGTCGTTCCTGCGCGCCGAGGTCGAGGCCGCCGGCTTCAGGCTGGTTGCCGAAGGCGACTTCCTGCGCAACGCCAACGATCCGCGCAACCTGAACACACCGAACCCGCCGCAACCCAAGGACGAGTTCGTGCTGAAGTTCGTCAAGCCCTGACGTTCAACGGCTGCCTGCCGAGGCCGCGTTCGAAGCCGCCGGCGCTGGCGCCGACAGGAACCGGTCGACACGCTTCTTGGCCTTGTTGTCGACCGCCCATTGCCACATGCCCGCGTCGTCGTAGACCTTCTGCGCCTCAACACGGCATTGCGCCACCAGCGCCTTGTGGCGCGGCTCCGGCCAGCTCTTCTGCTCGGCCGTCGCGGCCTTGAGCATGTCGCTGCCGCGCGGGTCTCGCAGGCCCTTCAGGTAGGCTTCGCCGACGTAGGCGAAGCCCAGCTTGGTCAGCCGCAGCAGTTCGGGGCGCACGTCAGTCGCACCGGCGCGCGCCTTGCCGACCAGCGCCAACTGGTCGAACTGCATCGCCGCGGCGCAGGCGGAGGCGCGCTGGTAGAACGCCTCGTCGTCGGCGTCGGAGGCTGCCGCGCCAGCCGGCAGCAGCGGCGCGAGCAGTGCAAGTGCCAAGGTGAAGAGTGAAACGCCAGGACGTCGTTTGACCGGTTGCATCGGTGCATTGTGCCAAGGGATGAGCCTGCTTGCGGGCCAGCCGGATTCCCGCGCTCCTGCCCAGCTTGCTCCTGCATCGGCGACACGGCCGCAAGGCAAACCGCACCCCTACGTCGAAGAGCCCGCGCCAGTGGGCAAGAAGGCCGCGCCGGCCTCCTGCACCGACAGCACCGCGAGCTCGGGCGCGCGCGGCAGCAGGCGTTCGAACTCGGCGGCCGGCTGCGGCTTGCCGAACAGGTAGCCCTGCCCTTGCGCGCAACCCATCTCGATCAATGCCTGCACGACCGATGGGTCCTCGATGCCTTCGGCCGTGACCACCAGGTTCAGGCTGCGCGCGATCTGCACGATGGCGTCGACGATCGCGCGATCCTGGCCCGAGTTGTTCAGGCGCACGATGAACGAGCGATCCACCTTGAGCTTGTCGACCGCGAAGCGCTGCAGGTACGACAGGTTCGAATACCCGGTGCCGAAGTCGTCGATCGACAGCCGCACGCCCAACGCCTTGAGCCGCTGCAGCGCCAGGATGAAGCTGTCCGCGTCGTCGACCAGCGTCGACTCGGTGAGCTCCAGTTCCAGGCAGCCAGCGTGCAGGCCGGTGCGCTGGAGCACGCGCTGGACGACCGCGTCGACATTGCCGCGACGAAACTGCACGACCGACAGGTTGACGGCCATCGTGAACTCGCCGCAGCCGATGGCCTGCCATTCGACGAGCTGCCGGCAGGCCTCCTCCAGCACCCACTCGCCCACCTCGACGATCAGGCCCGAGCGCTCCGCGGCGTCGATGAAAAGCCCCGGCAGCACCAGCCCCGATTCGGGCCGGCGCCAGCGGATCAGCGCCTCGGCGCCCAGCACGCGGCCGCTCACGAGATCGATGATCGGCTGGTAGTGCAGCTCGAACTCGCGCCGCGCGAGCGCGCCGCGCAGGCTCGACACCAGCAGCATCCCCTGCTGCAGGTTGGCCTGCATCGCCGGGTCGAAGAAGCGCCACGCGTTTCGCCCCGACTCCTTGGCCGAGTACATCGCGATGTCGGCCTGGCGCAGCAGCGCGTCGTAGTCGACGCCGTCCTGAGGGTGCAGCGCGATGCCGATCGAGCCGGTGCACGAGAGCTCGCTGTCCTTGACGAAGAACGGCTTGGCCAGGTTCGCGAGGATCGCCGACGCCACGTTGGACGCGTCGTCCGCGGACGCGATGTCCACCAGCCCGATCAGGAACTCGTCGCCACCGTGGCGCGAGACGACATCCGACTTGCGCACCGCCTGCGTCAGCCGCAGCGCCACCTCCTTGAGGAAGTCGTCGCCGGTGGCGTGGCCCAGCATGTCGTTGACCGACTTGAAGTTGTCGAGGTCGACGAACAGCACTGCCAACAGGTTCTTGCGCCGCGCTGCCTGGCCCAGCGCCTGCTCGATGCGGTCGCGGCCCAGCGCGCGGTTGGGCAGACCGGTGAGGACGTCATGCTTGGCGAGGTAGGCCAGGTGCGCCTGCGACTCGTTGAACTTGCCGATCTGTTCGCGCAGCCGCGCCAGCGCAGTCTGCATGTCGTCGATCACGATCCAGACGGCGGCGGCGCTCACCAGCAGGATCACGGTCGTGTCGCGCCACATTGCCAGGCCGCCGGCCAGCACCCCGTCGGCCCGCGTGTGCCACACGTAGGTGGCCAGCGACAGCCACGACACGAAGCCGAGCATGCCCGCCAGCAGGACGGCGAAATAGCGCTTCGCACCCAGCAGGCCGGCCATGATCAGGATGACCGGATAGGTGACCAAGGCGACGTCGTGCAAGCCTTCGGAGATCCACATCAGCGTCGACGACAGCACCGTCAGCGACGCCAGCAGCACCGCACCGCCCAACGAGTTGAGCTGGTGGCGCGACAGCATCAGGCAGAGCACCGCCATCGCCGCCGCGGTGGCCAACGTCAACGCGATGCCCCACTGCCCGTGCGACGCGTAGAGGGCCGCTGTCACCGACTCCGCGACCAGCACCAGGCGGGCGATCTGTATGAGCCGGCGCACCCGCATCCCTTGCGAATAGTCGTCGATGGCGGCCTGCGGCGCGTTCATGACGGAATTGGAGCATGGAACGGACGGGCGCGGCATCGGAGTTCGCGACCGAATTGGCAGAGCCGGAGCCGATGCAGGGTGACCGCGGCGCCCCGCATCATGACCATCAGCCCGGCGGCAGCAGTCGCGCGATCGCCGCGTCGTCCAGCCCGGCCTCGCGCAGCAACTCGGCGCCATGCGCGCCACGCGCCGGCACGCCACCCGGCTCGGCCGATGGCGTCACCGAGAAGCGCGGCGCCGGTGCGGCCTGCAGCACGCCCTCGCGCTGCGCGTACACGCCACGCGCGGCCAGGTGCGGGTGCGCGAGCGCCTCACGCGGCGTGAGCACGGGCGCGACGCAGGCGTCGCTGCCTTCGAGCAAGTCCACCCAGTGCGTGCGTGGCTGCGACGCGAACAGCGCGGCCAGGCGCTCGCGCAGGCGCGGCCAGCGGCGGGCGTCGTAGGCGTTGCGGAAGTCGGGGTCGTCGGCCAGCCCCAGCTTGGCGAACAACAGCGCGTTGAACTGCGGCTCCAGCGCGCCGACGCTGACGAACAATCCGTCGGCGCAGGCGTAGCTGCCGTACCAGTGCGGGCCGTCCAGCAGCCCGCGGCCGCGCTCGAACGGCTGCTGGCCGGCGGCGTGCGCCGACAACAGCAGGTTCATCAGGTTGGCGCTGCCGTCGACGATGGCCGCGTCGATCACCTGGCCGACGCCGGTCTGGCGCGCCGACAGCAAGGCCGCCAGCACGCCCATCGCGAGATACAGCGCGCCACCGCCGAGGTCACCCACCAGCGTCGGCGGCGCCATCGGCGGCTCGCCCGGCGTGCCGGAGAACCACAGCGCGCCCGACAGCGCGATGTAGTTGATGTCGTGCCCCGCAGCCTGCGCCAGCGGGCCGTCCTGGCCCCAGCCGGTCATGCGGCCGTAGACCAGCCGCGGGTTGCGCGCCAGGCAGGCATCCGGCCCCAGGCCCAGGCGTTCCATCACGCCGGGGCGCATGCCCTCGATCAGCGCGTCGGCGCCGGCCACGAGCCGCAGCACCGCGTCGACCGCCGCCGGATCCTTGAGATCGAGCACGACCGAGCGCTTGCCGCGGTTGACGATCGCGTTCTTGCCGAGGGCCAGCAGATCTGCGCCCTTGGCGCCGCCACGCTCCACGAGCACCACGTCCGCCCCCATGTCGGCCAGCAGCATGCCGCAGAACGGCGCCGGGCCGAGAGCGGCGATCTCGATGACGCGCAGGCCGGACAGCACGCCCATGTCAGGCCCGCGCCGCCTGCTTCAGCGGCAGGGAGTGCAGCATGCCGAACAGCAGCGCCTGAGCGACGCTGGACGCCATCGAGCCGCGGTACGTGCGCAGGATCTTGAAGAAGATCGGCAGCTCGATCACATGGACCACGATGAAGGCCGCGGCCGCATATTCGAAGCCGGTGGCGACCGGGCCGCTCCACAGCCCGAACAACGCCGCCAGGCCCAGTGCGTAGAGCGCGAGACAACCGAGTTTGAGCAGTGCGAGCATCGTGTTCACGGGCCGGGAGTGCGCGCTTGGCGCGAGGCGATCATTGTGCGTGCAGACGCGGCGAGCGCGTCGGGTTGCAGCGATTCGAGTTCGACGCGGTTGGCCGCGTCGCCAGGCCCGAATTCACGTGTGGTCGAACGCGAGTAAGCCGGATCGTAGTGTTGCGTCATCAGGCGCTCGAACAACTCGTCCACGCGGCCGGCGCTGGCCAGCGTGTGCCACAGCGCCAGTTCTTCACCGCCCACCAGGGGCTTCAGCGGTGCCAGCCGCGCGCTCATGGACAGCGGGTCAGCCGCGAAGTGCGCATATTCTTCGCCGCACAGTCGGACGCGTTCCTTCATCGGCACGACTACATGCAGCGTCGGTGCCTGGCGCATCGCCACGGTCAGCACCTCGGGCACCAGCAGCCGGCCCACCTTCTTGCTCTCGGCCTCGACCCAGACCGGGCGCGTCGGGTCGAAGCGGCGCAGCCCGTCCAGCACCAGCGTGTCGAAGGTCTTCTGCGTCGGCTGCGGCTCGCCGGGCAGGTCACCCAGCAGCGAGCCACGGTGCTTGGCCAGCCCTTCGAGGTCCAGCACCTGCTCGCCCTGGCGCGCCAGCTCCTGCAGCAGCCGCGTCTTGCCGCAGTTGGTCGGACCGCACAGCACGGTGTAGTCGAAGCGCTGCGGCAGCGTGGCGAGCGACTCGCGTACCCAGTTGCGATAGTGCTTCCAGCCGCCGGGAACGACATCGACCGTGAAGCCGATCAGCCGCAGGTTGGCGGCCCACAACGCGCTGCGCTTGCCACCCCGGAAGCAGTAGACGAGGAAGCGATCCTCGGGCTTGTAGCGCGAGATCAGCGCCGCCGTGTGCGTGGCCAGGTTGCGAAAGGAGTGCTGCGCGCCGATCAGGTAGGCGGCGTGCGGATCCGTCTTGTGCTGGATGCCGACCTCGGCGAACTCGGCGTCGTCGACCACCGGCAGGTTCACGGCACCGGGCACGTGATCCTCCGCGTACTCGTGTGGCGAGCGGGCGTCGATGATCAGCGCGTACTGGGCGAACGGCAGCGGAGCCAACGACAAGGTGTCGACGACAGGGGTTTCGTTCGGGGAGCTCATGGCCTCGATTGTGGGGTCAATACGTGCGGTCAATGCGCTTGCGCGCTCAGCGCCTTGCGGGCCCAGCCACTGAGCGCGTCGTTGGCCAGCACCAGGAGCATCATCGCGAGCAGCGCCGTCGCGGCCTGCGCCTGCTGGAACAGCGAGATATGGAAGTAGAGCATCTGGCCGAGGCCGCCGGCGCCGACGACGCCCAGGATCGTCGCCATGCGGATGTTCATCTCCCAGCGGTAGAGCGTGTAGCCCAGGCACTGCGGTGCGATCTGCGGCAGCGTGCCGTACAGGAAACGCGCGACGGGCCCGGCGCCGAGATCGCGCAGCGACGTCTCCGGCGCGGACGACGCGTTCTCCAGGCTCTCCGCGAACAGGCGGCCCAGCACGCCCGCGGTGTGCAAGGCCAGCGCCAGCGTGCCGGCGAAGGGGCCGAGGCCCGCGGCAAGCACCATCAGCGCGGCCCAGACGAGCTCGGGCATGCTGCGCAGGCAGTTGAGCACGAAGCGCGCGGCCCACTGCGCCGCAAGCCCCAGGCGCCCGGCCGCCGGCAGCGCCAGCAGCCCCCCCGCGACCACGGCGATCAATGTGCCGAGGATGGAAACAGCCAGCGTCTGCAGTGCGGCGAAACCGGCTTTGCGCACGAACTCGGGCGACAGGTCCGGCGGAAAGAACTCGCGCACGAAGTGCGCCATGGAACGCCGCCCTTCCTCGCTGAACAGGTCGCGGAAGTCCACCGCCAGGTACGCGAAGCTCGCGCCGATCGCCAGCAGCACGCCGCCGACGCTGGCCACGCCCGCGAGACGATGCGAGCGGGCGCCGCTCATGCCAACACCTTGCGCAACGCGAGGCTGATGCCGTCCGCCAGGATGACCAGCGCCAGGAAGACGAGCGAGATGCTGCTGACCTCGCCGCCGGACAACATCTTGAGCGACTGATCCATCAACTGCCCCAGCCCGCCGGCGCCGACGAAGCCCATCACGACGGCCGCGCGCACCGCGCACTCCCAGCGATAGACCGTGTACGACACCAGTTCCCCTGCTGCCAGCGGCAGCAGGCCGAAGCACAGCGCGCCGACGCGGCCGCTGCCGGCCTGCAGCAGCGCACGGGCGGGACGCGCGTCCGTCGACTCGAGGATCTCGGCGTACACCTTGGCCAGCATTCCGCCGTACGTGATCGCCAGCGCGAGCACGCCGGCGGCCGGGCCGAGCCCCAGCGCGCGCACGAACATCAGCGCCCACACCACCTCGGGCACGGCGCGCAGCAAGACCATCAACGTGCGCACTCCCTGGCGCACGACGCGTCCGCGCCAGCGGCCGGCGGACGGCCCGATGGCCGAGATCGACAGCGAGCGCGTGGCGCAGAACGCGAGCGGCACCGCGATGGCGAACGCCAGCGCGATGCCCGCGGTGGCCATGGCCAGCGTCTGCAGCGTGGCGGTGAGCAGGTAGCCCAGGAAGTCGTGGTCGAGCGACGGCGGCAGGAACCCGGCGATGAACGTCGACATCACGTGCAGGTTGGCCGGATCGAACAAGGTGGCGGGATGGAACTCTGACAGGCGCAGCAACGGCCACAGCAGCACGAGCGCCGTCACGGCCCATCCGAAGCGACGGCGCGCCAGCGGATCGCGCAGCACGGGAGACATTGGCGCCAGCGCCGCGCTCATAAAGCAACCTCCGTCCTGCGGACTGCGGTGCGAGCGCCCTTCGGAGCGGCCGTGCGGGCGCTCATGCCGACGCCAGCGGCAGCGTCGCCCGAGGGGACGCTTCCACCGGCCGGTCGCGATCGGCCTCGACGTCGCCTGCGTACAGGGCCGCGAGCCGTTCGGGCGTCACGTCGGCCGCGGGCAGGTCGAACATCACGCCGCCGTCGCGCACGCCCACCACGCGCGGAAACCAGCGCAATGCGAGGTCGACGGCGTGCAGCGACGCGACGAACGTGGCGCCAGCGCGCGTGCTGTAGTCGACCAGTTCGCGCAGCACCGTGTCGGCGGTGGTGCCGTCGAGCGCCGACACCGGCTCGTCGGCCAGCAGCAGCCCGGGCGCCTGGTACAGCGTGCGGGCGACGGCCACGCGCTGCAGTTGGCCACCCGACAGCTGGTCACAGCGCTCCCACACCCGCTCGCCCAGGCCCACGCGTGCAAGCGCCTCACGCGCCCCCGCGACGTCGCGCGGGAGCAGCCAAGAGCGCAGCGCCTGCGCGAGGCTCCACTGGCCCAGCCGGCCCGCCAGCACCGCCGTCACGACGCGAAGCCGCGCCGGGATCGGTGGCGCCTGGTGGACGAAGCCGACGCGAGCGCGCAGCGCCTTGAGCGAGCCCGCCCGCAGTGCCCAGGGATCCGCGCCCAGCAGCGCCACCGCGCCGCTGGTCGGCCGCAGCGCCGCGGCCGCGACGCGCAGCAAGGTCGTCTTGCCGGCGCCCGACGGGCCGATCAGCGCAACCCGTTCGCCGTCGCCGACGCGCAGGTCGACCGCCGCGAGAGCGCGTCGGCCGTTCGCATGCACGACGCCGACCTGGTCGAGTCGCAGGCTCATCGCGCGGGCCGAACGACGCTCACTTGATCAGGCCAGCCGACTTGCCGGCGGCCTCGATGCCGTCGTAGTTGGAGGCCTTGGTCGGGATGAACTTCGAGGCGCGCTGCAGGTCCAGGATCTCCTTGTCGGCAGGCTTGGTCGGGTCGAGCGCGAGGAACGCATCGGTCAGCTTCTTCGTGAGGGCCGGGTCGAGCCCCGGACGCACCGTCCAGTTGTAGTCGAAGAACGGCGGCGTCGTGGCCAGCACGCGCACCTTTTCGGCATTCGGGTTCTTGGCCTCGACCAGCTTGTCCATCACCGACGCGTTGAGCACGCCGGCCTCGGCGCGGCCGGAGGCGACGAAGGCGACGGTCGCGTCGTGCGCGCCGGAGAACGCGACGGTCTTGAAGTCGCGCTCCGGCACCAGGCCTTGCTGCTGCAGGAAGTAGCGCGGCATCAGGCTGCCCGAGGTCGACGACGGCGCACCGAACGCGAAGGTATGGCCCTTGAGGTCGGCGATGGTCTTGATCGGGCTGTCGAGCGGCACGATGAAGCGGCTGGTGAACTTCTCGTCCTCGGCGCGCTGGACGATCGGCACGACCTGGCCCTCGCTGCGCAGCTTGGCCTGCACGAAGGTGAAGCCGCCCAGCCAGGCCAGGTCGATCTTCTTCGTGGCCAGGCCCTCGACGACGGCCGCGTAATCGGTCACCGGCGTGAACTGCACGTCCATGCCCGTCTTGGCCTTCAGGTAATCGCCCAGCGGCTTGAACTTGCGCTGCAGCTCGGTGGGCGCCTCGTCCGGGATCGCCGAGACACGCAGCACGTTGGCCTGCGCGAACGCGCCCGCCGAACCCAACAGCGCGGCGCCGCCCAGCGACAGGGCGGCCAGGGATTGGACAAACAGGCGACGTTGGCGTGAACTTGAGGAAGCGATCAGCAGATTCATGGCGATCCGGTAAGAATGGGGTGCCGGCGGCGACGTGCCACCGGTGCAACCCTGTATTTTGCCCGCTTCGACGCGCTTCTCCCACCATGACCGCTGCCACCACCGCCCCGCTCCGTCTCACCAGCTTCTCGCACGGCGGCGGCTGCGGCTGCAAGATTGCGCCGGGCCTGCTGTCGGACATCCTCAAGGCGAGCGCCCCCGGCTTCCTGCCGCCGCAGCTGATGGTGGGCATCGAGACAGCCGACGACGCCGCCGTGTGGAAGCTCAACGACTCGCAGGCGCTGATCGCCACCACCGACTTCTTCATGCCCATCGTCGACGATCCGTTCGACTTCGGGCGCATCGCCGCCACCAACGCGATCAGCGACGTCTACGCGATGGGCGGCACGCCGATCATGGCGCTGGCCATCGTCGCGATGCCGATCGCGCAGTTGCCGGTCGACGTCATCGGCCGCGTGCTGGCCGGCGGCAACGCGGTGTGCGCCGACGCGGGCATTCCGATCGCAGGCGGCCACACCATCGACTCCGTCGAGCCGATCTACGGCCTGGTCGTGATGGGCCTGGTGCACCCGGACCGCGTGCGGCGCAACTCGGACGCCCGCGCTGGCGACCTGCTGGTGCTCGGCAAGCCGCTGGGCGTGGGCGTGCTGTCGGCCGCGCTCAAGAAAGGCAAGCTCGACGCCACCGGCTACGCGCGCCTGATCTCGACCACCACGCGACTGAACAAGCCCGGCGCCCGCCTGGCCGAGCTCGCCGGCGTGCACGCGATCACCGACGTCACCGGCTTCGGCCTGGGCGGCCATGCGCTGGAGATGGCGCGCGGCGCCGGGCTGCGCGCGCAAGTCGACTGGTCGGCGGTGCCGTTGATCGCCGGGGTCGAAGCGCTCGCGCGCGACGGCCTCATCACCGGCGCGTCGGGCCGCAACTGGGCCGGCTACGGCGCCGACGTGCACCTGGATCCGGCGCTGCCGCTCGTCGCTCGCGACCTGCTGTGCGATCCGCAGACCTCCGGCGGCCTGCTGGTGGCCTGCACCCCGGACAGCGTGGACGCAGTGCTGGCTTGCTTCCGCGACGGCGGCTTCGACGACGTCGCGGTCGTCGGCCGCATGCTGGATGGCCCGATCGGACTGCAGGTCGACGCCTGATCCCCGCGGCCCTGGTTGACGCCCGTCCGGGTGTCGCGGCTCCACTGTTCCTGCATCTGGACGAATGCATCTGTAGTATTTGTCCAGGAAACGCCCCGCAAGCGTGCAAAAGCACCGAGTCGGGACTGGAACGCAGCCTTGAACCGGCCGAAGGACTCGGATCGAGGTCGCCACGCCTCGGTACGACGACAACCGCGACGAAAAAGACCATGTTCAGGAAACGTTCCAGGGGCCGCTTCGCGCCCGCCATCAACGCGCCAGCCCGCGCCGCCCTGGCGGCCGTGCTGCTGCTCGCTGGCGCGACCGCCGGCGCCTCCGACCTCAGCCAGGCGGTCGATCGCCTGATCGTCCAGGGCTTCGAGGACCCCCAAGGCGCCAACGCGGGACTGAGCGCCCTGCAGGCGGCCACGCCGGTCACGCCGGACAACACGCGCGCCCTGCTCGTCGGCCTGGGCATGGTCGCCGCCGACAACCACCTCGCACCCGAGACCGCGGCCGCCGCCAAGGCCTTGCGCGACCTGGCAGGCAGCGCCGGCCCGATCGCCGAAGCCGACGCCCACCTGATTAACGCCAACCTCGAATTCGGCGGCATGCAGGAGGAGAACGGCAACGTCGAGGCGCGCGCCGCGGTCGCCGGCTACTCGCCCTACTGCGAGTCCAGGGACGCGGCGATGGCAGCGCAGTGCGACCGCTTCAACTGGTTCTACGCGCTCCTGTTCGCGGCCTACGGCGCGCACGGCGAGCGCAACAGCGCCGCCGCCGCGATCTACCTGCACATGGCCCTCGACGCCGCGCTGCAGGGCGGCAACCGCGCGCTGGAGATCAAGGCCACGGCCATCCTGGCCTCGATCGCCCAGGGCGACAACGACGCCGAGCTCGCCGAACGGCTGATCGCCCGCGCCAAGGAGCTGGCCCGCAGCGAGGACGACCCGACGCTGCAGGCCTACGTGGCCTCGTTCATGGGTGAAGTGCTCGACGCCCGCGAACAGTACGAGGCCAGCCGGGCCGCCTACCTGGAGGCGATCGCGATCTCGCGCGCCGCCGGGCTGCATCGCCGCGAGGCCCAGTACGAGATCAGCCTCAGCGGCGCGGAACTGCGGCTGGAGCATCCCGCCGGCTCGCTGACCGCGCTCGAAAGCGCCAGCGCCTTCCTGGCCACGCACAACGAGCCCGATCTCGAACGCCAGCGCCTGCACGACCAGACGATCGCACTGCTGGCACTCGGCCGCACCGCCGAGGCCAAGGTCAAGCTGCGCGAGGTACTCGCGCGCTACGACCGCGAGACCGGCCCCAATGCCCGCATCGGTATCCTGCGCGACCTCGGCCCCGCGCTGGCGCGCGCCGGCGATCGCGTGGGCGCGCTCGAGCTGTACACGCGCGAGCAACAACTCCTGCAGGCCAAGAGCGACGGCCGCTACGAACACGACATGCAGGACGTCCAGAAGCTCATCAAGGAAGAGAGCGACAAGGTGCAGGCGCGTCGCGTGGCGCAATGGGGCGGCGCGGCCGTCGCCTGCGTCCTGCTGGCGCTGGCGATCGCCTTCGTCGCGCGCCGCCAGGTCGCCCGAAACCGCCTGCTCGCGAGCCGCAACGACCTGCTGATGATGCAGGTCGAACACGATCCGCTGACCGGCCTGGCCAACCGCGCCCACCTGCAGGCGCGCGTCGCCGAGAGCGCCGGCGACCTGTTCGAGGGCGCGCTGTTCCTGATCGACGTCGACCACTTCAAGGACATCAACGACCGCCACGGTCACGCGGCCGGCGACCACGTGCTGATCGAGATCGCGCGCCGCCTCGAGGGCGTGCTGCGCGAGCGCGACCTCGTGGTGCGCTGGGGCGGCGAGGAGTTTCTCGTGATGGTCGACACGATGCCGATCACCGAGGCGGTGGCGCTGTCGCAACGCCTGATGAAGGCCTTCGACGAGGCGCCGGTGGTGGTCGACGGCCACGCGATCGAGATCGCGGCCTCGATCGGCTTCGCCGTGTTCCCCTTGCTGGGCACCGCACCCGGCCACGGGTTCGACACCGCTTTCGCGCTGGTGGACGCCGCGATGTACCACTCCAAGAACCAGGGCCGCGACTGCGCCACCTGCATCCTGTCGCTGGATCCGGCGCTGCCGCTCGATGCGTCGTCGTTGCCCGCAACCCTGACGCAGGCCGTGGCGGACGGTCGGGCGATACTCGAAGTGCACCGACCGGCGGAGACAGTCACGCCGGCCTGACCGGAGATGCCATGTCCGCCGCCACCGCCACGCCCGCAGTCGTCTACCAGCCCGTCAACTTCGACGCCAAGCTGGCGCGGATCCACGACCACTGGAAGCCACGCGTGGTTGCCGAGATGAACGACTACCAGTTCAAGATCGTCAAGATCCTGGGCGACTTCCTCTGGCACGCGCACGTCGACACCGACGAGACCTTCATCGTGATCGATGGCGTGTTGCGCATCGACATGCGCGACGGCGCCGTCACGCTCCGGGCCGGCGAGATGTTCGTCGTGCCGCGCGGCGTCGAGCACAAGCCCTACGCCGAGCACGAGGTCCAGATGATGCTGATCGAGCCGCGCGGGGTGGTCAACACCGGCGCGCTGGCGTCTGACCGCCGAGCCGAGAACGACGTCTGGATCTGACTCAGGGTGCAACGAAGGCGCCGACGTCGCTGGTCGTGCCCGCCCGGCGAGCGTCCAGCGTCGTGAAGTCGTCGGTCACCACGAAGGTGCCCTGCAACGGCTGGGTGGCTGACTTGCGCGCTGGCGAACCCGCCTGCGTCGTCAGCACGCCGCCTGCGGCATTGGTGAACAGCGGGTCGCCCATTACCGCACCGGTGTCGCCGATCGTCGCCGGCGCAGTCGGCGACTGCGTCGCCCCGAAGTACAGGTTGCCCTTGAAGCTGTAGGTACTCGTCGTCGCCAGCGTGCCGCCCGCGTTGGCGAACCACTGCGTGCCGGCAACGGTATGCGGGCCGAACGCGAAGACGTTGTCGAAGAACGTGTTGGCGACGCCGGGCTTCGAGGCCCAGCCCTCCTGGCGCACGTAGCCGTTGCCTGTGCCCGAAGCCGAGGTCATGCAGTCAACCACCGTGTTGTAGGCGAACCAGAGCTGCTGCACGGCCTGCGTCGAGTTGATGCGCAGCGGCGGCTGCCGCGTGCCGATGATGACGTTGTTCCAGATCCGGCCACTGTACGTGCCCACCTGGGTCGAGCCCTGGTCGTTGAAGTTGACACCGTACTTGGCGGCGTTCTCCAGCCAGTTGTGGTGGATCAGGATGTTGGTGAAGCCGGCCCAGGTGCCGCCGTGCGGCAGCACGTAGGTGCCGGCGCCGCCCTCGTTGTCGTTGAACTGCACCAGGCTGCCGCCGGTGATGTCGTGGATCCAGTTGTAGCCCACGTCCCAGCGCTGCGCGGTGGTGTCGCCGTAGATGCCGTGGTTCTGCAGTTCGGAGGTGCCGGCGATGTCGTGGATGTGGTTGCCCAGCACAGTCATCGTGTCGCCGTGGCCGCTGATGCCGGCGGCGTTGAGCGTGGCCGACGCGCCCGCGATCCACGGGCCGAGCTCGTTGTTGACGACACGCCAGTGCCCTGCCGTGTACTGGAAGTTGATCGGCGCCGCGTCGCGGCTGGCGTTGGCCGCGACGTCCATTCGCAGGTTGGACACCGACACGTACTCGCCGCTGCTGCCCGCGATGGCCGACCACGGCCCGGCGATGCCGCCGGACGCGCCGGCGGGCGTCGTGTAGTGCACGTCCTCGATGGCGTTCGCGTTGCGCGGGCCCGGGTACGCGGTGATGTGGATCCACGCCGCGGCCGTGCCATTGCGCGCGGCGGTACCCATGCTGAAGCGCATCCACGTGGAGTCGACGCCGTTCGTGTCTGACCAGTTGCCGCCACGGATCACCACCTGGTCGCCCGCCCCCATCGCGAAATAGGCGCCCTGCCTCGCGGTGGCGTTCTCGAGGTAGCGGTAGGGATGGGTGATGTCGTCGAGCTTGGCGGTGATGTCGCTGCCCGCCAGCGAGACGAACAGCACGTGGCCGGACGTGGGTGTGAACACGTTGTCGACGTTGCTCTCGAAGCCGCCCACGCTGACCTTGACCGGCAGCGGCGTGCCGGTGGCCGCGCCGCCGAGCGCCCCCACCTGCACGGTGAGTTGTTGCAGGCCGATCTTGCCGGCCACCTTGGCGTTGCCCAGATAGCGGTAGTTCGCGACCTCGACGCCTCCGACCGTCACCTTGGTGGTGGTGCCCAGGCCGCTGACGCCGCCGAAATTCGTGCCAAAGATGGAGAGGTAGCCTCCCAAGCCGTTCTCGCCGCCACGCGTGGGGGCGCTCAAGGCGTCCGTGAAGAGCACGTGGGGAGCGCCGGCCGGGGTGGGTGATGGCGTCGGCGTCGGCGTCGGTGTGGGCGTCGGCGTCGGTGTCGGTGTCGGTGTCGGTGTCGGTGTCGGTGTCGGTGTCGGTGTCGGCGTCGGCGTCGGCGTCGGCGTCGGTGTCGGTGTTGGCGTCGGTGTGGGCGTCGGCGTCGGTGTCGGCGTCGGCGTCGGTGTGGGCGTCGGCGTCGGTGTCGGCGTCGGCGTCGGCGTCGGTGGGTTCGACGCGTCGGGCGATTCCCCGCCTCCGCAGGCCGCGAGGGCGAACAAGAGTCCCAGGCATGTCATTCGCCGGGCGCGTTCGCCTACCGTGGTCTTGTCCATCCGCCGCTCCCTTGAGGTTGCCGACGTCGCGCGCCGCCGTGGCGGTCGCGCGACGCATCGAGCGGCGCATTGTCACGTGCGCCGAACCCGGTCACAACCTGGCGTCGGAAACCATCGGTAACTGCGTCGCACCGGAGACGCTCAGTGCGCGCCGCCCGCGTCCACGGACGGCCCGGCGCCAGTGGCGAGCTTCGGCGGACGGCGCGTGAACCAGATCGTGAAGATCAGGAACAGGAACATCACCGCGGAGCCGATGAAGATGTCGTCGGCGGCCCACGTGAAGGCCTGCACGTCGATCAGGCGGTTGATGCTGGCGTAGGCACCGGCGGCCGGCACGCCGGCCTGGGCGAGCGTGGTGGTCGCGGCGTCGAGTGCACTGCCGTTCAGGCCCATTTGCTCGACCAGGCGCGCGTGGTGCAGCGTCGCGCGGTTGTCCCACAGCGTGGTCGCGATCGACGTGCCCATCGCGCCGAACATGATCCGCACGAAGTTCGACAGGCCGGCGGCGGCGGGGATGCGTTCCGGCGGCAGGCCGGCCAGCGTCAGCGTCGTCAACGGGATGAAGAAGAACGCCATCGCGCCGCCCTGGATCAGCGTGGGCACCAAGATGGTCATGAAGTCGGTCTGCGACGTGAAATTCGAGCGCATCCACAACACGACCCCGAACATGATGAACGCGCCGGTGGCCATCCAGCGTGGATCCCACTTCGCAACGTTGCGTCCCACGACGGGCGTCAACAGGATCGCGAGCACGCCCACCGGCGCCAGCGCCATGCCGGCCGCGGTGGCCGTGTAGCCCATGTACTGCTGCAGCCACAGCGGCAGCAGCACCACGTTGCCGAAGAACAGGCCGTAGGCGATCGCCAGCGTCCCCGCGCCGAACAGGAAATTGCGTCGCGTGAACAGCCGGATGTCGACCACCGGATGCTCGTCGGTCAGCTCCCAGGCGATGAACACGGCCAGCGCGACCACCACGATGATGGCCAGCACGACGATGGTGCTGGAGTGGAACCAGTCGAGCTCCTTGCCCTTGTCCAGCATGATCTGCAGCGAGCCGACCCACAGCACGAGCATACCCAGGCCGACGCCGTCGATCGGCCGCTTGACGATGGGCGTCTCGCGCTTGTTGTAGATGCTCCATGTCACGCCGGCGGCGAAGATGCCCACCGGGATGTTGATGTAGAAGATCCAGGGCCAGGTCCAGTTGTCGGTGATGTAGCCGCCCAGCAAGGGTCCGGCCACCGGCGCGACCAGCGTCGTCACCCCCCAGAGCGCCAGCGCGGTGCCGGCCTTCGCGGGTGGATAGGTGGACAGCAGCAGCGTCTGCGACAGCGGGATCATCGGCCCGGCGACGAAGCCCTGCAGCACGCGGAAGCCGATCAGCAATTCGATCGACGGCGCGAGGCCGCAAAGCACCGACGCGATGACGAACAGGATCACGCTCGCCGTGAACAGCCGCACCGCGCCGAAGCGCTGCGTGAGCCAGCCGGTGAGCGGCACGGAGATCGCATTGGCGACACCGAAGCTCGTGATGACCCAGGTGCCCTGCGAGATGCTGACACCCAGGTCACCCGAGATCGACGGCAACGACACGTTGGCGATCGAAGAATCGAGCACGTTCATGAAAGTCGCCAGCGACAGCGACAACGTGCCCATCACCAGCGCGCCACCCTTCAAAGGGCTGCGCGCTGCCGCTGGTGGGGGAGAGCTCATGATTGCTTGTGGTGCTTGCGATGCTTGCCAGCGATGTCGGCCGAGGCGACCTTGTCGCCAGCGGCGGCCGCCGCCATCGGGGCCGACGCCGCCTGTGCCGAGGCCTGCGCCCTGGAGCGACCACCGCCGTTGGCCGCGATGATGCGCGCCACTTCGGCGTCGGCGTCATGCTGCAGCGAATCGAACACGGTGGTCGACGCGACCGCGCCCTGTGCCTGCGTGCGCGGCGTGTCGGAGACCGCACGCCCGCTCTCGTCGGCGACATTGACGGTGACGTTCATCGACAGCCCGACCTGCAGCGGGTTCTGCGCGACCTCCTTCGGGTCGAGGGCGATGCGCACCGGCACGCGTTGCACGACCTTGATCCAGTTGCCCGTGGCGTTCTGCGCCGGCAGCAGCGAGAACGCCGCGCCGGTGCCAGCGCCCAGGCCCGCGACCTTGCCGTGGAAGACCACGTGCTTGCCGTAGACGTCGGCCTCGAGGTTGGCCGGCTGGCCGAGCCGCAGGCGCTCGAGCTGGCCTTCCTTGAAGTTGGCGTCGACCCACACGTTGTCGAGCTGGACGACCGCCATCAGCGGCACGCCAGCCTGCACGCGCTGGCCGACCTGCACGCTGCGGCGCGCCACGGTGCCGCTGACAGGCGCCAGCACGTCGGCGCGCTGCACCGCGAGCCAGGCCTCGCGCACCTTGGCTGCGGCGCGCAGCACGTTCGGGTGGTCGGCGACGTTGGTGCCTTCGGTCTGCGACTGGTTGGAGCTCAGTTGCTCCTTGGCTGCGTCCAGCGCGGACTTGGCCGCGGTGAAGGTGCTCCTGGACGAGGTCAGCTGCTGCGTCGCGTGGTCGAACTCTTCCTTGCCGACGGCGCCGCTCTGCACCAGCGGGGCGCGGCGATTGACGTCGTCCTGGGCCTTCGCGAGGTCGGCCGAAGCGCGCGTGGCGTCGGCTTGGCGGGCGTCGATCTGCGCTTGCAGCGTCGAGTTGTTGGCGAACAGGATGCGCGTCTCGCGCACCGTCTGCGCCAGCGAAGCTTCGGCTTGGTCCAGCGCCACGCGCGAGTCGGCCGGATCGAGCTTGACCAGCAGTTGGCCGGCCTTGACGTAGTTCGTGTCGTCGGCCTGGATGGCCGTGACGGTGCCGCCGGCCTGGGCCGTGATCTGCACCACGTTGGCCGCGACGTAGGCATTGTCGGTGGCCTCGGAATGGCGGCCCGTCATCCAGTAGTAGATGCCGTAGCCGCCGCCGATCACCAGCACCGCCACCGCGATGGCGGTCAGGGCGGTGCGACGCTTGGGGTTGCCGGCCGGCGCGGTGGTGGCGGGAGCGGCGTTGTCGATGGCAGGTGCGTTCATGATTTTAAGCGGGCGTGAGGTTGTCGTTCTTGGCGGTCGTGGTCGTCGGAGCGGACGCCGCGACGGCAGGCAGCGGTGTGGTCGTGGCGGATGAGGCGGCAGCGGTCCAGCCGCCACCCAGGGCCTTCATCAACTGGGCCTGGACGTCGAGCGCGCGGTACTGCAGGTCGACCTCGAGGCGACGTTGCACGAGCATCTGCGTCTCGGCGTTCAGCACGATCAGTGCGTTGCCCAGGCCCTGGCTGTAGCGCTTCTGCGAAAAATCGTAGCTTTCCGTCGAGGCCGCGAGCGCCTGGCGCTGCAGCGTCAGCTGGCGGCCGATCGAGGCCGCCGAGGTGGCGGCGTCGGAGGCCTCGCGCACCGCGTCGATCACCTGCTGGTTGTAGGCCTGGATCGCGGCGTCGCGGTCGGCGGCCTTGCCCTTGAGCTGGGCGCGCAGCGTGCCGCCTTCGAAGATGGGCAGGTGCAGCGCCGGGCCGAACGACCAGGCCTTGCTCGGCAACTCGAGGAAGTGCTGCAGGCTGATGGAGTCGAGTCCGAAGCCGGCCGAGAAGTTGATGTCCGGATAGAACTGCGTGCGCTGAGACTTCACCTGTTGCTCGGCGGCTTCGACGCGCGCGATCGCGGCGGCGACGTCCGCGCGGCGCGCGATGAGGTCGGCGCCCAGCAGCGGCGGCTGCGCCGACACGTGCAGTTGGGACAACGTCGGCGCCAGCGTGGCGAGCGCCTGCAGCGGCTGCGCGGTGAGCGCGGCCAGCATGTGGCGCGCCAGGTCGATCTGCTCGTCGAGCGATTCGATCTGCGCCAGCGTGTCGGGCAGCGCGCCTTCACCCTGCTTCTGTTCGACGACGGTGTCGAGGCCGGCGTTCACGCGCTGCGTGATCAGCGACAGCATCTGCTTGCGCTGGTCATAGGTGCGTTGCGCCACGACGCGCTGGCTCTCGAGGCGGGCCAGCGAGAAATAGGTGCGCACGACCTGCGTGGCGATCTGCTGCGCGGCGACGTCGGCGTCGGCCTTGGCAGCGCGGGCGCTGCCGAGTGCGGCTTCGAGGTTGGCTTTCTGGCGGCCGAACAGGTCAGCGTCCCACTTCACGCCCAACGTGGCGTCGGACTGGTTGAAGACGCTGCCACCGTACGGCGGCGGGAACAGGCCGTTGCGCGAAAGCAGTTCGCGCTTGACGGAGGCATCGAAGCCGACTTGCGGGGCTTCGGTGCCACGGGTCGCGTCGACCACCGCCTGTGCGCGCGCGACGCGCGCAACGGCGGCGCCAAGGCTTGGCGAGCCTTCCAGTGCCTTGGCGACCAGCGCGTCGAGCTGGACGTCGCCGAACTGATGCCACCACTGGGCGTCGACCGGCGTGGTCTGCTGAGAGGACACCAACCCCAGTGAATCGGTGCTGCGCGGCGCGACGGCGGTGGTCTGGCTGCCCATCGAGGCGCAGCCCGACAGCATCAGCACCGCGGCCGAGGCCACGGCCAGTGCGAGCGTGCTGGTGGACAGCATGCGCGGCAGGTCGAGGTCGAGGGCGCGCTGCGTGCGACGGCGCGTCACGCGACGCTCGACCTGCGGCTCACCGGTGGTGGGGGACGCGCCGGCGCGGCGCGGACATTCTTGAGGTTGATTGGCGCTGGGCATGGGATCTTTCAGTCGGGAGTCGCTGAATTGTTGGCATTGGCGGCGCGCAGGGCATCGCCGTTGGCGCGCATGCGCTTGAGCATGCTCAGCAGCGCGCGCCACTCTTCCTTGGAAAAGCCGGCCAGGTGCAGGTTGAGTACCTCGGCCAGCACGGCGGGGACGACGGCGGCCACCTCGCGCCCGGCATCGGTCAGTTCAAGGTTGACCACGCGGCGGTCCTCGCTGGAGCGCACGCGCGCGACAAGGCCTTTGGCCTCGAGGCGGTCCAGCGCGCGCGTCATCGCGCCCGGATCGCTCTGCAGCGTGCGGGCGAGTTCGGCCACGGTGCCGCATTCGCCATGGGCCAGCTTGAACAGTGGCACCCATTGCGCGTGGGTCAGGTCGTGGTCGACCAGGCGGCGGTCGACCTGGTGCGTGATGGAGCCGATGACGCCCTTGAGCACGGCCCCGACGCTCTCTTCCTGGGTGTAGCCCTCGGCAGAGTAGAAGTCGGCCCGCGGCTGGGGATCGTTGGTGGATGACATGGACGCGAATATACTTGCTTAGGCAGTCAATGCGCCGACAATGATTGAATAGGCTTTTATTTTGCGGGGGAATACCCTCGGTCGCCTTCCATGTGGCTTCATGTGGCCCCATGTGCACCACCTCCCCGTAGACTGAAGAGATATGACCTCTGCTTCCGAACGCGCGAAGGCGGCCTCCCCGCGCTCGCTGTCAGGCCTGCTCCCGTTCCTGCGTCCATACCGCGGCCGGATCGCCGCCGCGATACTGTTCCTGATCCTGGCCGCGCTGACGACGCTGGCCTTTCCGATGGCGCTGCGCAAGCTGATCGACGGTGGCCTGGGGCTGGCTGGCTCGACCGGTCCGCTCACCGGCGCCAACTCAGCCGCGGCCAATGGCGCCCGCCTGGTCGGGCTGCGCGACCACTTCCTGGCGCTCTTCGGCGTGGGGATCGCGCTGGGCATCTTCTCGGCGCTGCGCTTCTATTCGGTCACCTGGCTGGGCGAGCGCGTCACCGCCGACCTGCGCAGTGCGGTCTACCGCCACGTCGTCAAGCAGAGCCCGGCCTTCTTCGAGACCAACGCCACGGGCGAGGTGCTGTCGCGCCTGACCACCGACACCACGCTGGTGCAGCAGGTGGTCGGCTCCAGCCTGTCGATGGGCCTGCGCAATGGCGTGATGGGCCTGGGCGCGATGGTGATGCTGATCGTCACCAACCCGTACGTGATGACTCAGGTGCTGGGCATCTTGCTGCTGGTGGTCGCGCCGTCGATGGTCTTCGGCCGCCGGGTGCGCAAGCTCAGCCGCGCCAGCCAGGATCGCGTGGCCGATTCCAGCGCCATCGCGGCCGAGGTGCTCAACGCCATTCCCGTCGTGCAGAGCTACACCCAGGAAGGGCGCGAGGCGGCGCGTTTCGAGGTCTCCACCGAGCAAGCGTTCGACACCGCGAAGAAGCGCACGCTGGTGCGCGCCATGCTCGTCGCTTTCATCATCAGCGCCACCTTCGGCGCGCTGCTGTGGGGCCTGTATCAGGGCACCCAGGCCGTGATCGACGGCAAGATCAGTGCGGGCCACCTCGGCGAAACCGTCGTTTACGTGATGCTGCTGGTCAGCAGCGTGGCAGTGCTGTCGGAGGTCTACGGCGACCTGCTGCGCGCCGCCGGCGCCACCGAGCGCCTGATGGAGCTGCTGGCGGCGGTGTCGCCGGTCATGGATCCGTCCACGCCGCAGTTGCTGCCGCCCACGCGCGCGGGCTCGTCCGTCGAACTGCGCCACGTCCAGTTCCACTACCCATCGCGGCCGCTGCACGCCGCCCTGAGTGACTACTCGTTGCGCGTGCGCCCGGGCGAAACCGTCGCGCTGGTCGGCCCCAGCGGCGCCGGCAAGAGCACGGTGTTCCAGTTGCTCGAACGCTTCTACGACACCGGCGCCGGCAGCGTGCTGGTCGATGGCGTCGACGTGCGCACCACCTCGCTGGCCGAGCTGCGTGGACGCATCGGCATCGTGCCGCAGGACTCCACGGTGTTCTCCGCCAACGCGATGGAGAACATCCGCTACGGCCGCCCCGACGCCAGCGACGACGAGGTGATCGCCGCCGCCCGCGCGGCCTTCGCCGACGAGTTCATCCTGCGCCTGCCCGAGGGCTACCAGACCTTCCTGGGCGAGCGCGGCGTGCGCTTGTCAGGCGGACAGCGCCAGCGCATCGCGATCGCGCGCGCGATGCTCAAGAACCCGCCGTTGCTGCTGCTGGACGAGGCCACGAGCGCGCTCGACGCCGAGAGCGAACGGATGGTGCAGGCGGCGCTGGAGGCCGCGATGGCCGACCGCACCACGCTGGTCATTGCCCACCGGCTGGCCACCGTCAAGAAGGCCGACCGCATCATCGTGATGGAACAGGGCCGCATCGTCGAAGAGGGAAACCATCACGAGTTGATGCAGCGCGACGGCCTGTACGCGAAACTTGCCAGAATGCAGTTCCATACCGATCCGCTCGACCTCTCCGCCGCAACGACCGCGTCCGAAGAAGCAGCCTGATCTCGCCCGCATCCCATGACGACCTCCTCCGAAGACGTCGACGCCTTGTTCGACGCCCCCGCGCCGCCGTCGCCGGTCAAGCTCGGCACCCCGTTTCTCGGTGGCGCCTCGGCGTCGGCAGAAGGCCGCAAGGAGCACCGCGTCAAGGTGTCGTGGCCGGCACGCGTGCAGTTGCCCACTGGCAAGGTGATCCAGCTTCGCGTCCGGGACCTGTCCGAGAGCGGCGTCGGACTGATGACCGAACACCACATCCCGCCCAGCACCGTGCTGAACTTCGCAATAGGCGTGCCGGGCCTGCACGAGGCCACCAAGATCACGCCCGTGACGGGCACGATCAAGACCACCTACGTCGTCGTGCAGGGTCGTGACCTCGTGTGCGGGGGCCTGTGGGTGTCGCTGCCAGCCGATGGCCGCGAGTTGCTGGACAAGTGGATCCGCCGCCTGAGCAAGTAGACGGGCGGCCGCGCGAGGCGGCCGCACTCCACAGCGTCAGGGCGCGTAAAGCGCCGCGCAGTGACCCGGCTGGGCCGGTGCTTGCGCGATGGTGCCGCCCTTGGGTACGCACTGGCTTGCCGGCAGGGGCGCACGCGTCTCCACGTGCGCCACCAGCAGGTCGAAGGCCGTATGCGCCTGCGGCTCGATCAGCGCGAGTTGTGGGAACGTGTCCGCGTAGGCCTCGATGTGGTTGCCGTTCTGCACCTCGTAGAGCCGATACGCCGCATCCCGTTCGTCGTGGCGCGGATACTCCCACGTGGACTGACCGGCCGCGACCTTGCGGGCGTAGGCACGCGCGTGGTGGTCGATCGGCAGCAGTGCGTCCATCGTCCCGGCGACGGTGATCAGCGGGCGCTGGATGCGACCGGTGGTCGCGAACGAGGCCACCTGCGCGCCGACGTCGGAAGCCGACAGGCGGGCGACGTAGTTGTACGTGCCGGTGCCCGAACCGTAGGTGTCGTAGGCCGCGTCAAGCCGCTTCTGCCATTGGCACTGCGTCACCTCCCAGAACGCGCCCCAGTAGTTGGTCCACAGCGACGAGGTGGGGCTGGCGACGATGTCGGGCGGCAAGCCGGCGGCGCGCATGTTCTTGGCCGCGCTGCTGTTCGGGTCGAAGCCGGCGGCCGCGTAGTCGGCGTAGTTGAGGATGGCCGCCGGCAGGTCGGTCAGCAGATTGGGCGCGTGCTCGTCGACGAACGTGCCTTCCCAGTCGACGCCACCGTCGAACAGCTCGGGTGCGGTCTCGATCGCGCGACGCACCTGGTAGCCGCCATTGGACGTACCGACGGCGTAGATGAAGCGCGGCTGCTTGCCGTAGTTCGCGATCACGCCTTGGCGCGCCAGGTGGCCAGCCTTGACCATGACCTCGGCCCAGCGCGCGAACGACTGGGTTGCGCCGTTGTCGTAGAAGTTGACGTAGGTGGCGGACAGCGGGTTCAGGCGGCAGCCGAGCGGATCGGCCGCCGTCGTCAGTTGAAGGTTCAGCACGCCCTTGTTCTGCGACGCGTACGCATAGCCCTTCTGGACCACGTAATCGCTCCAGGAGAAGTCGCCGTTGAACTCGCTGCGCGTGCCGGACGCGCCGGCCACGACGAGGCGGCCGTTCCACTCCTGCGGCAGGCGCAACAGGAAGCGCGCCTGCCCGGTCGGATCGGACGCGATGCGGCCGTTGAGCTGGATGCCCGGCACGACCTTGGTGATGGGCGCGCGCTTGCCGATGCTGGGCGCGATCGTTGCGCGATCTGTCTGCGGCGTGAAGGCGAACGCGGGCAGGCCGGCGACCGAGTTGTTGGCGGGCGTGGTGTCCGGGTTGGTGGTGGTGAGGTCGGCGCTGTCGACGCAGGTGGCGTCGGCCAGCGCCGGACCGAACTGCCGCAGCAGCCGATCGCACGCGGTGGACGCGCTGGCCAGCACGGGGATGAAACAGGCGAGCGCCACAAGGGGCGCCCGACGGCGAAGCGAAGTCGTCATCGGCAAGTCTCCATGGGTTTCTTTTAGAGCCCGCAAAGACTACTGCCGTGAAGCCAGCGGCGCAATTGGCCGAACAGCCGGGTCGTCGTTCTACCTAAGGGATTGCCCGCACCGCTCGCACGGGCCCGTTCAGGACGCCTGTGGCGACCCGGCCTTGCGGCTGTAGGCGGCTGTGCCCGTGGCGCCCAGCAAGCCAGCCACGATCATCACGTACCAGAGCGGCGCCGTGCCCGTGAGCCCGTTGGCCGGCAGCAGGCCCGCGCCGACCGCGACCAGGCCTCCGGCGGCCAGCAGCGCGATGACCAGCAGCGGGATCGCGACCAGCCTGGTCGACGCGCCGCGCAATGGATCCAGGTCGCCGACGACCAGCAGGAAGTAGCCGATCAACGTCAGCAGTGGGAACAGGATGAACAGCGACAGGCCTGGCGTGGCCGCCACGAGGCCCAGCGGCGCGCCGACGAGGAGCGCGCCGGCAAGGATGCCCAACAGGGCGAGGACGCCCCCAGCGATTGCGATCATGTGACGGCTCCGAGTCGTGGTGCATGAAGCATAGCGCAGCGCGCGGTGCCGCATGCCCCGCCGCTCACTTCGCCGCTTGCTCCGCTGCGAAGACGAAGTTCCGGTACTGCGCGTGGCTCCAGAGAACGGTCACGACCAGCGTGCGCACGCCGGACGTCGCGTCCCCGGCCGCGACGCGGCAGCGGAGGCTGACGTCGCCGTCCTCGCCGAACAGGCTCATCTTGCTGTCGGCGTCGCAGTTCGTGGCCTGGCCGTCCAGCGTGGCGCTGAGCGTCGCCGACGTGTCGTCATGGCCGCCGCCGAAATTGGCCGTAAAGCGATGGGCGCGGCCGGCGGGCACCCGGCATGTGACGACACGCATGTCCCCGCCGAACGGGTTCACCGAGGTGCAGAGCGCCTCGGCGACGGGCGCCGGCTCGGCGGCGGCGGGCCCCGCCAGTGCCGGCTGCGCGGCCAGGGCGACGCTTGCGGCCAAGGGGAGCAGGAACTTCAGCATGGTCGGCTCGGTGGATGCAGGCACCCTAGAATGCCTTGCGATTGTGTCAGGCCGACCGGCGGCGACATCGCGCGCCGGCCTCGGTGCTCACGCGTCCCGGGCCAGCAGGCAGGCCGCTTCGACGACGACCAGCACGTCCGGCACTTCGCTGCTGCCGCGCAGCAGGCACCGGTGGTGACTGGCCAGGAAGCGCGGCGCGACTCCATCCCGGTGCGGGTCTGCTTGAACAGGCCGTTGTCAGTCATGCGGTTGCCGGGCACGTGACATCGCGGACCACAACCCGAAGTTGGCGGAGGCCCTGCCGCCCCTGGCAGCGGCTCAATCCAGGAACAGATCCGGAATGAAATGCACGGTGCCCGGTGTCACGCTATAGACATCGAAATCACTCACGCCTTCTTCCTTCGACACTTCGTCGTCGACGAAGAAGCGCCCGGTGTCCTGCATCGCGGGCCGGGTGAGGATGGCCCAGGCGGCGTCGGCCATGATCTCGGGCTTGCGGCACTGCGACAGGTCCATGCCGGGGATCATCTGAAGCGCTGCCGTGGCGATGGCCGTGCGCGGCCACAGGCTGTTGACGGCGACGGCGAAGCGCTTGAACTCGGCGGCGTGGCCCAGCGTGCATTGGCTCATGCCGTACTTGGCCATCGTGTAGGCCACGTGGGGCGAGAACCAGCGGGCGTCCATGTTGAGCGGCGGCGACATCGTCAGCACCTGGGGTGCGCGGCCGGCCTTGGCGCTCGCGCGCAGGTGCGGCAGGCAGGCCTGCGTGGTGGCGTAGGTGCCGCGCACGTTGACGCCGAACATCAGGTCGAAGCGCTTCATGGGCGTGTCGGCGGTGGGCGTGAGGCTGATGGCGCTGGCGTTGTTGACCAGGATGTCGATGCCGCCGAAGCGCTCGACCGTGGCGCGCACTGCTTCGGCGATCGCAGCGTCGTCGCGGATGTCGGTGCGCAGCGCCAGCGCCTGGCCACCGGCGCGCTCCACGGCCTCGGCCGCCGACGACAAGGTGCCGGGCAGCTTGGGATTGGGCTCGGTGGTCTTGGCGAGCAAGGCCACGTTGGCGCCGTCGCGGGCGGCGCGGCAGGCGATGGCCAGGCCGATGCCGCGCGACGCGCCGGTGATCAGCAAGGTCTTGCCTTGCAGGCTGCGTTGGGTCATCGGTGGCTCCCTGAGTTGTCGGGCTGTCGGCGAAGGATGCAGGGCTTACGCTGCGGCCAGCCCGAGCAGCGCCCTCGCCTGCGCCGGCGTCGCGATCGGTCGGCCGACACGCTCCGCACACTTGGCCAAGGCCTCGATCATCACGCCATTGCCGCTCGCGCGTTCGCCGCCCGGCAGATAAAAGCTGTCCTCGAGCCCGGTGCGCAGCATGCCGCCCAGTTCGGCCGTCTTCTGGTGCACCGGCCAGATCTCCTCGCGGCCGATCAGCGTCGCTTGCCACACCGCGCCCGGCGCGATCCAGCGCGGCAGCAGCGCCAGCAGGTCGGCGTCGCAGGGCATGCCGGAGGCGACGCCCATCACGAGGTTGTATTCGGCCACGCCCATCGAGGGCTTGAGCATGCCGGACTTCAGGAACATGCCCACCGAGCGCACGATGCCGACGTCGAAGCATTCGAACTCGGGATGCGCGCCGGCGGCTTCCATCGCGTCGAGGAACTGTTGCACTTTGCTGACCGGGTTGTCGAACACCATCGGCGGCCAGGCCCAGTTGCCGTCCGAGCGCAGCTTGAGGTAGTTGAGGCTGCCCGCGTTGCAGGCGGCGATCTCGGGCTTCACGCGCTCGATGCAGGCGAGCGGGCCGCTGATGTCCTTGCCGATCACGCCCGTCGTCAGGTTGATGATCACGCCCGGGCAGGCCGTGCGGATCGCGCCGCAGACGTCCTCGGCGACGTCCGGATCCCACGACGGCAGGTGGCCCTGCCCCTCGTCCTGGCGCCGGATGTGCACGTGCATGATGGACGCGCCGGCGTTGAACGCATCGCGCGCCGCGGCCGCCATCTGCGCGGCGGTGACCGGCACCGGATGTTGCCTCGGGTCGGTCAGCACGCCGGTCAGCGCGCAGGTCAGGATCGCTTCGTTCATCGTCTTCCTCGTTCAGGTCGGGTCGAGGTCGAGCTCGACCAGCACGGCGCCCGACGCCACCGTGTCGCGCAGCGCGACATGCACCGCGCTGACGACGCCCGCGGCGGCGGCGTTGAGCCACATCTCCATCTTCATCGCCTCGACGCACACCAGCGGCTGGCCCGCCACGACGCGTTGGCCGACGTCCACGCTCACCTGCGCGACGACCCCGGCGACCGGTGCCCGCGCGACCCGCGCCGCGGCGCTGGCGTCAGGCTGCGGGAACGGCGACGGCTCGGCGAACAGGTGCACCGCGGCGTCGCGAGCGACATGCACGCACGCGCCGTCGTCCAGGATCAGGCGCTGCCGGCGCACGCCGTCGACGTCGACCGCGCGCCAGCCGTCGGCGTCGCGCCGATGCAGCACGACGTCGACGACACGCTCTCCGAGGTGCACGCGCCTGCCCGCATCGACCACCAGCGCCCGCGTCACGCCGGCGCAGGCGAGCGCGATGCGACGCGACGCGATGCTCGGCGCCAGCGGCCCGCTGGTGGGCGCGGCCTCGGGCGGCTGCGCGCGCAAGGCGGCGGCGATGGCCCAGTCCTCGTCGTCGGGCAGCGGCGCGACGTTGATCGGATCGTGCTGCGCCGCCCAGTCGTCGAGGCGCTTGGTCGTGACCGCGCCGGCGACGAACTCGGGATGGCGCACCAGGTCGCGCAGGTAGCGGCCGTTGTTGCGCAGGCCCAGCAACGGGCTGTCTTCCAGCGCGGCGCCCAGGCGTCGCAGCGCGTCGCCGCGGTCGCGGCCGTGCACGATGACCTTGGCCACCATCGCGTCGTAGAACGGCGAGACGACGCCGCCCTCGGCGATGCCGTCGTCGATGCGCACCGACGCCAGCAGGCTGGCCGGCACGCCTTGCGTGCCGGCGTCCGCGCGTCCCGCGCGCAGCGCGCGCGCCGGACGCCAGTGGGTGATGGGGCCGGTCTGCGGTGCGAAGCCGTCGTAGGGATCCTCGGCGTAGAGACGGGCCTCGACGGCGTGGCCGGTCCAGCGGATCTCGTCCTGGCGCAGGGGCAGCGGCTCGCCCGCGGCGACGCGCAGCTGCCATTCGACGAGGTCGAGGCCGGTGACGCATTCGGTGACCGGATGCTCCACCTGCAGCCGCGTGTTCATCTCGAGGAAGTAGTGCCGGCGCTGGTCATCGACGATGAACTCCACCGTACCGGCGCCGACATAGCCGACGGCCTGGGCGGCGGCGACCGCGTCGCGGCCCATGGTGTCGCGCATCTGCGCGTCGACGAACGGCGATGGCGATTCCTCGATGACCTTCTGGCGCCGGCGCTGCGCGCTGCAATCGCGCTCGCCGAGGTGCACGACGTTGCCGTGTGCATCGGCGAACACCTGGATCTCGATGTGGCGGCCGTCGGTGACGAGGCGCTCCAGCATCAACGTGCCGTCGCCGAACGCCGACGTCGCCTCGCGCCGCGCGCCCGCGAGCGCACCCGCGAGCTCGACGGGCGCGTGCACGAGACGCATGCCGCGCCCGCCGCCGCCGGCCACCGCCTTGACCAGCAGCGGGTAGCCGAGCGTCGTCGCCTGTTCGGTGAACGCCGCGTCCGACTGGTCGTCGCCGAGATAGCCCGGCACGCACGGCACCGACGCCGCCAGCATGCGGCGCTTGGCGCCGGCCTTGTCGCCCATCGCCGTGATGGCCGAGGCAGGCGGGCCGATGAAGACGAGGCCGGCGGCGACGCAGGCCTGTGCGAAGTCGGCGCGTTCGGACAGGAAACCGTAGCCCGGGTGGACGGCGTCGGCGCCGGTGCGCGCGGCCGCGGCCAGCACCGCGTCGATGCGCAGATAGGAGTCCGCGGCCGATTGGCCGCCGAGCGCGACGGCCTCGTCGGCCAGCGCCACGTGCGGCGACGCCGCGTCGGGCTGGCTGTAGACCGCGACGGTGCGGTAGCCCAGCGCACGCGCCGTGCGGATCACGCGGCAAGCGATCTCGCCGCGGTTGGCAATCAGGATCTTGTTCATTGCGGCGCCCACGACGGTGAACGCTTCTGCAGGAACGCGGTCATGCCTTCGATGCCTTCAGGCCCGCGTGCCGCCTGCGCGAACAGGCGTGCCGCCTCGTCGACGAGATCGGCCGCCGGTGTGTGCAGCGCGCGCGCCATCAAGGCCTTGGTGGCCGCGACCGCGGCGGGGGCGCAGCGCAGCGCCTGCGCCAGCGTCGCGGCCAGCGCGGCGTCCAGCGCCGCACCGTCGTCATGCAACTCGTGCACCAGGCCGATGGCCAATGCCTGCGCGGCACTCAGCTTGCCTCCGGTCACCGCCAGGCGTCGCGCCTGGGAAGCGCCGACGCGCTCGACGAGGAAAGCCGCGATCTGCGCCGGCACGAGGCCCAGCGAGGTTTCGGGCAGGCGCAACTGCGCGCCCTGCCCGGCCAACGCGACGTCGACGACGCAAGCCAACCCCAGGCCGCCGCCCATCACCGTGCCTTCGAGCACCGCGATCGTCGCGATGCCGGTGCGCGCGAACGCGCCACACAGCGCGCCGAAGCGGGCGTTGACGCTGGCGATCGCGTCGGCGTCGCCCGCCATCTCGCGCTGGCGCGCCTGCGCCATGTCCTGCAGGTCGGCGCCGGCGCAGAAATGCCCGCCCGCGCCGCGCAGCACGATCACGCGGACGTCGCCCGCCGCCTCGGCATCGGCCAGCACCGCACGCAGCTCGTCGACCATCTGCAGCGACATCGCGTTGCGCGTCGCCGGGCGATTCAACGTCATGTGCAGGACGCCGCCCTCCGACGAGACGGCCAGAGTAGCGAAGTCCATCAATGCCCCCCCTTTGGCAAGGTCCCTTCGAGCTTGCAGATGATGCCCAGCATGACTTCGTCCGCGCCGCCGCCGATCGAGATCAGGCGCGAGTCGCGATAGGCCTGCGAGATCGGGTTGTCGCGCGTGAAGCCCATGCCGCCCCAATACTGCAGGCAGCTGTCGGCCACCTCGCGGCTGAGACGTCCGCACTTGAGCTTGGCCATCGACGCGAGCTTGCTGACGTCCTTGCCCGAGATGTAGAGCTCGCAGCACTGGTAGGTGAGCGCGCGCAGCGCGGCGACCTCGGTGCGCAGTTCGGCGAGGCGGAAGTGCACCACCTGGTTGTCGAGGATGCTCTTGCCGAAGGCTTTGCGCTCCCGTGTGTAGGCGATGGTGAGGTCGATCAGGCGGTCGAGGCTCTTCAGCGACGACGCAGCGCCCCACATGCGCTCCTCCTGGAACTGCATCATCTGGAACGCGAAGCCCATGCCTTCCTGGCCGATCAGGTAGCGCTGGGGCACGCGCACGCCGTCGAAGAACAGCAACGCGGTGTCGGACGAGTCCATGCCGATCTTGTGGATCTTCTGCTTGGTGATCCCGGGCAGGTTCATCGGCACGATGATCAGGCTCTTGTTCTTGTGCGCCGGACCCTCGCTGGTGTTGGCCAGCAGGCAGCACCAGTCGGCCTGCAGGCCGTTGGTGATCCACATCTTGCTGCCGTCGATGATGTAGTCGCCGCCGTCCTTGCGCGCCGTCGTCTTCAGCGCCGCGACGTCGGAGCCGCCGCCCGGCTCGCTCACCGCGACGCAGCCCAGCACGTCGCCGGCGATCGACGGCGTGAGGAACTCGTGGCGCAGTTCGTCGGAGCCGAAGCGCGCCAGCGCCGGGGTGCACATGTCGGTGTGCACGCCGATGGACATCGGCACGCCGCCGCAGCCGCAGTTGCCCAGCGCCTCGGCCATCACCATCGAGTAGCTGAAGTCCAGGCCCGCACCGCCGAACTCCTCGGGGTACTTCAGGCCCAGCAGGCCGAGGTTGCCCATCTTCTTGATGACTTCGTGCGCCGGGTACTGCTCGTCGGCCTCCCACTTCGGGACGAAGGGGTTCAGTTCCTTCTCGACGAAGCGCGAGACGGTCTCGGCAAGGGCCTTGTGTTCGGTCGTGAAGATCATGAGCTTGTCTCTTGGAATGTTTAGAAGCGGGCGATGCCGAAGGTGTTGCCGCGCAGGGTTCTTGCATCGGCCTCGCGCGCCAGCGCCAACGCGAGCGCCAGCACGCGCCGCGTGTCGCGCGGGTCGACGATGCCGTCGTCCCACAGGCGCGCGGTGCCGAACAGCACGTTCGATTCGCGGTCGATGCGGTCGCGCAGCTGGTTGCCCATCGCGGACAACGCATCCGGATTGAGCGGTGCGCCGGCGCGCGCGAGCTTGGCGGCGCCGACGATTTCCATCACCTTGCCGGCCTGCGCCCCGCCCATCACCGCGGTGCGTGCGTTGGGCCAGCTGAAGATGAAGCGGGGGTCGAAGCCGCGGCCGCACATGCCGTAGTTGCCGGCGCCGAACGACCCGCCGATGACGAACGTGAACTTGGGCACGCGCGCGTTGGCCACGGCCTGGATCATCTTGGCGCCGTGCTTGATCGCGCCACCGCGCTCGGCCGCCGAGCCCACCATGTAGCCGGTGGTGTTCTGCAGGAAGACCAGCGGCGTGCCGGACTGGTCGCACAGCTGGATGAACTGCGCCGCCTTGTTGGCGCCGGCGGGCTGGATCGGGCCGTTGTTGCCGAGGATGCCGACGATGTGGCCGTCGACCCGCGCGTGGCCGCACAGCGTATCCGAGCCGAACCCGGGCTTGAACTCGAGCAAGTCGGAGCCGTCGACCAGGCGGGCGATGACCTCGCGCACGTCGTAGGGCTCGCGCTCGTCGGCGGGCACCACGCCCATCAGCTCCTCGACGTCGTACAGCGGCGCCGCGCACGCGTTGGCGGACGGCGCCGACTCCCACTGCAGCTTGTCGACGAGCTCGCGCGCGATCGCGATCGCATGGGCGTCGTTCTCGCTCAGGTACTCGCCCAGGCCGGTGATCTCGGCGTGCGTCTGCGCGCCGCCAAGTTCGTCGTCGGTGACGTCCTCGCCGATCGCCGCCTTCACCAGCGGCGGCCCGGCCAGATAGATGCTGGAGCGGCCGCGCACCAGCACGACGTAGTCGGACAGGCCCGGCAGGTAGGCGCCGCCGGCCGTCGACGAGCCGTGCACGACGGCGATCTGCGGGATGCCCGCCGCCGACAGCCGCGCCTGGTTGGCGAAGCTGCGTCCCCCCTCGACGAACATCTCGCTCTGGTACATCAGGTTGGCGCCGCCGGACTCCACCAGGTAGATCAGCGGCAGCTTGTTCTCGAGAGCGACCTGCTGCGCGCGCAAGGCCTTGCGCAGGCCCATCGGCGACACCGTGCCGCCCTTCAGCGCGCTGTCGCTGGCGGAGATCACCATGCGCTTGCCGGCCACCAGGCCGATGCCGACGATGGAGCCACCGCCCTGCACCGACTTCTTGCCGTCGTCGTCGTGCATGCCCAGCCCGGCCAGCGTCGACAGCTCCAGGAAGCCGCTGCCGCGGTCGAGCAGCTGGGCGACGCGTTCGCGCGGCAGCAACTGGCCGCGCTTGGCGAACTTGTCGCGCTTGGACGCACTCTCGTCGACGACCTGGCGTTCGAGCTTGCGCACGTCGGCCAGGCGTTCGGCCATCCGCGCCGCGTTGGCGACGAAGCCAGCGGCCTTGGGATTGAGTTTCGAGACGATCGCGGGCATCAGGCGGCGTCCGGCTGGGTGGGTGGGGATGCTTCGGAAAGAGCGCGCAGCACCTCGGGCGTCGTCGCGCGATGGAAGCCGTCGAACGGCACCGACGTGGCGTGGTCGACGGACGGGAACATCGGCGAGTGAAGCGAGGCCCCGCCGTCGATCTGCAGCGTGATGCCGGTGATGAACGAGGCCGCAGGCGACAGCAGGAAGACGATCGCTGCACTGACCTCGGCCTCCAGCCCCATGCGGCGCAACGGGACGTGGCTCTTGAGCTTGGGGATCAGCGTCTTCATCGCGCCGCCGTAGGTGTCCATGCCGCTGGAGGCGATCCAGCCCGGCGCGACGGCGTTGACGCGCACGCCGAACGACGACCATTCGAACGAGGCCGACATCGTCAGGTTGCTCATGCCCGCGCGCGCCGCGCCCGAGTGCGCCATGCCGGGCATGCCGTTGCGGAAGTCGGCCGTCATGTTGACGATGGCACCGCCGTGCTGCTGGAAGCTTTGCAGGAAGAGCTCGCGCATCATCAGGAAGCCGCCCGTGAGGTTGTTGGCAACCACGGCCTCGAAGCCGCGCTTGCTGATGGCCATCATCGGCGCCGGGAACTGGCCGCCGGCATTGTTGACCAGGCCGTGGACGACGCCCTCCTTGGCGACGACGTCGGCGACGTTGGCCGTGACGGCCTCGTCGTCGCGGATGTCGAACGCGCGCCAGGTGCAGCGGCCACCGTCCTCGTGGATCTCGGCGGCCACGCGTTCGAGCTTGTCGACGTTGCGCCCGCTGATCACCACGTCGGCGCCGAGCGACGCGAGCTCGTGCGCGACCGCGCGGCCGATGCCCGAGCCGCCGCCGGTGACCCACAGCCGCCGGCCCGCGAACAGCCCCGGCGCGAACACGCTGCGGTAGCGTGAAGAAGGGATGGCGCAGGCGGTCGAATCGGGAGAGGCTGTCGTCATGGGAACGCGTTTCGATCCAGAAAGAGGAGGCCCGTGCATCGGCACGTGCCGCATTAGGCTTCAGGGTGACGTTAACGTCAACCGCTTACCTGATTGGGAATTACACTGATGCCGACGTCACGTCCAGGGCATAGCATGGCCGCGTCCGTCTGGCACTCCCTGCGAGGCCGGCGCCTGTCTATCCAACACCCTCCAGAACCAGGAAGCACTCCCATGGACATCCAGACCGCCACTGAACAACTGCGCACCAAGGTCGGCGCAGACTGCGGCCTCGGCGCCGTGCTCAAGTTCGACTGTGGTGCCGACGGCGCCGTCGTCGTCGACGCCACCAAGGTGCCCAACACGCTGTCCAACGATGCGTCGCTCGTGGCCGACTGCACTGTCGCATTGACCCTGGCCACGCTCGGCGACCTGTTGTCGGGCGAACTCGAGCCCACCACGGGCTTCATGATGGGCAAGTTCAAGGTCTCGGGCGACATGAGCGTCGCGCTGAAGCTGCAACGCATCGTCTGAGCGCCGTGGACCCGCAGTCTTCGATGTCACGCACTGCCAACGCCACGCGCCCGCAGACCGCCGACGAGGTGGTGGCCGACCACCGCAGCGACGACGCCGGCGAGTTGTTCGGCATCACCGAGCTCTGCAACGAGTTCGAGATCTCGCCGCGCGCCATTCGCTTCTACGAGGACAAGGGCCTGCTGGCGCCGCGCCGCATCAACGGCACGCGCGTCTACACGCGGCGCGACCGCGCCAGGCTGTCGCTGATCCTGCGCGCCAAGGCCATCGGCTCGTCGCTCGCGGAGATCAAGCACTACCTCGACCTGTACGGTGCGCACGGCGAAGGCCGCGCCGTGCAGATGAAGTTCGTGCTGGACAAGACATCGAAGGCGATCGCCGAACTCGAGCAGAAGCGCGCGCACATCGACGCGTCGCTGGCGGAGTTGCGCATCATCAACGCCACCGTCAAGCGTGGACTTGGAAAGTGATGACATGACTGAAGCACTGATCTACGACCACGTCCGCACCCCGCGCGGCAAGGGCAAGAAGGACGGCAGCCTGCACCAGGCGACGCCGGTGTGGCTGCTGCGCGGCCTGCTGCAGAGCCTGCAGCAACGGCTCGATCTCGACACGTCCCTCGTCGACGACGTCGTGCTGGGCTGCGTCACGCCGGTGGGCGAGCAAGGCGCCGACATCGCGCGTACCGCGGTGCTGGACGCCGGCTGGGCCGAAAGCGTAGCGGGCGTCACGCTGTCGCGCTTCTGCGCCTCGGGCCTGGAGGCCGTGAACCTGGCCGCAGCCAAGGTGGCCAGCGGCTTCGAGGACATGGTGGTGGCCGGCGGCATCGAGTCCATGAGCCGCTGGACCATGGGCTCGGACGGCGGCGCGTGGTTCATGGACCCGCGCATCAATCAAGGCATCGCGTTCATCCCGCAAGGCATCAGCGCCGACCTGATCGCGATGCTCGAAGGCTTCTCGCGCCACGACCTCGATTCCTATGCGCTGCGCTCGCACCAGCGCGCCGCCGCGGCGCGCGCGGCGGGGCATTTCAAGAAGTCGGTCGTGCCCGTGCACGACATCGCCGGCCTGCTGATGCTGGCCGAGGACGAGACGATCCGTGCCAACGCGACGCTGGAGGCGATGGCCAAGCTCGACCCGTCGTTCGCGGCCATGGGCGCGATGGGCTTCGACGCCACCGCGCTGCGCAAGTACACCACCGTCGAGAAGATCACCCACGTGCACCACGCGGGCAATGCGTCGGGCATCGTCGACGGCGCTGCACTGATGCTGATCGGCTCCGCCGACGCGGGCCGGCGCGCGGGGCTGCGCGCCCGCGCCCGCATCCGCAGCGTGGCTGTGGTCGGCTCCGAACCCACCATCATGTTGACCGGACCGACGCCCGCCTGCCGCAAGGCGCTCGGCAAGGCAGGCCTGCAGGCCTCGGACATCGACCTGTGGGAGATCAACGAGGCCTTCGCCGCGGTGCCGATGAAGACGGCGCGCGACCTGGGCGTGTCGCTGGACCGCGTCAACGTCAACGGCGGCGCGATCGCCATGGGCCACCCGCTGGGGGCCACCGGCTGCATCATCCTCGGCACGCTGCTCGACGAACTGGAACGACGTGACCTGGCGCTGGGCTGCGCCACGCTCTGCGTCGGCGGTGGCATGGGCATCGCGACGATCATCGAGAGGATCTGAGACATGACCGACGCACTTACCGTCACCGTGGACGCGGATGGCATCGCCACCGCCACGATGAACTCCCCGGGCCGTTCGATGAACGTGCTCAACGACGAACTGGCCGAGCCGCTCGCGGCGCTGATCGATCGCCTCGCGACCGATGCGACCATCAAGGGCCTGATCCTGGCCTCCGGCAAGAAGGACTTCCTGGCTGGCGCCGACGTCGACCGCCTGCGTGCGCTGGCGTCCGCGCAGGAGGCCTTCGACGAATCGATGCGCTTCAAGAAGCTGCTGCGCCGGATGGAGCTGGGGGCCAAGCCGGTGGTCGCCGCGATCAACGGCAAGTGCCTGGGCGGCGGGCTGGAGATCGCGATGGCGTGCCACCACCGCATCGTGCTCGACGATGGCAAGGCGCGCCTGGGCCTGCCCGAGGTCAAGCTGGGCCTGCTGCCCGGCGGCGGCGGCACGCAGCGCATGCCGCGCCTCGTCGGCATGCAGCAGGCTCTGCAGTGGATGGGCGAAGGCGCCGACATCCGGTCAGCGCAGGCGCTGAAGTTCGGCCTGGTCGGCGCGCTGGCCAGCAGTGCGGATGACCTGCACGCGCAGGCGAAGGCATGGATCCTCGCGAACCCGGCGCCCAGGCAGCCGTGGGACACGCCCAAATTCCGCTACCCGGGCGGCGACTCGCGCGCCCCGGCGACGGCGCAGATGTTCTCGGTTGCGCCATCCATGGTGTCGGCCAAGAGCTACGGCAACTATCCGGCCATCACGCACATCCTGTCGTGCGTGTTCGAAGGCGGCGTGGTCGGCTTCGATGCGGCCCTCGAGATCGAGTCCCGCTATTTCGCGGCCTGCGCGGTGTCGCAGGAATCGCGCAACATGATCGGCACGCTGTGGTACCAGCTGCAGGCGATCGAAAAAGGCGCGTCGCGGCCGACCGGGCAAGCGCCGCGGCTGGTCAAGCGGCTGGGCATCCTCGGCGCCGGCATGATGGGCGCGGGCATCGCCTACGTCGCGGCCAAGGCCGGCATCGACGTGATGCTGCTCGACACGCTGCCCGACAACGCGGTCAAGGGCCGCCTGTACTCGCAGGACCTGCTGGACAAGGCGGTCAAGAAGGGCCGCACGACGCCCGAGCAGCGCGACGCGATGCTCGCGCGCATCACGCCCACGGTGCAGTTCGAGGATCTCGCCGGCTGCGACCTGGTCATCGAGGCGGTGTTCGAGGATCGCGCCATCAAGGCCGACGTCACGCGCCGCACCGAAGCCCTGCTCGCGTCGGAGGCTGTGTTCGCGTCCAACACGTCGACACTGCCGATCACCGGCCTCGCGCAGGCCAGCGTGCGCCCGACCCAGTTCATCGGCCTGCACTTCTTCTCGCCCGTCGACAAGATGCCGCTGGTCGAGATCATCGTGGGAAAGCTGACGGACGACGCCACGCTGGCGCTGGCGTTCGACTTCGTGCGCCAGATCGGCAAGACGCCCATCGTCGTCAACGACTCGCGCGGCTTCTACACCAGCCGCGTGTTCGCCACCTACGTGATGGAGGGCCTGGCGCTGCTCAAGGAAGGCGTGCACCCGCGCCACATCGAGGCCGCGGGCCTGCAGGCCGGCATGCCGATGCCGCCGCTGGCGCTGCAGGACGAGGTCTCCCTGACGCTGGCGCTCCACGTGGCCGACCAGACACGCAAGGATCTCGCCGCCGAGGGCAAGGCCTACGCCGAGCACCCGGGCGAATCGGTGCTGCGCCAGATGTGCGAGCTGGGCCGCATCGGCCGCAAGGCCAACCTCGGCTTCTACGACTGGACGGACGCGGGCCGCAACCTGTGGCCCGGCCTGGCCGAGATGTTTCCGGTGGCCGAACAGCAACCGTCCCAGCGCGAGCTGATCGACCGACTGCTGTTCGCCCAGGCCAACGAAGCCGCGCGCTGCGTCGAGGAAGGCGTGCTGCGTTCGGTGGCCGACGCCAACATCGGCTCGATCTTCGGCTGGGGCTTCGCACCCTTCCACGGCGGTGCGCTGCAGTTCATCAACGCCATGGGTGCGCGCAAGTTCGTCGCCCGTGCGCGCGAGCTCGCGCACGCGCACGGCGCGCGCTTCGAGCCAGCGCACGTGGTTGTCAACCTGGCGGAGCAGGACGGGCAATTCGAGGACTGACCCCCGCGCAGTCTCCTTGTGGAATCCACGGGCGCATCGGCGCCCTTTTTCGTCGACGGGTCGCCGGGCTTCGGTGTCGGCTGCGACCCGAGAATTCGGGCGCTTCCTTCGTGTGGCAGGTGCCCCGATCTGGGCCAGACTTAGAACCGAGCCAGCGCCACGAGGAATGGGCCCGTCGTTCCCTCGCCTGATCTGACACGGGTCTTACACGCGCCCCGGCCACATGCACTCGACCGCCTATTTGCACCGAGTTGGCTCTCGGGGTTTGCACGAATCTGCGGGGATCACGTAGTGGCAAACGTTTTCGGTGGCACCACAATGGGTCTGGAATTCGACTCGCTTTGAATCACAAACGCGAGGCAACCCAGTTGCCCAAACGGAGACACAACCCATGAAGTTCACATCCCGATTCACTGTCGTCGCCCTGGCCTGCACGGCCGCCACCGCCTTCGCTGCCGAGCCGATCAAGATCGGCGTCGACGGCCCGTTCACCGGAGGCTCCTCGTCGATGGGCGTGAGCATGCGCGACGGCGTGCGCATGGCCACCGACGAGATCAACAAGGCCGGCGGCGTATTGGGCCGCCAGATCCAGCTCGTCGAACGCGATGACGAGGCCAAGAACGAACGCGGCGTGGCCATCGCGCAGGAGCTCATCAACAAGGAGAAGGTCGTCGCCACGGTGGGCTACATCAACACCGGCGTGGGCCTGGCCTCCGAGCGCTTCTTCCAGGAAGCCAAGATCCCGGTGATGAACAACGTGGCCACCGGCTCGAAGCTGACCCACCAGTTCGACGACCAGCCCGAGAACTACGTGTTCCGCAACGCGGCCAACGACAGCATCCAGGCGCCGATGATCGCCGAGGAAGCCGCCAGGCGGGGCTACAAGAAGGTCGCCATCCTGGCCGACTCCACCAACTATGGTCAGCTCGGCCGCGCCGACCTGGAAACGGCGCTGGGGCTCAAGGGCATCAAGCCGGTCGCCGTGGAGAAGTTCAACGTCAAGGACGTGGACATGACGGCGCAGCTGCTCAAGGCCAAGGAGGCCGGCGCCGAAGTCATCCTGACCTACGGCATCGGCCCCGAGCTGGCGCAGATCGCCAACGGCATGACCAAGCTGGGCTGGAAGGTGCCGCTGATCGGCAGCTGGACGCTGTCGATGGCCAACTTCATCGACAATGCCGGCCCCGGCGGCGAAGGCGCGCGCATGCCGCAGACCTTCATCCAGGAGCCGACCACGCCCAAGCGCCAGTCGTTCATCGTCGGCTACCTGAAGGCCTACAACCCGAAGAACAGCCGCATCGAGTCGCCGGTCTCGGCGGCCCAGGGCTATGACTCGGTGTACCTGCTGGCCGCGGCCATCAAGCAGGCCGGCTCCACCGACGGCCAGAAGATCAAGGAAGCGCTCGAGAACCTCAAGACGCCGGTCGACGGTGTCGTCACCACGTACAACAAGCCGTTCTCCAAGACCGACCACGAGGCAATCACCGCCAACATCCCGGTGTTCGGCGAGGTCAAGGGCGCGCGTGTCGTCTACGCCTACCCCGATGACTTCAAGAAGGCCTCGGAAGTGCGCGTCAAGGACGTCAACGCCAAGGGCGCATTGCCCGCCGCGAAGAAGTAAGCTGCGCCACTAGCGTGCACCAGACGCGCCGCCCCGACACCTTGTCGCGGCGGCGCTTCTCTTGAATATCGCCCGTCATGAGCGGGCCTGCGAAACGGCCACCATCGGAGAGCTTCGCGCATGGAAATCCTGACCCAACTGATCTTCAGCGGCATCTCGCTGGGGATGATCTACGCTGTCATCGCGTTCGGCTACCAGCTGACCTTCGCCACGTCCGATACCCTCAACTTCGGCCAGGGCGATGCGCTGATGCTGGGCGCGCTCGTCGGCCTCACGCTGGTGGGCATGGGCGTCAACTACTGGCTGATGATCCCCATCGTGTGCCTGTTCGGCGCCGTGCAGGGCGCGTTCGTCGAACGCATCGGCGTGCGGCCGGCGCTCAAGATCAAGAGCGAGTTCGGCTGGATCATGTCCACCATCGCACTCGGCATCATCTTCAAGAACGTGGCCGAGAACGTGTGGGGCCATGACGACCTCAAGTTCCCGTCGCCGCTGCCCGAGTCGCCGATCAAGTTCCTCGGCGCCAACGTGCTGCCGATGGAGATCCTCGTGGTCGTCGGCGCCGTGCTGATGATGGCCGCGGTGGAGCTGTTCAACCGCAAGACGATCTGGGGCAAGGCCGTCGTCGCCACCTTCAACGACCGGGACGCCGCCCGACTGATGGGCATCAACACCAGCCTCGTGATCACCTTCTCGTACGCGCTGTCGTCGATGAGCGCCGCGCTGGCGGGCGTGTTGATCGCGCCGCTGACGCTCACCGGCGCCACGATGGGCGCGGTGCTGGGGCTGAAGGCTTTCGCCGTCGCGATCATCGGCGGCCTGACCAGCGGCATGGGCATCATCCTGGGCGGGATCATCCTGGGCATCGCGGAGAAGACAACGGGCTACTACCTGTCGACGGGCTACCAGGACGTGCCGGGGCTCGTGCTGCTGCTGATCGTGCTCGCGGTCAAGCCCGCCGGCCTGTTCGGCAAGACCGCGATCAAGAAGGTCTGACGATGAAAATTCGATCCCTCCTGATCCCGGCCATCGCGTGCGTGCTGCTGTTCGGCTTCCCGCTGGTCGTCGACAACTCGTACTACATCCACATGCTGCAGACGATCGCGATCTACGCGATCCTGCTGTTCGGCCTCGACATCGTGGTCGGCTACACGGGCCAGGTGTCGCTGGGCCACGCCGGCCTGTTCGGCATTGGTGCCTACACGGCCGGCGTGCTGTACACGACGTTCGCCGCGCCGCTGCTGCTCTCCCTGCTGGGCGGCGTCGTCGTCACCTGCGCCTTCGGCGCGCTGCTGGCGCTGCCTGCACTGCGCGTCACGGGCCCCTACCTGGCGATGGTCACGCTGGCTTTCGGCACCATCATCCAGATCCTCATCAACGAGATGACCGACCTGACCAACGGGCCGATGGGGATCACGATGCAGCGCCCCAAGATGCTGGGCATGACGCTGACCGACCGCGACTACTTCTGGCTCGTCTGCGTGCTGCTGATCGTGGCGCTGGTGGTGGTGCATCGCATCCTGCGCTCGCACCTGGGCCGTGCGTTCGAGGCGTTGCGTGGCAGCCCGGTGGCGTCCGATTGCATGGGCGTGTCGGTGTACCGCTACAAGGTCCATGCGTTCGTCATCAGCGCCGGGCTGGCCGGACTTGCCGGCTCGCTGTACGCGTACTCGGAGAAGTACATCTCGCCCAACACCTACAACTTCGAGCTGACGGTGATGTTCCTGCTCGCGGTGATCATGGGCGGGCGCAAGTCGCGCGTGGGCTCGCTGCTCGGTGCGGCCATCATCGTGGTGCTGCCCCAGCTGCTCGACGACGTCAACCTTTTCCGCTACGTGTCAGTGGCGCTGGCGGTGCTCGTGGCGGTGGGCGCCGGCGTGTTCATCGTTCAAGGCAAGTCCAGCCTGCAACGCTCGGCCATTCCCGTCCTCGCCAGCGTCGCGCTGGCGGTGCTGTCGTTCGTGCTGACCTCGATGACCGACTGGCGCCTGTCGATCTTCGGCCTGATCACGCTGCTGGTCGTCTACTACCTGCAGGACGGCATCGTCGGCTTCGTGCGCAACACGCTCGGCATGCACGGCCACGGCCGCACCGATGCCGAGGCGGCCGCGCTGCTGCCGTCGCCGGGCGACGCGGTGTCCACGTCGGTGGCCGCCGCGGCCACGCCGGCGATGCAGGACCTGGTGGCGGCCGACAAGGTGCTGATGCAGTTCGGCGGCCTGAAGGCGCTCAACGACGTCGACCTGCACGTCGCGCGCGGCACCATCCACGGCCTGATCGGCCCCAATGGCTCGGGCAAGAGCACGATGATGAACGTGCTCACCGGCATCTACGTGCCCACCGAGGGCGCGATCGCGTTCAAGGGCCAGTCCATCGTCGGCAAGACCTCGGCGCGCATCGCGCTGTCCGGCATCGCGCGCACGTTCCAGAACGTGCAGTTGTTCGGCGAGATGACCGCGCTGCAGAACGTGCTGGTCGGCTTGCACCACTCGTACCGCAGCACGCTGCTGGACGTCGCGCTGCACCTGCCCCGCTTCAAGCGCGAGGAACGCGCGGCCACGGCGCGCGCCTACGCTTTGCTGAAGTTCGTCGGCCTCGAAGCGCTGGCCGGCGAGGAGGCGCGCAACCTGCCCTACGGCAAGCAGCGCCTGCTGGAGATCGCCCGCGCGCTGGCGCTCAACCCCGAACTGCTGCTGCTCGACGAGCCCGCCGCCGGCCTCACCGCGCCGGACATCAAGGAGCTCGTCATCATCATCCGCAAGATCCGCGAGCACGGCATCACGCTGATCCTGATCGAGCACCACATGGACGTCGTGATGTCCGTCTGCGACATCGTCACCGTGCTGGACTTCGGCCAGAAGATCGCCGAGGGAACGCCGGCCGCGGTGCAGGCCAACCCGCAGGTCATCAAGGCCTACCTCGGCGGAGAATTGGAGGCCCCCACGCTCCATCCGGTCGCTGCCTCCCAAGGGGGAGCCCGGATCGGCTCGGGTAGCGATCCTCGCTTCCCGGGTGCTTGAACGAAGTCAGCGCCTTACGGCGAAATCCAATACCAAGCGCACAACCATGCTCTCGATCACCAATCTCCACGCCGGATACGGCAAGGTCGAAGTCCTGCACGGCATCTCGCTGGAGGTGCCCAAGGGCCAGGTCGTCACGCTGATCGGCTCCAACGGCGCCGGCAAGACGACGACGATGCGCGCCGTCTCCGGCATGATCGCGCCGCGCGAAGGCACGGTGATGCTCGGCGACGTCGACATCACCGGCCGCGAGTCGCACCGCATCGCCCGCCTGGGCCTGGCGCACTCGCCCGAAGGCCGGCGCGTGTTCGCCACGATGACCGTCAACGACAACCTGCTGCTCGGCGCGTTCCCGCGCTTCACCGGCGCGCGCAAGAAGGGCGACATCGCCGCCGACGTCGAACGTGCGATGGAGTACTTCCCGCGCCTGAAGGAGCGCCGGCTGCAACTGGCCGGCACGCTGTCGGGCGGCGAGCAGCAGATGCTCGCGATGGCGCGCGCGATGATGATGAACCCGGAGGTCGTGCTGCTGGACGAGCCGTCGATGGGCCTGGCGCCCATCCTCGTCGACGAGGTCTTTCGCATCATCTCGCGGCTGCGCGCCGAGGGTGTCACCATGCTGCTGGTGGAGCAGTTCGCCGCCGCGGCGCTGAACGTGTCCGACTACGGCTACGTGCTGGAGAACGGCCGCATCGCGGTGCACGGCCCGGCCGACAAGCTCAAGAACGACCCGGCGGTGCAGGCAGCCTACCTGGGCGGCAGCCACTGACTGCTTTTTCGAAACGCGCCTCCTGAGGCCGGGCAACCGGGCATGGCGCGCGGTGGCGTCCTGGCAAGGGCCGTCGTTCAGCTGCCAGTCCTGGCCAGCCCGATTCAGCCCTCGCCGCCCTCGCCCGTGCCCTTGTGTTGCGCAAAGCGCCAGGTATGGCGACCGGAGCGCTTGGCCTCGTACAGCGCCAGGTCGGCCGACTTGTAGAGCGCGTCCTGTGTCGTGCCATCGGACGGGAACAGCGACACGCCGATGCTGGGGCTGGTACGCATCTCGTGGCCTTCGTGCAGCACCGGCGTGTCGAACGCGGCCAGGATTCGGGCGCAGGCCATGTCGACCGCACTGGGCACGCCGGCGTCGGCCAGCAGGATCGCGAACTCGTCGCCGCCCAATCGCGCCACGACATCGGCCTTGCGCGCGATCGTGCGGAGCCGGCGCGCGGTCTCCACCAGCAGTGCGTCGCCGGCATCGTGGCCCAGCGTGTCGTTGACCTGCTTGAAGTGGTCGAGGTCGATCAGCAGCAACGCGAAGCCGCCGTCCTGCCGCTCGCAGGTGGCGATCATCTGGCGGCACCAGTCGCCGAACATGCGGCGGTTCGGCAGCCCGGTGAGCGCGTCGCTGTAGGCCAGTTCCTCGAGCTGGTGCTGCAACTGCGTCAGCTCGTGCGTGCGCTGCTCGACCAGGCGCTCCAGTTCCTGGCTGCGCTGCTGCACATAGCGCACCCGCACGGCCACCACGGCGGCCACCACCAGCAGCGCGCCCAGGATCTTGAACAGGTTGAACCACCAGGTCTGGTACCAGGCGGGCTGGATCTGCACGTCCACCTCCAGCGGATGCTCGCTCCACGCCCCGTCGCGGCTGGCCGCCTTCATGTGCAGCACGTAGTGGTTGGGCGACAGGTTGGTGTAGCTGGCCGAACGGTGCGTGGTGTCGACCTCGCGCCAGGTCTTGTCGTAGCCCTCGAGCCAGTAAGCGTAGCGGTTGCGCTCCGGCGCCGTGAAATCGAGCAGCGAGAACTCCACCGAGAAGCCCCCTGCCTCGGGCGGCACCGTGAGCTGCTTGCGGCCGTTGGCCTCCCTCAGCGCGGACGGCTTGCCGCCCACTTCGACGTCGGTGACGACGACGGGCGCCGAGTAGACGCGTTGCGTCAGGCGCTCGGGGCGGATGACCGTCAGCCCACCCAGGCCGCCGAAGAACAGCTCCCCGGTGGGGCCGACGGCGCCCGAATTGACCCAGTAGGTGGAAATGGCCGCGCCGTCGGCCGGGTGCAGCACGCGCAGGACGTAGGTGGCCGGGTCGATGACGACCACGCCGTCGTCGGTGCTGACCCAGACGCGGCCGCTGGCGTCCATCAGCAAGGTGTCGATGTTCTCGCTGGTGAGGCCTTCGGCCCTGCCGATGTGGTGGAAGTACGTGCGCCCGTCCGGGTCGCGCTTTTCCATGATCTGCACGCCGGCATTGTTGCCAACCCACAGGCGGCCCTGGCGGTCGGTGAGCAGCGTGTTGATCACCGCCGAGGCGAGGCTGGTCGGGTCGTTGGCGACCGGCATGATGCGCTCGGTAGCGTGGCCCTTGCGCACCAGGTTCAAGCCGTTGTTGGTGGCGATCCACATCGAGTCGCCGGGGCCGTGCAGGAGCGCGGTGACCTCCGGGTCGCTGAGGTCGCTCTTGGGCACCGGCTGGGTCAGCGGGTGGCCCGGCGCCGCGAGATCCATCTGCCAGACGCCGTCATCCTTGCCACCGATCCACAGCAGGTTGCCGTCGAGCGCCAGCGCCGCGACCGCCTTGACCGCGCCACGCTGCGGCATCGCCACCGGCTGGATCTGGCGCGCGCCGGGGGCCAGCGTGAACAGCCCGTCGCGCGAGGCGAAGTACCGGGTGCCGTCGGCCGTGTGCACGATGGCCGTGACGTTGTTCATCGACGTGCCGCCGTCGGCGTCGGCGCTGCCGCCCGGCACCGCGGTCATCGTCTGCTGCGTGGGATCGATGATCTCGATGCTGCTTTTCTGCCCCAGCGTCACGATGCCGCGCGCATCGGCGTCCACGGAGAACACGTTCGGATCGGTCCAGGTCGACCCGTCGGACGAGAACAGCGACAGGATCGCGTCCTGTTGCGGCCGCGTGCGGCTCAGCCCGGTGGTCGAGGCGATCCACATTTCGCCGCCGCGGTCACGGTGCAGGCCCCAGATCCAGTTCGCCTGCAAGTTGCTCGGCACGCTCCGGTCCCGCATGACGCGCCGCGCCACCAGCGAACCGCTGTCGACGATCACGAGGCCACGGGCCTGCGTACCGACCCAGACCTCGCCGCTGCCCGACTCGGCGAACGAGGTGACGCTGTCGGTCAGCAGCCCGGGATCGGACGCGCCGACCGGCTGCAGGCGCACGATGCGCCCGCTGGCCGGGTCGTGGACGAACACGCCGCGCTGGCTGGTGCCTATCCACACCTGGCCGCGGCTGTCCTGGAAGATCGCGTCGACCGTGACCGGGCTCGCGTCGTTGACGCCGGGCAGTTCGATGCGCTTGCCGGGACGCCCGTCCAGGTAGCGCAACACGACGCCCGTTTCCGAGCCGACCCAGACGACGCCGGCGGCGTCCTGCAGCACTGCCGTGATGCTCGCGCTGGGCAGCGCGTCCGCGCCTTTGCCGCCGTGCGGCCAGGCGTCCTCGACCGTGCCGTTGGCGTGCACGTGCATCAGGCCGGTGCTGCTCGCCGCCCACATGCCACCCGTGGTGTCCTGCGCGAGGCCGACGACGGTGGAGCCACCAAAGCGGGTGAACCAGTTCTCGGCCGCGTCGAAGCGGGCCACGCCGCCGCCGTCCATGCCTACCCACACGCGGCCCTGGCTGTCGTGGGCGATCGTGCGGACGTAGCTGACCGGCAGGCCGTGCGGGTCGTCTGGCCGCGCCGGATAGACGCGGAAGCGGTAGCCGTCCCAGCGGGCGAGGCCGTCCTGGGTGCTGGCCCACAGGTAGCCCTGGGCGTCCTCGGTGACGCCGGTGGCGATGTCGTGCGGCAGGCCGTCGTGCTGGTTCAGGTGCTCGAAGACGGTGTTGGCCATGCCGACCCAGCCGATGCTGGCGGCGGCCGCCGAGGCGGCGGCGGGTGCGGAGGTGGAGACCCGGGACTGCGCGCCGGCGGCCGCCGGCGATCCCGCCGTGGCCACGAGCACGCCCAGCGCCAGCACGCCGGCGAGCGCGAGACGCGCGCCGGTGCGCACGCTGGCCCGCGTGGACGCCTGTGCGGCTTCGACCTGATCGCTGCTGCCCCTCCGACTCACTCTGTCGCGCTCCTGGCGTGTTGTCCGGTTGCGTGCCACCCGCTGATGCGGGCAGGTGTTGCTCGATGCGCCCGATCCTGCCTGCGCACCACGCGCAATGAAGCGCATCCACCCATTGTCGGCGCGCCGGCCGGCAACTGAAGAGGATTGGCCGGTGCCCGGGAAGTTTCCCGGCTGTCGAGCAGGCAAGGCAATGAAGGCGAGAGCCAAGCATAAGGCCCATTGCCTGCTGCACCCCTGGCCAGAGGCGCCCCAGGGACATGGGTTCGAGGCATGCGTCACGCGACCGGTAAAATCATTGGATGACCCGTCCCGTTCGCTCGCAATACGAAGATTTCATGCGCCTGGTGCGCGACCAGGGCCGCTTCAAGGCCGACCGCACCGGCACCGGCACCACCAGCGTGTTCGGCCACCAGATGCGCTTCGACCTGTCCGAGGGCTTCCCGCTCGTGACGACGAAGAAGGTGCACCTGAAGTCCATCGTCCTCGAACTGCTGTGGTTCCTGCGCGGCGATTCGAACGTCAAGTGGCTGCAGGAGCGCGGCTGCACGATCTGGAACGAATGGGCCCGCGAGGACGGCGATCTCGGTCCGGTGTATGGCGTCCAGTGGCGCTCGTGGCCGACGCCCGACGGCGGCCACATCGACCAGGTCGCCGAGGTCGTCAAGCAGCTCAAGACCAACCCGGACTCGCGCCGCATCATCGTCAGCGCCTGGAACGTGGCCGACCTCGGCAAGATGGCGCTGATGCCTTGCCACGCGTTTTTCCAGTTCTACGTGGCCCCGTCGGAAACGCCGGGCGGCCGCGGCAGGCTGTCGTGCCAGCTCTACCAGCGCAGCGCCGACATCTTCCTGGGCGTGCCCTTCAACATCGCCAGCTACGCGCTGCTCACGCACATGTTTGCGCAGCAGTGCGACCTGGACGTCGGCGACTTCATCTGGACCGGCGGCGACTGCCATCTGTACGCCAACCACGCCGACCAGGTCGCCACACAACTCGAACGCACGCCCTTCCCGTACCCGACGCTGCACCTCAAGCGCCGGCCCGCCTCGATCCTCGATTACGAGTACGACGACTTCGAAATCCTGGACTACCAGCACCACCCGGCGATCAAGGCCCCGGTGGCCGTATGAAGGTCGCCCTGATCGCAGCCGTGGCGCGCAACGGCGTCATCGGCCATGGCAACGACTTGTTGTGGAAGCTGCCGGAGGACATGGCGTTCTTCAAGCGCACCACGATGGGCAACCCGGTGATCATGGGACGCAAGACCTGGGACTCGATCCCGGCGCGCTTCCGGCCGCTCACCGGCCGCACCAACATCGTGGTCACGCGCCAGCCCGACTGGCACGCGGACGGCGCGCTGGTGGCGCACGGTTTCGAGCAGGCGCTGGAGATGGCGCTGGAGTCCGTCGCCGCCAACCCGCACGGCCTGCGCGCCTTCGTGATCGGTGGCGCCGAGCTCTACGCGCTGGCGCTGCCACACGCCGACGAACTGGTGCTCACCGAGATCGAGCGCAGCTACGAAGGCGACGCCCGCTTCCCCGCGTGGCCGCCCAACCACTTCGTCGAGACGGCCCGCGTGCGCCAGCACGCGGTCGAGCCCAACGACTTCGACTTCGCTTTCGTCGACTACCGACGCACGCACGCGGCGCGCTGAACCCATGGGCTCGCGCGTCATCGTGTTCGACCTCGACGGCACGATCAGCGATCCCCTGCCCGGCTTCGCCCGCTCGATCAACCAGGCGCTGCGACTGCAGGGATTCGCAGAACGCAAGCGCATCGACTTGGCCGAGAGCATCCTGCAGTTGTTCGGCCAGCGTGCGCTGTTCGCTGCAAGCCGTTTCGCCGCGTCATCTCGCGACGAGCCCGTGCGAGCTGCCGTCGCTGCTCGCGCCGACTCGCTTGTAACTGACGGGGCGGACAGGCGACCAGCGCGAAGGGAGATGCTCGACACGCGAGGGTCGCTTCACTGTGTCGCGGCCGCGCCGACCCGGTGATGCGGCCCCGAAATTGCGAACCGCGGCGCCGAGGTGATGTCCCGAACTGACTCTGGAGGCACAATACCGGCATGCCAAATATTGCCAGTGTCTTCAAATCGGAAATCACGCGACTCGCACGCAAGGAAGTTCGCGAGGAAGGCGATGGCTTGAAAAAAGCGATTGCTTCGCAGCGAACCGAGATCGCGAGTCTCAAGCGCCGTGTCCAGGCCCTCGAGGGTTTGGTCAAACGGCTGACCAAGGCGCAAAGCGCGGTTGCCGCGCAGTCGCGAACGCCGGCAAAGAGCGAATCCGCCGAGCCGCGCGAGGGGCTTCGATTCCGCGCCCAGGGGATGGCCGCGAACCGAAAGCGGCTGGGCCTGTCCGCGTCGAACTTTGCGCTTCTCGTGGGCACGACGGGGCAATCGATCTATGCATGGGAGTCTGGCAAGGCCAAGCCCAGGGGCAAGGCATTGGCGGCCATCGCCGCCTTGCGAGGCTTGGGCAAGCGCGAAGCGGCGGCCAGGCTGGCTTCGCTAGGGGCCGAATAGCCACTGTGGTGGTTCACGCAGACTGGCGCGAGGGCGGGCGACGCCGGGGTCGCACGACCCCACGCGAACGCACCGCGCAGACAGTCCACACCATTCGCACCGGCTGGCCGGTGCAATCGATGTCCCGTCCGACATCCTCGCACTTGTCTATCGGCGAATCGCATGGTGTTTTGAGCGCACCTTGATCTGGCGCTGTCAAATGTCGCGGTGCAGATGACGATCGAGTCGAACACCGACGTCGGCGGCCAGGCTGGGTGAACGACCTTTTGTCAGGCGCTGCCGATAGCTGTCGCCATGCTGAATGCTGGTGCGATCGTTAAAAGCAATGAGCCCCATGCTCCAGTCTTGTGCGCGTTTGTCGAAATCGAATCGACACCAAGATTGGAAATGACCATGCGTCTCGACTCTGTCGGATTGGCACGCCGGCTCACGCTGGGCTTCTGCATCGTGCTTGCACTCGTGATCTGCATCGCGACCGTGGGGCTGCGCGCACTGACCCAAGGCCAGGTCGACAGCGCCCGGACGAACGCCGCGATGCAGCAGGCCGCGGATGCCGACCACTGGCGCGGCATGACGCAGTTGAACATCAGCCGGACCCTCGCTCTGGCGAAGTCCAACAACGCCGCCGCGCTCAAGGCCTACTCGGCCCCGCTCATGAAGGAAACGTCAGCGGACATCTCCGTCGTGCAGAAGCGGCTCGAGGCAGCCGCCGTATCGGACGATGCGAAGGCGGCGTTCGTCGACATCGCCCAGAAGCGCAAGCACTACATCGACACGCGCGACGACATCTTCAAGCTGCTGGACGCTTCGGACGCTTCGGCCAATGCGCTGGTCGAGTCGAAGCTGTTGCCGCAAGCGGATCGATACATGGCTGCCGTCACCGGATTCGGAAAGCACCAGAGCGAGCTCTCGAACAATGTCGTCGCTGACAGCGTCCAGCGTGCCGACGGGGCGCGCGTCATGATGATCGCCCTGGCCGCGTTTTCCATGCTGATCGGGGCCTTGAGCGCCTGGATCATCACGCGCTCGGTGACGCGCCCGCTGCAACAGGCGGTCGAAGCTGTCGACGCCGTAGCGGCGGGCGACCTCAGCCGCGCCATCGCTGTCCAGGGGCGCGACGAAATCGCAACGCTGCTGACGGGACTCAACCGGATGCAGGCGTCGTTGAAGCAACTCGTGGGCGACGTGCGCGAGACGACCGGATCGATCCAGATCGCCAGCAACGAGGTCGCGCAAGGCAGCCTGGACCTGTCGGTGCGCACCGAGCGCTCCGCGGCCGGCCTGCAGCAGACTGCCGCATCGATGGAAGAGATCGCCAGCACCGTCCGCCACACGGCCGCGGCGGCCCAGGTCGCCCAGGAACTGGCGTCGGCGACGGCGCGCCAGGCAGCCGTCGGCGGCGACGTCGTATCGCGCATGACGTCCACGATGGATCGCATCACGATCCATTCGAACAAGATCGGCGACATCATCGGCGTCATCAACGGCATTGCTTTCCAGACCAATATCCTCGCGCTGAATGCTGCGGTCGAAGCGGCTCGAGCCGGCGAACAGGGGCGTGGCTTCGCCGTCGTGGCGAGCGAGGTGCGAAGCCTGGCCCAACGCTCGGCCGCCGCTGCCGCCGAGATCAAGTCGATCATCGGCGAATCAGGCCAGGCGGTCGCAGCGGGCGCCGCACTCATGCGCGATGCCCAGGGTTCGATGGCCCAGATCAATGATTCGGTCGACAAGGTCAGCGCGGCCATCAGCGAAATCCGCAATGCGTCGTCGGAACAAGCCGACGGCATCGGCCAGGTCAACATCGCCGTGTCGGAACTCGATCAGTCGACGCAGCAGAATGCCGCGCTTGTCGAGGAGACCGCTGCTGCCGCCGAGAGTCTGCGGGATCAGGCCAACCGACTCTCGACTGCGATGGCAACCTTCAAGCTGGCGTCGACGGACTCCCGCTGAGAACGCGGCCTGCCCGCAGCGCAGTAGCGCGCCGCGCCGGCGCGCTCCATTCGGGGGCTTGGATTCTTCGCTACCATCGTCGGCCGGGCAATGCCTCGCGCGGCGCCGTGCCCGGGCGGTGCGGTTGCCGCCACGATCCCATTGCGAAAGAAGCCCCATGTCCTCAGGATTCCACGTCCACGGTCCGCACGACCATGAAGTCGAACACGCCGCCCAGCACGGCGCGAGCGGCATGACGGCTCAACTGGCCGTGATCACCGCGGTGCTCGCCACGATCGGCGCGATCTGCTCCTACATGGGCGGCGCCACCCAGGCCGACGCCGCGCTGGCCAAGAACGACGCCGCGATCCGCAAGACCGAGGCGTCGGACCAGTGGAACTTCTACCAGGCCAAGAACGCGCGCCAGGCCATCGCCGAGGTCGCGCTGGACCTGGTGCCCGCTGATCGCCGCGACACCTACTCGAAGAACATCGAGAAGTACAAGGCCGACAAGGAGCCCATCATGGCCAAGGCCAAGGAGCTCGAGGAGCAGGCCGTGGCGTTCGACGAACAGAGCGAGCACCTGATGCACCAGCACCACCGCTGGGCCGAGGCGACGACGGCGATCCAGGTCTCGATCGCGCTGGCCGCCATCGCGCTGCTGACGCGTCGCCGCTGGCTCGAGTGGGGCACGCTGGGCGTGGCCGGCCTGGGCATTGCGATCGGCGTCCTGGCGTTCCTCAAGATCTGAAGTCCGAGCGCGGGAGTCTCTCGATGAAAGTCTGCATCTACGGCGCTGGCGCCATCGGCCTGCTGGTGGGCGCGCGCCTGGCAGCGACCGGCTCGCACCAGGTGTGCGCGATCGCGCGCGGCGCGACGCTGGCCGCGCTCAACGAACACGGCTTCCGCGTCGACGGCTTCGCCGGGCCGATCGCCGGGCCAGCCACCGCCAGCGACGATCCGGCCGCACTCGGCGAGCAGGACGTCGTCGTCATCGCCGTGAAGGCGCCGGCGCTGGCCGACATCGCGCGCCAGATCGCACCGCTGCTGGGCACGCACACGCTGGTCGTGCCGGCGATGAACGGCGTGCCCTGGTGGTTCTGCCAGGGCTTGCAGGGGCCGGCCGCGGGGCTGCCTCTCAAGAGCGTCGACCCGGACGGCAGCATCGCGGCCAACCTGCCGATCGAGCAGGTCATCGGCTGCGTGGTGCACGCCGCCGCGTTCGTCGACGCGCCCGGCCACGCGCACAACCAGATGGGCCGTGGACTGGTCATCGGCGAGCCGCACGGCGGGCTGTCCGACCGCGTGCTGGCGCTCAAGATGATGTTCGACGAGGCCGGTTTCGAGACGACCGCCAGCGACATGATCCAGCGCGACATCTGGTACAAGTTGTGGGGCAACATGACCACCAACCCGATCAGCGCCATCACCGGCGCGAGCACCGATCGGATCATCGGCGACGACCTGGTGCGCAAGCTCACCGCCGACGCGATGCTGGAGTCCGGCCGCATCGGCGAACGCCTGGGCTTCGCGATCACGCAGACGCCCGAAGAGCGCCATGCGATCACCCGCAAGCTGGGCGCATTCAAGACCTCGATGCTCCAGGACGCCGAAGCCGGCCGCGCGATCGAGCTCGACAGCCTGGTCGGCGCGGTGCGCGAACTGGGTCAGCGTGTGGGCGTCGAGACGCCGCTGATCGACGCGATCTACGGGCTGGCGCGGGTCTTCGGACAGGTGCACGGGCTGTATCCGGAGCGCTCCGGACACGCCTGAATTGACATCCACCCACGAGTTGGCAGGCCGCACGCGATGGGATGCGAACGCTCACCCAAGGCCGTCGAGATCGCCGACGGCACGCGCTCGTTGATCGCGCTGCGCGGCGACGACGGCAAGCTGCGCGCCAAGCGGGTGATCGGCAAGGACGGCGTCGTTTCGCCGATGCGAACGCTCGCCGCCTCGCATTCATCAAGCTGGTGTAAGGTCCACACGCGCCGCGCGACCAACGACATATGCACACAAGGCCCGCCATGACAACCGCCAAGATGCCCTCCGGCACCATTCCGCGCACGACGGACGCCCCCAGGCGGCTCGTCCCCCGCCATTCGGCGCTGGTGCGACTGACGCACTGGATCAACGTCTTCTGCTTCTCCCTGCTGCTGATGACCGGCGCGCAGATCTTCAACGCGCACCCCCGGCTCTACTGGGGCGAGTACGGAGCGGACAACGACCACGCGTGGCTGTCGGTCGACTCGCTGCAGAGCGGCGCCAGCTGGCGCGGCGTGCTCCACGTCGGCGCGCTGAGCCTCGAGACGACCGGCCTGCTGGGCGCCTCCAAGGAAGGCGCTGCGCTGACGCCGCGCGGCTTTCCGTCCTGGCTGACGATCCCCTCGTACCAGGACCTGGCCGCCGGCCGCCGGTGGCACCTGTTCTTCGCGTGGCTGTTCGCCATCAACGGCGCGGTCTACCTGATCGGCGGTCTCGTCTCGCGTCATTTCCGGCGCGACCTGCTGCCGACCCGGGCCGAGCTGGCGCCGGCCAACCTCGTGCACGAGGTGGTCGATCACGCCAAGCTCCACTTCCCCAAGGGCGAGGCCGCGCGCCACTACAACGTGCTGCAGAAGCTCACCTACATGGGCGTTGGCTTCGTGCTGCTGCCGATGATGGTGCTGACCGGGTTGACGATGTCGCCCGGGATGGACTCGGCGTTCCATGTACTGCTCGACGTCTTCGGTGGCCGGCCGTCGGCCCGGTCGCTGCACTTCATCTGCGCCTCGCTGCTGGTCGCGTTCATCGTCGTGCACCTGGTGATGGTGCTGGCATCGGGCTTGTGGAACAACCTGCGCTCGATGATCACCGGCAAGTACGCGATCCAGACCGACGGAGAACAACAATGAACCCCAACGAGAAGTTCCAGAGCGGTCGCGCGACGCCCTTCCAGTCGCGCCGCCGCTGGCTCACCGCGTTCGCAGCGGGCGCCGGATCGCTGGCACTGGCCGGCTGCGACAAGGCCGTCAACAACGCGCGCATCGACGCCACGCTGCGCAGCGCCGAGAAGCTCACGTTCGCCAGCCAGCGCCTGATCCTCGACCACCAGCCGCTGGCCAAGGAATACGGCGAGCGCGACCTGTCGCCGGTGTTCCGCTCCAACGGCTCGAGCATGCCGGCCAGCAAGGAATATGCGCAGCTGCTGCAGGGCGGCTTCGTCGACTACCGCCTGAAGGTGGACGGTCTCGTGCAGCGGCCGCAGGCGCTGTCGCTGGCCGAGCTGAAGGCGATGAAGTCGCGCACGCAGATCACGCGCCACGACTGCGTCGAGGGCTGGAGCGCGATCGGCAAGTGGCAGGGCGTCCCGCTGTCGCTGGTCCTCGACGCGGCGGGCCTCAAGCCCGGCGCACGCTACGTGATCTTCCACTGCGCCGACAACCTCGGCCAGAGCGCCGACGACTCCGGCCTGTACTACGAGAGCATCGACCTGCTCGACGCCTACCACCCGCAGACGATCCTCGCGTACGGCATGAACGGCAAGGATCTCCCGGTCGCGCACGGCGCCCCGCTGCGCCTGCGCATCGAGCGCCAGCTCGGCTACAAGCAGGCCAAGTACATCAACCGCATCGAGGTCGTCGACGCCTACGCGCACTTCAACGGCGGCAAGGGCGGCTTCTGGGAAGACCGCGGCTACGAGTGGTACGCCGGTATCTGAGCTGAACGACGGGGCCGGCCGCGCGACGAGGAGGTTCTTGGACGTTTTCCGGGGATGGCGCGTGGACTTCGACGCGCCCCGGACGCCATCGGATAGGCTTGGCGTCCACCGCCCCGGAGTCCGACCATGACCGATGCCGACCAGCCCATTCGCCTGTTGCTCGGCGGCTACCAGGCCGCCGTCCTCGCCAAGGACGTCGAGGCCTTCGTCGCGCTGTACGCCGACGACGCGCTGATCTACGAGCTGTGGGGCCAGTGGACGCACGACATCGCCTCCTGGCGCGAGATGGCCAAGGGCTGGTTCGCGTTCCTGGGCGACGGCAGCTCGATTGTCGAGGCCGCCGAAGTCAAGACCACGGTGTCGGGCGACATGGCGCTGCTCACCGCGTTCCTCACTTACCGCGGCGTCGACGCCGACGCACAGGAGCAGCGCTCGATCGACAACCGGCTCAGCTGGGTGTTGCGCCAGCGTGGCGGCCGCTGGCAGGTGGTGCACGAGCACACCTCCGTGCCGATCGCGCACGCGGACGGCAAAGGCATCTTCAAGCGGCCGGCCACGGCGTGAGACCGCGCGTGTAGGCCTCGGTGAACTCCGGCACCATGCGCCGCACCTTGCCGCTGGCGATGTCGACGCAGACGAAGTGCGTCGCGCCGCGAAACAGCGTGGCGCCGTCGGCTTCGCGCACGAACTGGTAGCGCCGATGCAGCGACAACCGGTCCAGCGCGATGATCCACGTCGCCAGCAGCACGCGGTCACCCAGCAGCGCCGGGGCCACGTAGTCGAGCTCGTGGCGGCGCACCACCATGCCGTGGCCCAGCCGCGTGTAGTCGGCCTGGCGCATGCCAAGCACCACGGAGTGATCCCAGGCAACGTTCTCCAGCCACTGCAGGTAGTGGACGTTGTTGACATGCTGCATCAGGTCGATGTGTGCGTCGGTGACGTCCACGCCGAGCACGTGCGGCTGCGGTGCATCCCACGCCGGCGGATTCTTGGGGGTTGTCATGCCGCCAGTTTATCGGCGTCCGTGTCACCGCCGCGGCGATCGCGGGCTGGCGCGTCGATCGTGGGCTGCACTGGCCGGCGATCCTCGCCGCTGTCTTGCCGCTGGCCTCTTCAGCATCTTCATGCCCCGTTGAACGCGCCCCCGGGTTCGGGGCGAGAATCACCGCTTCCCCGCGCAACTCTGCTGGCCGCCCCATGAAACTCGCCACCTGGAACGTCAACTCCCTCGGCATCCGCCTGCCCCACCTGCTCGCCTGGCTGGCGCAGGCGCAGCCGGATGCGGTCGTGCTCCAGGAGACCAAGCTCGTCGACGCGAAGTTTCCGCATGCGGAGCTCAAGGAGGCGGGCTGGCATGTGGAGTTCTTCGGGCAGAAGACCTACAACGGCGTGGCGCTGATCTCGAAGCTGCCGGCCACCGACATCGTGCGCAACATCCCCGGCCACGACGACGCGCAGGCGCGCGTGATCGCCGGCACGATCGGCGACGTGCGCATCATCGGCGGCTACTTCCCCAACGGACAGGCGCCGGACAGCGACAAGTTCGTCTACAAGATGGCCTGGCTCACCGCGCTGGAAGCCTGGGTCGCCAAGGAGCTCGCCGCGCATCCAAAGCTGGTGCTGATGGGGGACTTCAACATCACGCCGGAAGACCGCGACGTGCACGACCCGGTGCTCTGGTACGGCCAGATCCACTGCACGCCGCAGGAGCGTGGGCACTTCAAGTCACTGCTGGCGCTGGGCCTGCACGACGCGTTCCGCCTGCTCGAGCAGCCGCCCAAGTCGTGGAGCTGGTGGGACTACCGCAACCTGGCGTTCCGCAAGAACCAGGGACTGCGCATCGACATCATCCTGGTGAGCGAGCCGCTGCGCGCGGGCGTCAAGGCGTGCACGATCGACAAGGCCCAGCGCAAGCTCGAGCGGCCCAGCGACCACGCGCCGGTGCTGGTCGAGATCGAGATGACCTAAGCGTTGGCCGTCGCGCTCGGCGTGGCCCTGGGCCACAGCGCGACCACGTTGCCCAGGATCGCCAGTGCGATGCCGGCCACCGTCAGGCCCGTCCACAGGAAGCCTTCGTAGAGGCTGGACACTCCCAGCGCGACCACCGGCGTCAGCACGCCCGTGTAGCCCGCCTTGGCCGGCCCCACGCGGTGCACCAGCGCGTAGTAGGCCCCGAAGGCCAGCACCGAGCCGAACAGCGCGAGGTACGCCAGCGTGCCCAGGAACTCGGGGCGCCAGGACCAGTTCCACGGCACGCCGCGCAGCAGCACCTGCGCGAGCGCGCCCGCCGCGCCCCACGCCATCGCCAGCGCGAGCGGGCCCCAGCCCTTGACACCCATGCGGTGGTAGGCGGACGCCGCGATCGTCGCCAGGCCCGAGAGCAGCACGGCCGCCGCGGTCAGCTCCGCGCCCCACAGCACCTGCTGCGAGGCCGTCATCCGCGCGAACTCGTGCCAGAAGATCAGCGCGACCCCGCAGACGCCCGCCACGCCGCCGAAGGCCACCCGGCGCGACATGCGCACGTCGAGCAATACCCTGGCCAGTATCAAGCCGATCAACGGCGACGCGGCGTAGCCGACCGCCACGACGCCGCTCGCGACGTAGCGCTCGGCCGCGTAGACGCAGACGTAGCTCGCGTAGAAGTTCGCCAGCCCCTGCGCGAGGACCAGCGCCTGCACGCGCGGCGCAAAGCGCAGCGGGATCTTGCGCCACCAGCACACGGCCAGCAGCACGCCGGCGGCCAGCCCGAACCGGATCGCGACCCCCAGTTCGGGCGCCAGCACGGCGATCTGGGCCGTGATGGCGATCCAGGTGGTGCCCCAGATCAGGATGCAGATGGCGTAGAGGGCGGAGGTGGGCATGGGCCGCGAAGTGTACGCGCCGGCACACGGCCTGTTCGTTGAGCGGGCGGGCACATAGCCGGGGCGCACAGGCCGCGGCGCCAGCTGGCGCAAAGAGCCTGCTACCGCTGATCAACCGGCAGGCGTGGCGACGTCGACGGCCGCGCGTGCTCAGGCGGCCTGGCCTTTGGCGACGCCGTCAGCTGCCGCGTGCTTCGACGGCCTTGAGCGCCGCGCGAGCCTGATCGATGGCGTCGCGATTGAGCTCGCGCGACGACGGCGTGCCGACGCGCGCGTTGTGGAGCACGCCTTCGAGCAGCGGACGGGCCTGCGCGTCGCGGCCCAGGCTGGCCAGGTAGATACCGTAGGCGGCTTGGGTCTCGGTGCCGTTGTGGACCTGGCTCGCGTGCTCGAACGCGGCCAGCGCGCGCGTTTCGTCAACCTTGGTCAGCGCCTGCGCCAACCACAGCGAGGCGTCGCTGCCGGCGTCGCGCGGCGAGTCGGCGATCAACGTCTCGAGTGTCGCAGCGGCGGCACCCTGGCGACCGGCGGCGAGCTGCGCACGCGCCAGGCCACGACGGAACTTCACGTCCTTGGCATAGGGCCCGCTGGCGCAGGCCTGGAACTGTTCGATCGCGTCGTCGTAGTCGCCGCGCGCCAGCAGCGCCTCGGCCAGTCGCGAGCGGTTGTCGACAGTGGGCGTGCGGTCGAACGCGAGGCGCGCCTCACGCAGCTCACGGTTCGGATCGACGATGGACTTGACGACCTGCGCAGACTTGCGGGCGACCGTCGAATGACGCATCTCCGGCAGGTATTCAGCGAAGAAATAGATCACGCTGCCGATGAACGGCGCGATGATCAGGATCATCAGCCAGTACATGTTGCGCCCGGTGCGCACCGCGTGGATGCCGAAGAAGATCGCCGGAATGAGATACAGGATTGCAATGATCGGCACGGTTCCCCCCGCTGCTTTTTAGAAGCCGAATTGTAGGTCCCACAGCCGCAAGCCTTCGCACCCCACCCCCGCCCGGCGCTGCCGCTCAATCGCCTCCAAAGGGATTCAAGGGAGCGGCGGAACCGGCTCCGCCGGGCCGCTCGCGGCGCGCCAGCGACCGCGGCAGCTCAATCCCTCCCCGGCGCTGCCGCTCGAACGCCCCAACACCGTGACAAGGGAGCGGCGGAACCGGCTCCGCCGGGCCGCTCGCGGCGCGCTCCCTCGGGGGGCAGGGAGCGCCAGCGACCGTGGGGGCTCCATCCCCCGGCGGAACCGGCTCCGCCGGGCCGCTCGCGGCGCGCCCCCTCGGGGGGCAGGGAGCGCCAGCGACCGTGGGGGCTCAATCCCAGGGCTCAATCCTCCAGACCGAGCTCCTGGATCTTGCGCGTGATCGTGTTGCGGCCGATGCCCAGGCGGTGCGCCGCTTCGATGCGGCGGCCGCGCGTGCTGTCGAGTGCCGTCAGGATCAGGCGGGCTTCGAACTGCCGCGTCAGGGCCTCCCAAACCTCGGGCGTGCCGGCGTCGAGCAGCGCGCGGGCGGCGCGGTCGAGATCGGCGAGCCAGTCGGCGCCGGTGCCGCGGCCTGTTTGCAACGGCGCCGAGGACAACGCGGCGCCAGCGTAAATTGCCACGGCGGGATGGGACGCCGACGCCATCGACAACGGCGCCACCGGCGCAAATGCAGCGGGCGCGGCGACGGCATCGTCGGCCAGGAGTTCGGGCGGCAGGTCCTTGCCTTCGACGACCTGGGCCGGCGCCATCACCGT
>JBDSDD010000074.1:0-13752 GCA_039920745.1 Burkholderiaceae bacterium | reverse complement strand
GCATCATGGATGCTGACTTCGCGTCGGAAACCGCGAACATGAGCCGCGCCAACGTGCTGCAGCAGGCTGGCACGGCGATGATCGCCCAGGCCAACCAGCAGCCGCAGCAGGTGCTGTCGCTGCTGCGTTAAGCACCCGCCGACCGGCAGAGGCCCCGCCTCTGCCCGCAACGAAAAAAGCCCCGCCTGGCGCATGCCGGCGGGGCTTTTGCCTATGGAGCGAGTGCTTTCGGCGCGCTGGAACTTCAAGGCTGCGGGCCGGAAATGGGGTTGCTTGAGGCCTCATATCCGCGATTTGACCGACCTCAAGTATTCGCACAATCCAATCCAACGTCTCCCTGAATCCGAAAGGAACTGAGAGACGCGGTCCGGAAGCACTGACGATGAACGTGCGCGGCGGCGGGATACGAGAGAAACCCCGTCCTCGCCAAGCGTAGTCGGGGTGACCAAGTACCGGGCTTGGAGGTGCGAGGCTCGCAAGGCCTGCCTGACAGCCACGCATCGAACTGAGTTCCGGCACTTTCGCCGGTTGTGCCTGAGTCCTGGAGTATTCACATGCCATTGACGATCAATACGAACATTGCTTCGCTGAATGCGCAGCGCAACCTCAACATGTCGCAGGGCTCGCTCGCGACGTCCATGCAGCGCCTGTCTTCCGGCCTGCGCGTGAACTCCGCCAAGGACGACGCCGCCGGCCTGGCCATCGCGGAACGAATGAATGCCCAGGTTCGCGGCATGAACGTCGCGGTGCGCAACGCCAACGACGGCATCTCGATGTCGCAGACGGCAGAAGGCGCGCTGTCCCAGGTCGGCAACGCGCTGCAACGCATGCGTGAGCTGGCTATCCAGGCGCGCAACTCCACCAACAGCTCGTCGGACAAGGACTCGCTGAACAAGGAATTCTCCCAGCTGCAGATGGAAATCGGCCGCGTCCTCGGCGGCACCACCTTCAACGGCAAGCACATCCTCGGCGCCGATGCGACGTCGCTGACGTTCCAGATCGGCGCGAACACGACCGCCGACGACACGATCACGATCTCGACGACCAACATGGCCATGGATGCCACGATCACCGCCGTCACGAACACGTCGAGCGCCCTGATCGACGCCTCGGCGACTTCGGGCGCGATCGGCAGCGTCATCGACAACATCGACAAGGCGCTGGACAACGTGAATGACACGCGCGCCACCTTCGGTGCCACGCAGAGCCGCTTCGACGCGATCATCACCAACTTGCAGACTGGCGTAGAAAACCAGTCTGCCGCCCGCAGCCGGATCATGGACGCTGATTTCGCGTCGGAAACCGCGAACATGAGCCGCGCGCAGGTGCTGCAACAGGCCGGCACCGCGATGGTCGCCCAGGCCAACCAGCTGCCCAACCAGGTGCTCAAGCTGCTGCAGGGCTGAGCTCGCGCACAGCGCTGGCGCGAAGCGAAAGCCGTCAAGGCTTCGCCTGGCGCACGCCCCAGGCGCGCCACGCGAGCCCCGAGGAGATCTCCACGGGGCTTGCGCGGCGCGCCTTCGCATTGGCGCGTCGGATCCGATCCAACGAATTGAGGGGCCTTTCCAGGACTAGAAAAGGCATCGCGGCCATGCAGTGCCCTCAAGAAGCCGCTTGAAACGCCGATATTTCGCTCAAGAACCGCAAGGAAATCCATGAGCACCACCACGAGCACGACAACGGGCTCCATCAGTTCGGCCGGCATCGGCAGCGGGCTCGATGTGAAGGGCATCATCTCGTCCTTGATGGCCGTCGAGTCGCAGCCACTCACCTTGCTGAAGAACAAGGCGAGCACGGTCACGACGGAGATCTCTGCGGTGGGGCAGATCCAGAGCCTCACATCGACGATGGCGGACAAGGCGCGCGCACTGTCGTCGTCCTCGCTGTGGGCGCAGACGACGTCGACCTCGGCCGACCCGACGAGCGTGACGGCCGACACGTCCACCGGCACGGCCGCAGCGGGCGACTACTCGGTGAGCGTGGAGCAACTCGCCCAGGGCCAGACGGTCACGTCATCGGTCGCCGCGGGCACCGGGCTGAGCGCCGGCACGCTGACCATCCAGCTGGGCACCTACACGTCGGACGGCGCCTTGCCCCCGACGACCACCTTTGCGAACGCGACTGGTTCCAGCGCAGTCAACATCACGATTGGCGCGGGCGATACGTCGCTCAGCGCGATCCGCGACAAGATCAACGCCGCCAACGCAGGCGTGTCGGCCTCGATCATCACCGACGCGAACGGCTCGCGCCTGTCACTGCGCTCGACGATTACCGGCGCGGCGAATGGCTTCAAGATCACGGCCACCGAGACCACCGACGACGGCGACCCGACGACGGGCCTGTCCGCGCTGAGCTTCGACGGCAGCAGCGGCGCCACGGCCTCGCAACTGACGCTCAACCAGACCGCGCTCAATGCCAAGGCGACCGTCAACGGCATCTCGATCGAATCGGCCACCAACAAGCTGAGCAACATTTCCGACGGCCTGAGCCTGACCCTGTTGAAGAAGAGCAACACGCCGATCGACATCACCGTTGCCGCGGACACGACGTCGATGCAGAAGGGGATCGCCGATTTCGTGGCGGCCTATTCGGCATTGCAGTCCTACATCTCGCTGCAGACCAAATACGACGCGGGCACGGCGGTCGCCGCCGGCACGGCGCGCCATGACGGGCCGCTCGAGGGTGATCCGTCGATCATCGGGTTCCAGAACCAGCTGCGCAGCGTGGTCAATACGACGTCGACCGGATCGGCCATGTTCGCGCGCCTGTCCGACATCGGCATCGCCGTGCAGAAGGACGGAACGCTGGCGATCGCCAACCAGACCAAGCTCACGGCCTCGCTGTCCAAGCCGAGCGAACTGCAGAAGCTGTTCGCGACGCAGGGCACGACCAACGCGAACACCGGCATCGCGGTGCGCTTCGCGACCATGGGTGACCGTGCCGTGGCGCTGGACGGTTCGCTCTTCAGCCGCAACGCCGGGCTGAAGGGCGAACTGTCGCGCAACCAGAAACAGCAGGACGACATGCAGGTTCACCTGGATGCGACGCAGACCCGCCTGACCGCGCAGTACCAGGCGCTCGATACGACGATGTCCAGGATGAACGCCCTGTCTAGCTATGTCACGCAGCAGGTCGCGCTGATGCAGAAAGCCGCGTGAGGCAGCGTCGCCGCAGCCTGCTGGCGGGAGTTCCTCAAAAGTTGCCGCTTTCGCCAGCTTGACATCGACATAGCGGCGCAAACCGGACAGTTCCGCTTCAAGACCATCGCTGAGACCTCCGATAACAAGTCAACACGAACACACAACGGACTCGGATCCCGACCTCGCCATCATGTTCACTGCCGCACCCCCCACCGCATTCGGACGCTCCCACGGTTTCGCCAACGCCTATGCCCGCGTCGGCGTCGAGACCAGCGTCAACTCCGCATCGGCCCACAAGCTGATCGAACTGCTGTTCAACGGCTTCATGGATGCCGTCGCCCTGGCGCGCGGCGCCATGCGCGCCAAGCAGATCGAGGCCAAGGGCAAGGCCATTGGCCGCGCCGCCCGGATCATCGAGGAAGGCCTCAAGGCCGGCCTGAACCTGGAAGCCGGTGGCCGCCTGGCCGAGGACCTGAGTTCGCTGTACGCCTACGTCGCGCTGCGCCTGCTGGCAGCCAACCTGCGCAACGACGAGTCGGCCCTGGACGAATGCGTACGCCTCATCGGCCCGCTGCGGGACGCCTGGATCGCCATCGGACCTCAAGTGGAAGCGGGCAACCTGTGAACACGGCCAGCACTTTCACCCAAAAGAAGATCATGAGTACCAAGCTGCTCAACTACTATGAGGCCATCGAGAAGGCCAGCGCCGAGATGCTCGCGGCTGCACGCACGGGCAACTGGGACGAAGTGGTCAAGCTCGAAGGCGCCTGCGCCATCCTGATCGCCCAGCTCAAGAATGCCGCCCAGTCGAGCCACCTGATGCAGAACGAGGCCAAGGAAAAGTCGCGCATCATGCAGCGAATCCTCCTGAACGACGCCGAAATCCGCCACCTGGCCGAACCGTGGCTCGAGGACCTGGACCAGATGATGGGCGGCCGCCCCGCAATGCTTCATTGACCCCCCGCGCTCCCGCTGGTCGCTGCCCCCGAGGGGGTGCTCGGATCGGCTCGGGGCGTGACCCTCGCTCTGCGAGAGCTTGAATCAGTCCAGTCGCTGCGCGAAGATATAACGCACAAACGCACCATGTTCGAAGACACCCGCCCCGCCCCGCTCGACGCGATGGGATCCGACGATTTCCTCGCCGAATTCCGTGTCACCGCGCCCGGGGAGATCCGCGCGCTGCTCAAGCAACTGATGGACGACGCGGTGCCGCTGAACCTGAGCGCCTCTGACGGCAGCGCCTACACGACCATGCTGTGGACGGTGGATCCGGCTTCCGGCCGCATCTCGTTCACAGCCGACATGATGGCCCCGGCGGTGCACGACATCGTCGAGGCCGACGAATGTGCCTGCGTCGCCTACCTCGACCGCGTCAAGCTGCAGTTCGACGTCAGCGACCTGGTGCTGGTGCAGGGCCACAAGGCGAGCGTGCTGCAGGCCCGCCTGCCGCACGAGATGTTCCGCTTCCAGCGCCGCAACACGTTTCGCGTGCGCACCATCGAGCGGACATCGCCCACCGCGGCGTTCCGCCATCCCGCCATTCCCGACATGAGCCTCGCGCTGCGCGTGCTCGACGTGAGCATCGGCGGCTGCGCGCTGCTGCAGCCTTCCAACGTGCCCACGCTGCAACCCGGCGCGGTCATCAAGGGCGTGCGCCTGTCGCTGGACGCCGAGACGCAGATCGATGCCGGCCTGATGCTGCACCACGTCACGTCCACCGGCGCCGAGAACGGTTCGGTGCGGCTGGGTTGCGAGATCGTCGGCATGAGCCCGCTGGCGCAGCGCGCGCTGCAGCTCTACATCGACCAGACGCAGAAGCGTCGGCGGTTGATGTCGCACGAGTAGCCTGGACGCGTTGGCGCCGGTTTCGCACCAGGCGCCGCCCAGGTCTGCCACGCACACATGCCCAGGACTTCCCCGTGATCCGGCGCCTCCATTTCCTCGGCGGTTCGCTCAAGGTTCGGCTTGCGCTGGCGAGTTTCGTGTTGATCGCCGCCAGCGTGGCGCTGACCGTGGTGCTGGTACTGCGCGCGATGGAGCAGCGCAGCCAGCGCGCCGTGCTCGACTCCGAGATATCCAACGCCGAGCGCATCGCCATGGTGCTGTCGGCCAAGATCGTGTCGCTGCAGAGGGCGTTGCGCGCGGCCTCGGCGCAAATGCCGATCGACCGCCTGGACCAGCCGGAGGCGGTGACGGCCTACCTCGATGACCAGCAGGTGCTGCGCAGCCTGTTCGACAGCGTCTTCATTGCCAACGCCGACCTGCAGCTGATCGGCGTCGCCGAGAACGGCGGCGTGCGCAACACCCGCATTGACGCCTCCGACCGCGCGTACGTGCGCCGCACCGTGCGCGAACGCCGTGCCGTGATCTCGCGCCCGGGCGTCAGCCGCACCAGCGGCACGCCGATGTTCGTGATGACGATGCCGTTGTTCGACCACGACGGCAAGATCTCCGCGATCCTGATCGGCGGCATGAAGCTGTCCACCAATGCGCTGCTGAACGACCTGACGCGCCCGGCGATGGACGACCACGATCCGGTCTCGACGATCGTCACCGATGCGGAAGGCACCATCGTCTCGCACGCCGATCCGGCCTGGGTCATGAAGAAGGCTGCCACCGACCCGCCGTTCGCGGGCGTGGTCGCGCAGTGGAAGGCCGAGGGCCAGCCGATCGAGCCGCAGGGCTCGGCGCGGCGCCTGGGCAACGACATCGTCGCGGTGGCGGGCGTGCCTGACGCTGACTGGGTCGTGTTCCGCAGCGCGCCTGCCGAACTGCTTCTGGGCGGCCCGAGTGCCGGACGCCTGCAGGCGATCTGGATCGGCTCCGCGGTCGCGATCGCCGGCGGCCTGATCATCTTGCTGGTGATGCAGGCACTGCTGCGCCCGCTGCGCCTGCTGGAGCGGCGCGCGTTGCTGCTGCTCACGGACGCCACCGCGCACGGCGGTTGGCCGACGACGGGTGGCGAGCTGGGTGAGCTCGCGCGCGTGTTCCAGCACGTGATGCAGCAACAAGCGGCGGCGCGCGGCGAGAGCGACGAACTGCTCGAGAAGATGCGCGCCGTCATGGCCAATGCGCCGGTGGGCATCGCCTTCACGCGCCTGGGCCGCTTCGAGCTCGTGAGCGACCAGTTCGCACGCTTGTTCGGCTACGACAGCGCGCAGGTGCAGGGCATGCTGACGCACGTGATCTCCCCGTCCGACGAAGCCCATGGCGCGTTCCTCAAGCTGGCCGGCGAGACCTTCACCCACGGCGGCAACTGCGACGAGGAGCGCGAACTGGTGCGCGCCGATTCGAGCCGTTTCTGGGCCCGGCTGCAGGGCGCGTCCGTGCGCGCGGCGGACGCCAGCGCGGGCACGATCTGGATCTTCACCGACATCACCGAGAGCCGCCGCCACCGCGAGCAGCTGTCGTGGTCGGCTTCGCACGACGAGCTGACCGGCCTGGTCAACCGGCGCGAGTTCGAGCTGCGCCTGGGCGAGGAGGTGGGCGAGCGCGCCGACGCCGAACCGGCGGCCGCGCTGTTCATCGACCTGGACCGCTTCAAGGCCGTCAACGATTCCAGCGGCCACGCCGCCGGCGACGTGCTGCTGAAGAACATCGCGGCGATCCTGCTCGCGCGGGCCCGCACGCACGACACCGTCGCGCGCATCGGTGGCGACGAGTTCGCCGTGCTGCTGCGCGGCTGCGACGCGCGCGCGGCCGAGCGCATCGCCGCGAGCATCGTCGCGCGCGTGGCCGAGCACCGCCTCGGTTGGGGCAGCGGCGCGCAGGCGCAGACGCTGTCGGTGGGCGCCAGCATCGGCATCGTGGCGATCGACTCGACGTTCGCCAGCGTCAAGGACGTCCTGCACGCGGCCGACGCGGCCTGCTACGACGCGAAGCGGGCAGGGCGGGGCACGGTGCGCACCTATCGCCGCTCGGCTGGACCCGCGCAAATCGCGATCGACTGAACGCCCCCGCGCCGCGGGAGCGGACGCCTTGTGCAAACGTCCGGATACCCGTGCAGGGTACGGCATCCCCTGAACGCGGTATGCATTGGTGCTAACCCGGTCATAACCAATCTGGACGACGCCTTACCCTGCACTCAGGTTATTAAAGCAATTTGACTTAATGACTTGGCAAGACGTCGGTGTGACTTTGCCGGCCACCCGATGTGCCAGAAGCCCGCTCCATTCAACCCCAACGAGGTTTTGGACCAGAACGATCTGCTGATGCGGCGCGCGCACGGGCCGCGACCTTTGGGGCCGCGGGGCGGCAGCGACTTTTGCGGCCCTCAGCGCAGCCGCGACCTTTCCCGACCCCATCAAAACCGAGGAACTCATGCAACGACATTCTTCTCGCCTCGTCCGGGCGCTCCCGACCGCGGCCGCCGCGGCAGCGCTGGCGCTGACATCCATCGCACACGCGACCGACGTGGCGCCGTACTTCGAGACCTGGGCCTACGGCGGCGGCTACACCCCGGCGACGCTGATGCAGGCCAAGTCGGCCGGCGGCGTCATGGGCGCCACGATGGCCTTTGGCGTGTCCGGCGGCGGCTGCACGCTGGGCGGCGGCCTGGAGGCCAACATGCGTGGCGCCGGCAAGACCGATATCGTCAACTTCCAGGCCGCGGGCGGCCGCGTGATCCTGTCGTTCGGCGGCGCCTCGGGCACCTACCTGGAGAGCGCCTGCTCCGACGACGGCATGTTCGACCTGGTCAAGAGCGTCATCGCCACCACTGGCGCGCGCGCAATCGACTTCGACGTCGAGGGCGGCCAGATCAGCAGCGCGGCGCTCAACACGCGCCGCAACAACGTGGTCAAGCGTCTGCAGGCCGCGTACCCGACGCTGTATGTCTCGTACACGCTGCCGGTCGATCCGACCGGCTTGCCTTCGCAGGCGCTGACGGTGATTCGCAGCGCCAACGCCGCCGGCGTGAAGGTGTCGATGGTCAACATCATGGCGATGGACTACGGCAACGCGTCCACGGCGATGGGCAGCCTCGCCATCCAGGCGGCCAACGCCACGTTCGACCAGATCAAGCCCATCTTCACCGGCAAGACCGATGCGCAGCTGTGGGCAATGATCGGCGTGACCCCGATGATCGGCGTCAACGACACCCGCAGCGAGGTGTTCCGCCAGTCCGACGCCACCCAGCTGACGACCTTCGCCCAGCAAAAAGGCCTGGGCCTGCTGTCGTACTGGGCGATGCAGCGCGACATGCCCGGCGGCAGCGATTACAACGACTTCAGCCTGGTCAACACCAAGGCCTACGAGTTCTACAAGATCATGGCCGCGGCGAAGGCGGCCCAGCCCGGCGCGCTGGCCGACGGCACGTACACCATCACCTCGGCATTCAGCGGCAAGTGCGTCGACATCGCGTCGGCGTCCACCGCCAACTCGGCCCAGGTGCAGCAGTACCAGTGCAACGGCACCGGCGCGCAGAAGTTCGCGGTCAGCAACAGGGGCCAGGGCTGGTACCGGTTGATCAACACGAACAGCGGCAAGGCGATCGACATCGCAGCGGCCTCCACCGCCGACGGCGCCAAGGTGCAGCAGTACACCGACAACGGCACGAGCGCGCAGCGCTTCTCGATCAAGCCAGGCGCGGACGCGACCACCTTCGTCCTCACCAACGAAGGCAGCGCCAAGTGCCTGGACGTCGCCGGCTGGAGCACCAACGACAGCGGCAAGATCCAGCAGTGGACCTGCACCGGCAGCGTCAACCAGGCGTGGCGCTTCACCCGGCAGTAAGCGACTACTACCGCGCGGGGCATGTCGCTCCGCGTCCTTTCCCCCCACCAGGAGATTCCCATGACTTCCCATTGGTCAGGCGCCCGCGTGCGCCGCTTGTCCCTTGCCACCGCGCCGCTGGCGCTCGCCGCGTCCTGCTTGCTCGCCGGTTGCGGCGGCGGCAGCGACGCCGACAACGCGGCGGCCGCGCAGGCCGACGACGCCGACGGCCGCGCGCTGGCGCAGGCGATGCAGGTCTCGAAGTCGGCCACGCCGGTCGACCTGTTCGACGCGAAGAAGAAGGAGATCGCGATGGAGCTCGTCTCCAGCGCGGAGAACTCGTCGCTCGACTGGAAGGCGCAGTACACCTACATCGAGGACATCGGCGACGGCCGCGGCTACACCGGCGGCATCATCGGCTTCTGCTCAGGCACGGGCGACATGCTCGCGATGGTCGAGGACTACACGTCGCGCGAGTCCGGCAACCCGCTGGCCAAGTACCTGCCGGCGCTCAAGAAGGTCAACGGCAGCGCCTCGCACAGCGGCCTCGGCTCGGCCTATGTGTCGGCCTGGCACAAGGCGGCCTCGGACATCGTGTTCCAGCAGGCGCAGGACGCCGAGCGCGACGCGACCTACTTCAACCCGTCGGTGTCGCAGGCCAAGTCCGACGGCCTGCACGCGCTGGGCCAGTTCATCTACTACGACGCGATCGTGATGCACGGCCCCGGCGACGACTCCGACAGCTTCGGCGGCATCCGCAAGGCCGCGATGAAGAAGGCCAGGACCCCGGCCCAGGGCGGCAACGAGACGACCTACCTCAACGCTTTCCTGGACGCTCGCAAGGTGGTGATGAAGAAGGAGGAGGCGCACTCGGACACCAGCCGCGTCGACACCGAGCAGCGTGTGTTCCTCAAGGCCGGCAACCTGAACCTGGATACGCCGCTGAAGTGGAAGACGTATGGGGACAGCTACACGATCAAGTGAGCGGCCCGCTTGCGCAAACCGGCGTGCCGCTTTGCGCAAACAACGGCCTCTTCAGTGCCGCAACGCGAAGCGCGCCAGTTCGACGAAGCGACCGTTCTCCAGGCTGCCGACCACCAGCGCGTCGATCGAGCCGGTGATGTCGATGCCTTCGGCGTTCAGCTCGTCGCACAGCAGCACGGCCGCGTCGTAGTTCTCAGCGTGGCCGATGGTGATGTGCGCAACAAAGTGCATGTCCTTGCGCAAATGGGGGGCCATCGGGCCGGTGTAGAGCAGGTCGTGCAGCGCCATCACGTCCACCCGCCCCAGCTCGGGCACCAGGTAGGCGTAGCCGTGGGTGGCGTCGCCGTCAGGCTCGGTCTCGATGCAGGCGAAGCGGAAAGCCATCGTGGTGGCCGCGATGGTGCGAACGTGTTCGACGTACGTGGCCTCGTCGACCTGGTCGCAGCCGAACAGCAGCGTGAAATGCGGCCCCAGCACGCTCACCTGGCGGTCATGTCTTGCGCGAATATCGGCGATGAAACGCGCATCCGACTCGTCCAGCGAGGGGAAGGCGACGGTGTAGAGCTTGCGCATGGCGGGATTTGTAGCACGGCGGGTGGCTTTGGCGGCGGTTCCTAGGGTGGGTTCTGCATGCGTCGCCCGTTTTGGCGATTTGTTGGTTGCTTATTGCTTGTTGCGGTTGTCGCTTCGCGCTGGCCGCGGCTTCGCTCTGCGACAGGCTGGGCCGGGGCTCGGCTCTGCGGCTTGCCGTGCCTCGGAATTCGGCCTGGACGGCCGAATTCCGCGGGCTATGTAGTTTCTAGGACCTCCGCGCGCTCGCCGTCGGACCGCGCCTCACAAGCTTCGTAGGCGGACCGGGGGCTTCCGCCCGCGTCGCGCCGGTCGCGCCTGCGTTTCCGAGCCCCAGCCCACCCTGCCGCGCCGGCGCCTCGGCGGGTGGAGAAAAACATTCGCAGTCTTCAAAGGGGTTTTGGCATCGTCGGGCCATCGAGGCCGCGACGATGCCCGCGGCCGGCGTGCTGGCGGGGCAGCGGGCTTGACGCGAACGACGGGCCAGCTTGTCGGTGCTCCGTCTCGTGACCGACGAACGTGGCGCCTTCGGCGCCACCGGGCCTGGTCTTGGACATCGAGCGCCTGTCCTCAACAGGGTTCCGTGGCAGCGGCTTGCGGGGCGTGGGACATTTTTGGGGATGCCTGCAGTCGGCCAGGAGCGGTCATTCGCCACCGGCTGGTATCGGAAAGGCTAAGACCAAAGCTGGACAGCGGGGCGACGCTCGATGAAAGAGCGCAAGGACGGCTCATAAAGTTGCCCGGCTGCCCTGGCGACTGAAACAATGGCTAAAATGGCTAATTGTCAAAGGAGCCCGCTCATGCGCGTCACAGCCACCGAAGCCAAGAACCGTTTTGGCAGCCTTTGCGCTCAGGCCAAGCGCGAGCCCGTTTTCGTGGAGAAGGCCGGCCAGCTCGACACCGTGATCCTGTCGGCCGAGCAATACCTGGCCCTCCAGGCCAACCATGACAAGGCCCGTCGTGCGGCGCGAAAGAAGGCGTTCGATTCCGAGTTCGGCGACTGGATCGCCGCCGAGAACGCGCGAGTCGAAAAGCACGGCATTCCTGGCGCAGACCTGCGCCCATGGTGAACGGCCGATGGCTCAATACGACGTCTACATCAACCCGAGCAACAGCGCTGCTACCGGCATCCCCTACGTGGTGGTAATCCAGAGCGACCTGCTCGATGGGCTGGCAACGCGGCTGGCTGTTCCGCTGGCCGTCCCGGACGCCTCGGCCAAGGTGCCGACCGCGTTGTGCCCAGTCATTGTCGTCAAGGGCAAGCGCCTCCATGCGCTCGCGCACTTTGTCGCGCCACTGCCTTGCAGGCTTCTGAAACGACCGGTGGACAACGTGGCAGCGCAAGCCGGCGCTCTGATTTCCGCCATCGACGCGGTGCTGTCGGGTATCTAATTGGCGCTGAACGCGATGTCGTTGCGTTCCTCCTCCCTCTGGGGATGGTCTGGGGCGTGCTCTGGATATTCGCGGGGTGGCGAACGCCAACCCGCTGCGTGCGGCATGTTGGCCACCCTCGTCATGATCTGCGGAGTCAACTACAACGCGTATGCGGCGGCCTCGAGCAGGCAGGCGTCGCCTCATATTTCGGGTGGCCCTATGGAGTCGACCGGCTTGCCGGCATGACCGGCTTCGACAGTTGCCGCCGACCTTACGACATGTGGCGAACCGCAGCATCCGGCCATTTGCTGTCACTCGCGACCGGCAGCTTCGGGGGAGCGTAGTTGGCCGCCACGAAATGCCTGGCCGCCAGACGGGCGGAAGGTCATACGCTCAACTCATCGGTTCGTCTGTATAGCGTTGGTTGTCGTGCCGTCGGAGAGAACGATAAAGTCCGGCCACTACCAGCCGGTCGCGGACGACGGCTTTCGGGTGTCGCAGAATCCTGAGGATGACACTTTGCCTGGCCTGTCTGGCCATCGCTGCATCTGCCCTGTCGTGGACGGGTACCGCGGTTGACTAACCTCGACAACCGAGTGCTGGCCGAGACGTCCCCCCCGTGGGATGGCGCAGGGGCGATGACCGCCTCAAACTTCGCCCTCCAGACAACGTCAGAGGTGACTCTTGGGTTACGAGTGGGATGATGACAAGAACGATGCCAACCTCGAAAAGCACGGCATCGACTTCCGCGATGCGGTCAGAGTCTTTGATGACCCGAACTGCATGATTCGTGAAGATAAAAGGGAGGCGTATTTCGAGCAGCGCTTCCAGATCATGGGATCCACGTTGAGCGGTGTTCTAGTCGTGATATTTACAGAGCGCGAGGAGGACGTCACGCGAATCATCTCCGCTCGAGAAGCGACCAAGTCCGAGAAGAAGCTGTATCGTTCTGGGGCGTTCTAATGAAGGCGAACACTATGGCAATCACGCGTATCACAGACGAAGAAGCCAAGCAAATCAAGGGCCGCACCGACCTTGAAAAGCAGCGTCAGAAAAGCGATGAAGCGCTCCGCGAGGCGGCTTTGAACGATCCCGAGAATCCGTTGATTACGGAAGAGGATCTGAAGCAGTTCAAGCGGGGGCCTCGTCGTGAAAAGAACAACTAAGCTGACTGACGCCCAAGCCAAGCAGTCGGTAGGCACCACCAACTGGAACAAGTTGAAGGGCCGCACTGATGCTGAGATCGAAGCCGCCGCGGCCTCGGACCCGAGTTCGCCAACGTTTGCTCCGCAGGAGTTGCGCCAGTTCAAGCGCGTCGGATCGAAGCCGCCGAGCAAGGAAGCGAAGTAGGCGGCTGACTAGCTCGTGCAGCAAGCCCTTGCGCCCATGCGATGGCAGCATGCAAACGCCCCTCCGTAACATTCTCGCAGTCGCTATGGCGGCAACTGTTGTCGCGCCGGCCGTCCAGGCTCGCAAGTCCAAATCCATCGTCGACCTGGCCGTCGAGGCCTACCGGTACTCCAACTCGTACACCGTACCTGCGCCGCCGGCAGCGTGAAAGTCGCGTTCTCGCCGGGCGAGGGCAGCGAGCGCCTGGTGATTGACGTGATTGCGCATCGCTATTGGGCCAGACTACGATGTCGTCGTACGGGCATGAACTCTGCCGAACGTCGCAGAACCCGTAGCAGTCCTTCGACTTGCCGAATTCGAAGCCGCAAACCGGTCGTTCGATCGATCAATTTGCGGCAGCCTGCCAATCCCGGCGGACTGAATCCACCTCGCCGCGGCTAAGCGCTTGCCAAAGCTCCATGGCAACGTCGAACTGAACTTCAGCGATCGTCGATTCTGAATCGGCCCGGGTTCCGTGGAGGCCGGTTGGTTTAAGTCAGGCCGGTATCGCGACCTGCTCGGCGAGATGCCGGTAGTAGTTTGCCTCAGCCTCGGCGGGCGGGATGTAGCCGATGGGCTCCAG
>JBDSDD010000073.1:0-24836 GCA_039920745.1 Burkholderiaceae bacterium | reverse complement strand
GCTCATTACCGGCACGTAGAGCAGCGTTGAGACCAGCATGAACGCGAAATACTGGCCGTCGCTCCAGCCGCGGCCCACCGCGAACATCAGCGGCAGCCCGATGCCCGCGAGCAGGCCGCCGACGAAGATGTAGGGACGGCGGCGACCGAAGCGCGTGCGGGTGTTGTCGGATGCCCAGCCGAACAACGCATCGGAGCCGGCGTCGACCAGGATCTTGATCATCTGCGCCGTGGAGATGAGCCCGGGCGCCATGCCCAGGAACACGTTGTAGACCTGGAACGCCAGCGATGGGTAGAGCCAGTGGCCCCACATGTCGATGACCGACCCGAGGCCGTAGCCCACTTTCTGCGCCACCGGCACGCGGTCCGCGGCGGCTTCGGGCGGCTTGTTCAAGGCTACTTCATTTAGCGATAAATCGTTGCTGGCCATTGTGTTGTGCTTCGGCATGATGGTTCAGGCTATGGCGATCGACCGGGCCCGCGGCGCGGCCAGCGACTGGCCGAGGACGATCTCGGTGGGCAGCACGATGTTGGAGGGTACGCGGTAGACCGCGTCGCGGTGCTTGGCCTCGATGCGATCCATCAGCAGCCGCACCGCGCGCTGGCCCATCTCGCGCAGCGGCTGGCGCACCGTGGCCAGGTGGGCGGAGCGCGCCATCATCGTGTCGTCGAAGCCGACCACGGAGACGTCGGCCGGCGTGCGCACGCCGCGCGCGGACAGGGTGTCCAGGCAGCCCATCGCGATGGCGTCGCTGGCGGCGAAGATGGCCTGCGGCAACGGCTCCCCGCGGTGGCGCTGCAGCCAGGCCTCGAGTTCGCGCCGGCCCGAGTCGGTCGTGAAGTAGCCAGGGATGATGTAGTCGTCGAGCGGCTTCACGCCTGCCGCGGCGTGGGCGCCGAGATAGCCCGAGATGCGGCGCGTGGCGCCGATCGAGTCGGACGGGCCGCCCACGTGCAGGATGCGCCGGTGCCCCAGCGCGAGCATGTGGCTCACCATCTCGAATGCGCCGGCCTCTTCGTCGGATTCGAGGTTCACCACGTTGGGCAGTTCGTGGTTGGCGTGCACGGAGACGATGGGGGTATGGTCTGGCAAGTACCGTGCGGCCTCGATTTCGAGCAGCGGCGCGAGCAGGATCAGGCCGTCGATGCGGCTGTCGCAGATAGCGGGGATACGGCTCGCGCCGTCCTTCCAGTCAGGGATCGCGAAGACGGTGGCGTTCTGGTCATACTCCGCCGCTGCCTCGATCACGCCGTTGAACACTTCCAGGAAGTACTGGTTGAGTTCGTTGCGCGAAAGCGTGGTGGCCACCCCGATCGCATTCATGCGCCGGTCCACCAGCGCACGTGCCGTGGCATTGGCGCGGTAGTGCAGCTTCTCCGAGGCCGCCAGGATGCGCACGCGCGTCTCGTCGGAGATGCGCGAGGAGGTCTTGGCGCCGTTGAGCACGGCCGATGCGGCCATGATGGAGACCCCCGCCTCGCGGCCGACATCGGCCAGTGTGGCGGCGTGCCGGTTGCGGGTGGACTGAGAAGTCGATTTGGGCATGCGCTGTCAGACGATCGTGCGGGTGCGGATGATGTGGGCGTAGTAGCGGGCGGACAGCTTGGGCGTGCGCACCTGCGTCTCGAAGTCGCAGTGCACGATGCCGAAGCGGCGCTGGTAGCCGTCCTCCCACTCGTAATTGTCGATGAAAGACCACAGGAAGTAGCCGTCGAGCGGAACGCCGTCCGCAATCGCGCGGTGCATCTCGCGCAGATGGCTGCGCAGGTAGTCGCGACGATGCAGGTCGAGCACCTCGCCGCCGATGACCGGTTCGTTGTTGTAGCCGCAGCCATTCTCGGTGATATACAGCGAGGCGTGCCCGTACTCCTCGTGGCACATGCGCGCGGCCCAGTAGATCGCCTGCGGCACCAGGTTCAGCCACGGGCTGTCGGCCCGGGGATAGCTGGCGGGCAGCGGCAGCGCCTCGGGCTGGCCGTCGCGGCCGGCGCGCACGTAGGTGGCCGTGTAGATGTTCAGGCCGAGGAAGTCGGTCGGCAGGCTGATGAGGTCGAAGTCGCCGGGCAGCACCCGCGGCGCGCCGGCGCCGGTGCGCTCCAGGTAGCGTGGCGCGTAGCCCCGGCCGTGGATCGCGCCCAGCACGTGCAGGTTCTTCTCGACGAACCAGGCGCGCGCGGCGGCGATGTCGGCCGGGGTCTCGGTCACGGGCACGCTCACGTCGCAGTTGTCGGTCAGGCCCACGCGCGCGCCCGCGCCGCCGTGCGCGCGCACCGCGCGCACGGCGTGGCCGTGGCACAGGAGCGCGTGGTGGAAGGTCTGGTTGACGACGGCGGCGCTCTCCTTGCGGCCAGGCGCCTTGGTGCCGAAGCCGTAGGCCAGCGTCGTGAAGCAGCGGATCTCGTTGAGCGTGATCCAGTCCTTGACGATGTGGCCGTACTCCTTGACGACGGTGTCGGCGTAGCGCGCGAACGCGTCGACCGTCGAGCGCGCTGTCCAGCCGCCGCGGTCTTCCAGCGCCTGTGGCAGGTCCCAGTGGAACAGCGTGACCCAGGGCTTGATGCCGTGGCGCGCCATGCTCGCGAGCAGCCGATGGTAGAAGTCGAGGCCGGCCTGGTTGATCTCGCCGTCGCCGTTCGGGAAGATGCGCGGCCAGGCGATCGACAGCCGGTAGTGCTGCACGCCCAGCGAGGCCATCAGCGCGAAGTCCTCGTCGAAGCGGTGGTAGTGGTCGCAGGCGACGTCGAGCGTGTCGCCATCGTGGATCGCGCCGGGCACGCGGCAGAAATGGTCCCAGATCGACTCGCCCTTGCCATCCTCGAAGGCGGCGCCCTCGATCTGGGCGGACGCGGCGGCCACGCCGAAGACGAAGGAGGATGGAAAAGGGCTGGAATACGTGAGCATGGAAATGAGATCTGAAGCGAAAGGGGCGCCGGATCGCCGGCGCGTCGTTGTCTGGTGGGCGAGGGCGTTCAGGGACGGGCCAGCGATTGGAGCAGCGCGGGCTCCATGTGCGTGGCCCAGATCTCGTAGCCCTTCTGGTTCGGATGCAGCAGGTCGGGCATGACGTCACGCGACAGCGTGCCGTCGGCGTTCGTCAAGAAGTGGCCGATGTCGAGGAAGAAGACGTGCTGGCCGTCCGCGTAGCCGGCGATGATCTTGTTGACGTGGTCGTTGAGCAGGCGCAGCGGGCTCGCGGGTTGCTCGTCGCGCGGGAACACGGCCAGCAGCAGGATGCGCGTGTCGGGCTGGCGGCGGCGGATCTCGTCGAGGATGCGGCGGACGCCGGCCGCGGTGGTGCGCGGATCCTCCTGACGGTCACCGGTGTTGTTGGTGCCTATCATCACCACGGCCACCTTGGGCCGGAAGCCGTCGATCTCGCCATGTTCTAGCCGCCACAGCACGTTCTCGGTGTGGTCGCCGCCGAAGCCGAGGTCCAGCGCGTTGTACTTCGCGTAGTGACGCGCCCACACGGCCTGGCCGTCCTTCTCCCAGTTGTGGGTGATGGAGTCGCCGATGAAGACGAGGTCGATGGGTTGGCGCGCCGCCGCGAGCTCGCGCACGCGCGCCAACTTCTCCTCGTGGCGCGGCAGCCACCAGTCCATGGCCCACACCTGTTCGAGCGGATGCGGCGTGACCGACTCCGTGCCGTAGTCGGGGCAGGCCAGGCCACCGGTGGCGTGGCGCACGAGGCGCAGATTGGCGATGGCCGCCTCGCCGGTGCCGCTGGACTCCAGCCAGAAGGCGTGCGTGACCGCCTCGAACGGATCGCCCTCATGCGCGAAACAGTGCATCGGCACGGTGATGTGCCGCCAGCCCTGGCCGGCGATGGCGCGCGAGGGCACGACCCACGACAACTTGCGCGTGCAGTCCGGCCCGCAACTGGTGGTGAAGGTCAGGCCGGAGCGGGCCATGTCGACGGCGTCGAGGTCGAACTCGAATGCGCCGTCGGCGAGGAAAGGCCGCAGGTCGGCCGGTTGGGCGAGCTCGATGCGCAGGCTGGCGTACCAGGCGTCCTTCCATTGCATCGTGAGCGCGTCGCCGGGCCGGTCCTTGGACGATACCCGGGCCTCGACGTGGCTGCCGGGCACCCTGGGCTGCGCACGCGTCGGGATGATGGCGCGATCGCCGGTCAGTTCGACATGGCTTTCGAAATCCGCGAGTTCGACGTGCGTGGCGGCCTGCTGCGGCGACAGCGGGATCGCCAGCACGTCGGCACTCGACGCGTCCGGCGTGGCGCGCCATGCGCAGCCCGACGACGCGATCGCGACCAAGGCGGCGAGAAGCAGCCGCGCACATGCCAGCGAAGGGATGTTCATCGGTGCTCTTTCAGGACAGGTCGGGGCCCAGCCGGCGCGACTGGCCGGGGGCGAGTTGGAAGTCGACGACGCGATCGCCCCAGCGTACGCGGGCGTGGCCCGTACCGCCGATGGAGCGCACGGTCGCTGCGGTGAGCCGGCCGTCGCGCCAGGCGATGTCGACGACGAAGCCGCCGCGCGCGCGCAGGCCGCGCACCGCGCCGGTCTTCCACGCCGCGGGCAGCGCGGGCAGCAGCCGGATCTCTGCATCCTGCGATTGCAGCAGCATCTCGCAGATCGCGGCGGTCGCGCCGAGGTTGCCGTCGATCTGGAACGGCGGGTGGGCGTCGAACAGGTTGGGATACGTACCGCCAGCGTTGTTGACCTCGCTGCCGGGGCCGGCCTGCTGCGCGGCGCGCGCGCCGGGCTCGGCGAGCTGGCCGCGCAGCATGCGGTACGCGTGCTCGGCATCGAGCAGGCGCGCCCAGTACGCGGTCTTCCACGCCATCGACCAGCCGGTGCCGGCGTCGCCGCGGGCCTGCAGCGACATGCGTGCCGCCGTGGCAAGCGCGGGTGTGCGCGCCGGCGTGATCTGGTGGCCGGGAAACAGCGCGAACAGGTGCGAGACGTGGCGGTGCGTGTCCGCGGGCGTGTCCAGCATCGGGTCGTGCCGTTCCTGGCGCCATTCCAGCAACTGGCCCCAGCTTCCCACGCCGGGCACGGCCAGGTGGTCGCGCGCGGCGGCGACGCGGGCGCGGAACTCGGGTTCGGTGCCGAGCGCGTCGGCGGCGGCCACCGTGTTGTCGAACAGGTCCCAGACGATCTCCTGGTCGTAGGACACGCCGTCCTCCACCGGCCCGTGCTCGGGCGACCAGCCCTGCGGCGCGACGAGGCGGCCGTCGGGCAGCGTCTTCAGCGTGTCGAGCCAGAATTCGCAAGCCTCCTTCATCACGGGCCAGGCGACCTCGCGCAGGAAGGCGCGGTCCTGCGTGAACGCGTAGTGCTCCCAGAAGTGCTGCGCGTACCAGGCGTTGGCGGGCTTGTTCCACAGGTAGCCGGTGGCGCCGAACGGATTGGACTCGGTGCGCACCGTCCAGCCCCGCACGGGCGTGCCGTCGGCCTTCAGGAAGTGCTCCTCGGGCGGCACGTCCGGCTGGCCGATCGGCGAGGCTTCGCGCGAGGGCGCGCCCGGTTGCGCGCGCGCGCCCGCCGCGATCTCGGCGACGCGGTCGCGCCACACCGGCGAGAGGCTGCGCACGAAGTCGAACAACGGCGTGGCGAGCTCCGGCAGCGCGGCGGGCTCGGCCGGCCAGTAGTTCATCTCGAGGTTGATGTTGGTGTGGTAGTCCGAATTCCACGGCGGCGACGGGCTGTCGTTCCACAGGCCCTGCAGGTTGGCGGGCAGCGAATCGCGTGAGCTGGAGACGAGCAGGTAGCGCCCGTACTGGAAGAACAGCGCCTCCAGCTCCGGATCCTGGCCGTCGCGCGTGTAGCGCGCCAGGCGCTCGCCAGTGGGCAGGGCCCTGCGCCGCGGCGTGCTGCGGCCGAGGTCGAGCGATACGCGAGCGAACAGCGCCTCGAAGTCGCGCTCGTGTTCGGCGCGCAACTGCGCGAAGGGGCGCGTGGCGGCCGCGTCCAGCTGCGCCATCACGCGCGGCAGCGGGCCGCCGCCTTCGAAGCCACGGGCCGCATCGGGCACGTAGCTGGTGCCGGCGGCGAGCACCAGCGTCAGCGAGTCGCAGCCGTCGAACGTGAGCGCGCCGTCGTGCACCGCCACGCGGCCGCCCTGGTGCAGCACCTGCAGCGCGCTGGCGTAGCGCATGCCACCGTCCTGCGCGGGCAGGGCGCCGCTGGCCACGAGGCGATCGCCGTCGGCGCTGATGGACGCGCCGTGCGCGTCGGCCAGGCGGATGGTGCCGGTGAACCGGTGCGGGCGATCGGCGCCGAAATGCAGGACGATCGCCTGCGCCGGATGGCTCGCGAACGCCTCGCGCACATAGTGCACGCCGTCTTGCTCGTAGGTGAGCACGTGGCGGCCGCGGTCGATCTGCAGCTCGCGCCGGTAGTGGCTCGCTGGCCCCCGGGCGCCGGCGAGCTCGACGAACACGTCGCCGAACGGCTGGTACGCGCCCATGTGCCGCGCGTCGCCCGTCCACAACGTGATGTCGTTGAACTGCAGGTGTTCGCGCGCGACTTGTCCGAAGACCATCGCGCCGAGCCGGCCGTTGCCGATCGGCAGCGCCTGGCGCTCCCAGCCGGCGTGGGTCTCGGGCGCCGGCGCGCCGTAGTGCAGCGAGAGACCGGCGCACGCAGCCGTGCCCGCAGTGCCGGAGATGGCGAGCGACAGCAACCAGGCACGCAGCTGCATGGTGCTCAGGCCCCCGCTCGCGGCTTGCCGACGATCACGCCGCGGCCGTGCGGTGCGACATACACCGTGCCGTATTCGAGCGGGTCGGCCGTCAGCGACAGCAGCAGGCCGTAGCGGTGACGGTCGTCGTCGATGCGCGTGAAGTGCGCGCCGGCGTCGTCCGAGCGGAACAGGCCTTCCACCTCGCGGTCGCCGAACCGCAGCTTCCCCCACAGGTAGACGCTGGGGTAGTCGGCGCCCGCCGCCGCCTTGCCAAGCGCGACCTTCCAGCATTCGACGACATTGCGGATCGTGACGGCCGGCTTGTCCAGGCCGGGCAGGTGCACGAGCGTGTCGTGCAGCGCCACCCACAGGTCGCGCAGGGCGCCGGGTGCCGCCACCAACTGCGACGATTGCCAGCTCGCCAGCTTGGGCAGTCCCGTGACGCCGCTTCGAAAGCTCAGGCCACCGTCGACGCTCACGAGGATCTCGCCCGCAACGCGATCGTGCACGTAGAACACGCCGTCGACCTGGCGGTCGGCCACGGGAATCGCGTCGACCTCTGCGCCGGGCCAGCCGGCCACCGGCACCCAGGTCTTGCCGTGGTCGTGCGAGCACAGCGCGGGCTGCTTCTCGGGCGCCCAGACGAACGCGCTCCCGTTGGCCGACACGGCGATCGTGCCCGCGTTGAGGTAGGCGCCGGTGGCCGACTTCGTCGTGCGTGGCGATGCGCCGAAAGGGCGCCAGGTGACCGAGCCGTCGGCCGACCACCAGCCGCCGGTGGGCGACTGGTCGGCGGTGCGCGCGAGGATGGCCGGGCGCAGTTGCGCGAAGTCCACCGAGCGGTTGGTCTGGCTGGTGGGCGCGAACAGGCCGTTGCGCGGCGTCTTCGTGAGGTCGTCCCAGGAGGCTCCGCCGACGTCGCCCATCGCCCCCAGCAGCGTCGCGCCGCCCGAGGGGCTGCGGATCTCCAGCGTGGCCGTCTCCTCGAGGTTGGTGACAGCGAAGTCCCACTTCACGGTGCCGCCCGCGAGCGCGGCGCCCAGGTTGCCGGTGAGCCACAGGCCATACCCCGTGCCGTAGATCGCGCGATCGCCGTCGAACGGGTCGAGCTTGACGTCGGCCAGCCAGTGGCCCATCTTGTCCACGCCACGCAGGTAGTTCACGAGCCAGGGGTAGGCGCTCGCGTCGTGATGCGAGTGCGCGCCCACAGAGGTCCAGTGCGCGCCGTCATCAGTGGAGACGAACACGTCGTCGCCGACGCTCCAGCGCTCGATCGTGGAGACCACGAGCCGGCCTGGCACCTGGCGATCGACGTCGATGCCCGAATAGCCGAAGCCTTGCGCATCGTGCGCCGGATCCTCGGGCGTGATGTCGGTCCATCTGCCCGACGGCGCGCGCCTCCACACGCTGCCGCGCTTGGCATAACTCGGGTTGCAGGCGGTCTGGCCGTCGCCGATCGCGAAGGTCACGTAGAGGGTGCCGTCGTTGCCGAACACTGCATGCTGTGGTGCCTGCGCGGGCGTGCCGGCCGCGCGCGAGAAGCTGTGGCCTGCGTCGTGCGACACGTACAGGCCCGGCTGGTCGTGGCTGCCCACCCAGAGGGTCTGCGAGCCGGTGCCCTGGCCGGCGCTGCGGGGATCGATCAGCACCAGCGACACGTGGCGCGGCTCGAACCCGAGAGGGGTGAAGCTGCGGCCGCGGTTGCGGCTGACCATCAGGCCGTCCTGCGAGGTGCCCAGGTACAGGATCTCGCCGTTGTCCGGGTCTACCTGCAGGCGCTCGCCCGAACCGCGACCGGGCGAGTTGCCGCCCAGCTTGACCGGCAGTTCGTTGATCTGCCAGGTCACGCCGCGGTCGGCGGAAGCCAGCAGCGCGCCGTTGCGCGCCCACGAGCCCAGGTAGAGGCCGCCGGCCACGTAGACCCGGTTCGGATCAGCGGGATCGAGCGCCAGGCTGAGCACGCCCGACAGGTCGGTCTGCGACTTGGTCAGCTGGTCCAGCAGCGGGATCCACGAACGCGTGCCGGGATCGAAGCGATAGGCTCCGCCGATGTCGGTGCGCGCGTACAGCAGGCCCTTCTCGCGCGGGTGGAACACGAAGCCGTCGATGAAGCCGCCGCCGCCGAACGGGACGCTCTTCCATGTGTACGGCGCGCCGTCGGTCTCCGCGGCCGTGCCGAAGGCCGCGGGCAGGCCGCTGCCGAGCAGGCCGAGCGCGCCCGCCTGCTGGATGAAGCTGCGTCTGAGGATCATTCCTGTCTCCAACGAATGGGCCGTGCGCTCGCGGCGCCGGCCTCGTATGTGTGCGCGTGCGGCGAGGGCCTCAGTAGCGGCCCATGCGCACCTTGAGGATGACGGGAGCGGCGGTGAAGTTCAGGCCCCAGTCGGTCTGGTCGCCGTTCCAGTTGCGCTCCATCACCCATCGGCCGGCGGCGTCGAAGCGGCCTTCCTCGACGCGCGCGAACATGGCGCCGTTGCCGATTGTTTGCGTCGAGGCGATGCGCACTCGCGCATGCTGGCCCGAGATCACGAACTCGTTGTCGCCGATCTGGGCGATCACCAGGCCCCCGCTGGGCTTGTCGGTGCCGGCCGGGAATTCCGTCGGGTGATTGGGCCACGACTTCTCGCCGAACTGCCATTCGCGGAAGGACACCGTGGCCGTCCAGGCACCGAGCGCGATCGTCTGGTCCTGGCGGTCGTCGCCTTCGGCGACGCCGTGCGTGCGACCTTCGAACGACCAGCGGGCCCACTGGCGCTGCAGGGACTCGAAAATCGCATACGTCGGCGCGAACGCGTCGACGAGGGGCTTGGCGGATTCCTTGCTCCCCAGCGGGAAGTTGCTGTAGTTGGTGTAGTCGATGCCGAACGGTGCGATGCCCAGCGAGCCGCGGCCCAGCACCTGCCAGACGTAGCGTGCATAGCCCGGCGCATCGCTCATCTCGGGCACCATCAGCGGGTTGTCCGGACGTTGGAACTTGTCCAGCGTCGCGTCGAACTGCACTGACTCCGGGTTGTAGATGTCGGGCGCGGCGATATCGATGTGCGGCGCGGCCGCCTTGTAGATGCCGATCACGTCGTAGGTGGGGCCGCCGCTGGCGAAGTTGTCCTTCCAGGGCGCCAGGGGCTCGGCCGAATTGCGTTGCGCGTTGTTGACGTACATCGGCAGGTCGTAGGCCGCACGTCCGGCCCGGGCGATCTCCTCGATGTAGCTCGCGATCGCCCACGCGTGGAAGTACTCGTCGGCATAGTCGCCATAGACCTCGCGCCAGGAGCCGGTGGCCGCCAGGGCGACGGGTGACTTCTGGTGCTGGAGCACCGCGGCCGGCACGGCCTGCTCGAACTGCGCCTGGGCCCGGGGCGCGAAGTCGCGCACGAGACCATAGGTGCCCACCTCGTTCTCGACCTGCACCATCAGCACGGTGCGGCGGGCGCCGTCGATCTTCTTCAGGTGCGTCATCAACGCGACGAAGGCCTTCTTGTCGGCTTGGCGCGTCGCATCGCCGAATGGCGTCAGGCAATAGATCGGCTTGCCCTGCTTGTCGAGCATGCGCGGGAAGCGCTTGTTGTCGAACTTGACCCACTCCGGCGCGTAGGCCGGACCGGTGTTCTTCCAGGTGCCGAACCACAGCAGCACCAGGCGCATGTCGTGCTGGCGCGCCTGGGCGAGCAGCGTGTCGACGTAGGTGAAGTCGAAGCGGCCCTCGACGGGTTCGACCTGTTCCCAGGCGACGGGGATTTCGACCGTGTTGGCGTGCACGTCGTGCGCCGCGGGCCAGACCTTGTCCAGCATCGCCGGATAGTTGCTTGAGTTGTTGACCTGCACGCCCAGCATCGTGAAAGGCGCGCCGTCGACGAACAGCGCCGTGTGGCCGTGTTCGCGCACCAGGCGCGGCAGTTCCCCGCGCGCGGGCGCTGGTGCGGCGTGCGCGCCAGCGATGCAGGCAGTGGACATCGCCAATGCGACGAAGAAGTAGCCGGGGATCTTGTGCATTCGAGGACTCGATGGAGTGGGGCGGGACGTCGCGATGCGGCCGGGAAGAGGGCGCGCGGGGGCATCGTCCCTCCGCACGCGCTTGTCAAGTAGGGGGATGACCCGTGCCGCGGCGAAGCGGCACGGGCGCTGCGTCCACGTCAGTACGTGTAGCGCAGTTGGGCGTTGTAGCTCGGCCCCGACGTGAACCAGGCCCGACCCTTCATGCCGATGTGCTGCTGCATCAGCTGCTTGTAGGTGGAGTCGGTCAGGTTGGTGCCTTCCAGGCCGATGGTGAGGTGGTCGTCGAACTTGTAGAAGATGCCTGCGTCCACTTCACCGTAGCTGCCGGCCCAGGTCGGCAGACCCCAGGCCAGGTTGTGCGCGGTGGGATTGCCGGGGTCCGTGCCGTCGGTGCCATTGGTGCCGTTCACATTGGTGGCCTCCAGGTACTTCGAGCGCCAGTTGTAGGCCACGCGCGCCGAGATCGGGCCCTGGTCGTACAGCAGCGCGACGTTGAACGAGTTGCGCGATACGCCTTGCAGCGGCAGATTGCCGAAGCTCTGGCCGTTGGTGTCGCAGCCGTTCAGGTTCAGGTTCAGATTGTCCGCGCCGCTGGTGGTGCCGCCGCAGAAGGCCGCGGTCACCGGGTTGTACAGCGTCGTATGGCTGTTGACGAACGTGTAGTTCGCCTGCATGCCGAAGCCCGACAGCAAGCCCGGCAGCTTGTCGAAGTATTGCTGGTATGCCACCTCGAGTCCGCGTGCGTAGCCCTTGGCGCCGTTGACCGGCGCGGTCGTCACGAAGTTCACCGTGTTGCCTGACGTATCCTTGACCGGGACCACGTAGCTCTGGTTGATGATGACGTCCTTGAGCTCCTTGTCGAATGCCGCGAAGGTCAGCGAACTGGCCTTGCCGAAGTACCACTCCGCCGTCACGTCCGCCTGATTCGACTTGATGGGCCGCAGGTTCGGGTTGCCGGACGCCGTGCCGGTCTCGCTCACCGACGAGACGTCGTAGCCGCTGCCGTCGGAGGATGCGGTGCCCTTGACGCTCTGCGACAGCGACGTGTAGGCCTGCAGTTGCGAGAAATCGGGTCGTGTCATGGCCCGTGCGAGCGCCAATCGGAACTGCAACTCGTCCGACGCCTTGGCACGCAGGTTCAGGCTGGGCAGGAAGTCGTTGTAGGTGTTCTTGAAGTCCTGGTTGACCGCGAAGGCCGTGATGGTGGGCACGGTGACGCCCGTGGCGGTCGCGCTCGACGGGATCGTGGTCTGCGGCGTGAACACCGTATAGCCGTGGGCGTCGGACTCGGTACGCACCAGGCGCAGGCCGAGGTTGCCGTCGACCGGCATCTTCCAGTCGTCCCAGCCGAAGCGCAGCTGGCTGTACGCCGTCTGCGTGTGTTCGTCCTGGACGTTGGTGCCGACCGGGTCGTTGGCGCCGTAGGCCGCAGGCGCATAGCCGCTGCAGGTGTTGCCGTTGACGCACAGCAGGTTGGTGTACTGATGCAGCGTGGCGTAGCTGTCCGGGTAGCCGGCCGCCGTCGCCGCGCTCGGCATGATCAATGACGGAACCGAGGTCTTGCCGTTCATGAAGTTCGAGAACTTGACGGTCTGCGTGTTGCCGCTGAAGCGCGGGTCGTTCAAGTAGGCCAGCCCGGTGATGTCCCAGCCTTGCTGCCAAGTCTGCGTGATCGCCTGCCAGTTGTAGCTCGGGTTGGAGTTCTGCGTCGTGGCGTTGCGGTTCGTCAGGCGCACGCCGAAGCGCAGGTCGCTCAAGACCGGGTCGTTGAAGCTGTACTTGGCGTCGAGCTTGAGCGCCTTCTCGGTGGCGATGCTCTTGTCGAAGTGCTCCATCGTGAAGGCCCAGTAATAGTTGGCTGGGTCTGCTAGCCTGGCGCTGTCGCTCGCACTGAGGCCGATCTTGGGCATGGCGCCCGAGAGGTCCAGCGTCTCCGCGGGCATCTGGATGCCGGTGGCCACAGTGGAGTCGAAGTCCTTGGTGGTCGCCTTGATCAGTTGCAGGTCGGCGTTGAAGTTCCAGCGGTCGCTGGCCTTCCAGTTCAAATTCCAGGAGATGTCCTGCGTGTCCGACTTGCGCTTGGCCGCGCGGGTGTCCGCGCCGAAGTTCAGGCCGCCGTCGGCGGCGTCGTGGAGCGTGCCCTTGATCAGCGCGCCGTGGGCGTCGTAGGTCGCACCGGGGTCGACCGTGATGTTGTAAGGGGTGCCTTCCTGCGAGAAGATCGCGTTCTCGTTCCACTCCTGGCCATAGCGCGATTTGAAGTACGTCAGTGAAGACGAGACGTCATCCTTCTTCCATTGCAGTGCGCCGTAGAGGCCGTCGCGCTTGTTGGCGAAGTCGACCCGACGCCATTCCGCGCCCTCGGGCACCCAGGTCGGGCTGGCCGTGGAGCCGATGTTGAAGTACGGGTCGACCTGGAACGCGTCGGTGCGGGTCATGCTCACCGAATGCGCGATGTCGATCAGCGCGCCGAACTGGCCCGCGCTGCCGAGGTCCCAGCGGTTCGAATAGAGGCCGGAGATCTTGGGGCTCTTGTCGCGGCGCAACGTCGAATAGCCTTCCGCCAACGATATCGAGAACTTCTGGCCGGGGAAGTCGAACGGCATGGCCGTGCGCAGGTTCACGAGGCCACCGATGCCACCTTCGATCTGTTCAGCAGACGGGTTCTTGTAGACGTCAACCCCGGCCATCAGTTCGGGCGTGACGTCATCGAAGTTCAGCGCGCGCCCACCGTTGGCCGAGAACGCGTCCCGGCCGTTCAGCTCGGAACGCACGTAGGTGAGGCCACGGATGTTCACGCCCGAGCCCTCGACGGAATAGTGCTCCGGGTCGCTCGAGGTAAGCAGGTGACCGATGGTGACGCCCACCACGCGCTGCAGCACCTCGGTGACCGAACGATCCGGCAGCTTGCCGATGTCGTCGGCGACGATAGAGTCGACGATCTCGTCCGAGTTCTGCTTGATCCTCTGCGCCGATTCCAGCGCGGCGCGCTGCCCGGTGACGATGACGGTCGTCACTTCCTCCGCCTTGGCAGGCGGCTTGGCGCCGGCCGCCGACGACGCGGCAGCCTCTGGTGCTGGTGGCGTTTGCGCCAGCGCGGCACCACTCCACAGCAGGGCGACTTGTGCCGCCGCGACTGACAACGCTGTCCTTTGAAATTGTCTCATGTTGTGTACTTCTATTTTGGTTTCAGGACTCGTTCCAGGGCATGGAACGACGGGCTCGCGGCGTTGCCGACGCGGTCACGGGATCGCGTGATCCGGGCGGGTCCGGATCGGGCACGCGATGTTGGGAGACGGATGCGCTGTCACGGGCGCATCTGCGCAATCATCGAGGACGAGCCGCCGCGCCGCGCGGGCGTTGGGCGCGCCTGCGGCGTGGTGGCTCGGATGTGGTTCACGGGCCATGTCAGGCGTAGAAGCGATTGACGAGGGGTTGCAGGAACTCCTGGCGACCGGATCGGCGCTGCGCGTCGATGTTGCTCGTGAGCAGCTGGTCGGTGCGTTGGCCGGCCACTGCACCGCCCGGCCGCGGTGTGGCGGCAGACGGAGGCTGGCGGTGAGGAATGTCATGGCGTGTCAATCCGATTTAACCTTAAATGTCCCTGAATCCACGGCCTGATTTAACCTTAAATCATTCAGCGTTCCCATCCGGATCCAAACGTGCTGCTCACTTGTCGTGGCTATTGTGGGCAGCTCAAGTGCGCTGCTTGCGAAAATGATAGTTCGACAAGTGCACGAAATAAAGCTCGTGCAAACACCTAGGCACAGCCTGCCGCGTTGGCCGCAAGGTTCGCTCCCACGCGCTCCGCGCGCCGTCGAGTCTCTTCATGACCGAAAAGGAACCCATGGCTGGCAAGGCCTTGCGCAAGATCGTCATCGTCGGCGGGGGGACGGCGGGCTGGATGGCCGCCGCGCCGCTGGCCCGCAGGCTGCGCCACGGCGATGGACGGCCGTGCGAACTCGTCCTCGTCGAATCGCCCGACATCGGCACCATCGGCGTGGGCGAAGCCACGCTGCCCGCCATCCGCTTCTTCAACCGCAGCCTCGGCCTGGACGAGAACGACTTCATGCGGCACACCCAGGCCAGCTTCAAGCTGGGCATCGAGTTCCGCGACTGGGGACACCTCGGCCACCGCTTCTTCCACGGCTTCGGCGACTTCGGCCCGGCCATCGAGAACCGGTCGTCGTTCATGCACTGGCTGCGCCTTTCGCGCACCGGCGGCATGGGGTCGTACGAGCAGTGGTCCACCGCCACGGCGATGGCACGCGCCAACCGCTTCACGCCGCCGCAGGGCGACACGCCATCGGCAGCAAACGCATACTCGTATGCGTATCACTTCGACGCGGGCCTGTATGCCGCCTACCTGCGCGAGTACGCAGTCCGACACGGCGCGCAGCGCCTCGAGGGCACCGTGAGCGGCGTCGAACTGCGTGCCGGCGACGGCTTCGTCGAGGCGCTGAGGCTGGCAGACGGACGGCGTGTGGACGGCGACCTGTTCATCGACTGTTCGGGATTTCGCGGCCTGCTCATCGAAGGCGAAATGCGCGCGGGCTACGAGGACTGGAGCGGCCTGCTTCCGTGCGACAGCGCGCTGGCAGTGCCGAGCGCCCGCGCGGGGCAGTTGACGCCTTTCACGACGTCGACCGCCAGGCCGGCGGGCTGGCAATGGCGCATCCCGCTGCAGCACCGTACCGGCAACGGCCACGTCTACTGCAGCCACTTCACCAGCGACGAGGATGCGGCGCGCGTGCTGCTCGAGGGACTGGACACGCCTGCGCTGGCCGACCCGCGGCCCTTGCGCTTCACCACCGGGCGCCGCCGCAAGGCGTGGGTGCGCAACTGCGTCGCGCTGGGCCTGGCAGCTGGATTCGTGGAGCCGCTGGAGTCCACCAGCATCCAGCTGATCATCGACGGCATCGGCCAGCTGATCGACAACTTCCCCGACCGCGACTTCGCCCCGCAGTTGGCTGACGAATACAACCGCCGGATGGCGCGCCAGTACGAGAGCATCCGCGACTTCATCGTGATGCACTACAAGCTCACGCAGCGCACCGACTCCGAATTCTGGCGGCACTGCGCGGCGATGCCGATCCCCGACACGCTGGCGCACCAGATCGAGCTGTTCCGATCGTCGGGACGCGTGGCGATATACGACCTCGACGGCTTCGCCGAGCCTTCCTTCATCTCGATCCTGTTCGGGCTGGGCGTCGCACCGCGCAGCTGGGATCCGTTCATCGACCGCATCGACGAGCAGGCCCTGCGCAAGCATTTCGAACGCCTGCGCAACGCGATCGCCGCAACGGTGAGCGCCATGCCCGAACATGCCGACTACGTCGCCAGACATGCCCGCGCGGAGCCGATCGGGTCCGGGGCGCCGGCCAGTCGGATGGACTACACTGCGCTGCCACGGAAAATGGAACGGCTTCCAGGCATGGCGGACGGCACGCTGGAAAACACATCGAAGCTGCCGTCGATTTAATGATAAATCATGCGTTCGGGCTTGTTCTGATTTAATGTTAAATCACCTAGACTGGCCCGTCTCGTCCTTCAAACTCGTTGCACTAATCCTATGAAATTCACGGATGGACAGTGGCTGCTGCAGCCCGGCGCCGCGGCGCACTACGCGACCCAGGCCTACGCGGTCGAAGCGCACCCTGACCGGCTGGTGGTGCTGGCCACCACGCGCCCGATCCGCCACCGCGGCGACACGCTGCAGGGCCCGACACTCACGCTCACGCTCAGCTCGCCCATGCCGGGCATCATCCGCGTGCGCACTGAACACTTTTCAGAGTCCGATGCGCCGCGCCTGGGCATTCCGATGCCCGGCGCCGGCCGGCCGGACGTGATCGTCGAGGACGGCGAGACGCGCGCCACGTTGACTTCCGGTGGCCTTTGCGTGGACGTGCTCAAGGGCGACGACTGGGGCCTCGTCTTCCGCGAGGGCGACCGCGTGCTCACGCGCAGCGGCTGGCGCGCCCTGGCCTACGTGCAGTGGGCCGGCAAGGGCAACTACATGCACGAGCAACTCGGCTTGTCGGTGGGCGAGACGGTCTACGGATTGGGCGAACGCTTCACTCCCTGGGTCAAGAACGGCCAGGTCGTGGAGAACTCCAACCGCGACGGCGGCACCGCGTGCGAGCAGGCCTACAAGAGCGTCCCGTTCTACCTGAGCAGCCGCGGCTACGGTGTGCTGGTCAACGAGGCCGGCCCGGTGTCGTTCGAGGTCGCGTCCGAAAAAACGGCCTGCGTGCAGTTCAGCCGGGAGGGCGAGAGCCTGGACTATCTCGTGATCCAGGGCCCGACCCCGAAGGACGTCGTGGGGCGCCTGACCGCGCTCACCGGCAGGCCGGCGCTGCCGCCGGCATGGACCTTCGGGCTGTGGCTGACCACCTCCTTCACGACCGACTACGACGAGGCCACCACCACGTCGTTCATCGACGAGATGAAGCGGCGCGAGCTGCCGCTGTCGGTGTTTCACTTCGACTGCTTCTGGATGCGCGAATTCCAGTGGTGCGACTTCGAGTGGGACCGCCGCCAGTTCCCCGATCCGCAAGCGATGCTGGCGCGCCTGCGCGCGCGCGGCCTGAAGATCAGCCTCTGGATCAATCCCTACGTGGCGCAGCGCTCACCGTTGTTCGCCGAGGGCGTGCGCGAGGGGTATTTCATCAAGCGCACGAACGGCCGCGTCTGGCAGAGCGATCAGTGGCAGCCCGGCATGGCCATCGTCGACTTCACCAATCCGCAGGCGGTGGCGTGGTACCAGGGCCACCTGCGCCGCCTCCTCGAGATGGGCGTCGATTGCTTCAAGACCGATTTCGGCGAGCGCATCCCGGATACGGGGGTGGCGTATCACGACGGTTCCGACCCGGTGGAGATGCACAACCTCTACCCGCTCCAGTACAACGAGGCCGTCTTCAACCTGATCCGCGCGGTGCGCGGCGATGACGACGCGGTCGTCTTCGCGCGTTCGGCCTACGCCTCCGCCCAGCGCTTTCCGGTGCATTGGGGCGGTGACTGCTGGTCGACCTTCGAGTCGATGGCCGAGAGCCTGCGCGGCGGCTTGTCGCTGACGACGTGCGGGTTCGGATTCTGGAGCCACGACATCGGCGGCTTCGAGGGCGACCCGCCGCCGGCCGTCTACAAGCGCTGGATCCAGTTCGGCCTTCTGTCCTCGCACAGCAGGCTGCACGGCAGCAGCTTCTATCGGGTGCCCTGGTTGGTGGACGAGGAGAGTTGCGACGTGCTGCGGGTTTTCACGCGCCTCAAGCATCGCCTGATGCCCTACCTCTACGCCAAGGCGATCCAGGCCTCGGAGACGGGCGTGTCCGTGATGCGCTCCATGCTGATGGAGCACCCGCACGACCCGGCCTGCGCGCCGCTCGACCGCCAGTACCACCTGGGCGAGGCATTGCTCGTCGCCCCGGTGTTCGAAGCGTCCGGCGAGGTCGAGTTCTACCTGCCGCAAGGCACCTGGACGCACCTGCTGTCGGGCCAGGTGCGCGCGGGCGGGCGCTGGTTGCGCGAGACGCACGACTTCATGAGCCTGCCTGTGTACGTCGCCGGCAACACGGTGCTGCCCTGGGGCGCGGAGGACGAGCGTCCGGACTACGACTTCGCGCGCGGCACCACGCTGCGCATCTTCGGCCTGGAGGACGGCGCCAACGCGACGTTCGCGGTCGCAGCACTCGACGGCCGCGTCGCCGCGCGCGGCGTCGTCACGCGGCACGGCCGGCGCCATGTCGCCCGGATCACGGAGGGCGCGCTGCGCGACTGGCGTCTCGAGAGGGACGGCCAGCACAGCGCGCCGTTGCCGGACGGCTCGGAACTTGCCTGGGAAGCCTGGCGTCCGGCGTGACGAAGGCGCGGCCGGCCGGCCTGCGGCCAGGCTGCGTGGCGCAGCGCCTGGCCGGTCTTGTCTTCCACGTCAGCCCAGCGCCGCGATCACGTCCGCCGGCGCCTGCACGAGCTCGATCAGCACGCCTTCGCCGCCGATCGGGAACTCCGCGTTGGACTTCGGGTGGATGAAGCAGATGTCGTGGCCGGCCGCGCCCTTGCGGATGCCACCCGGCGCGAAGCGCACGCCGTTGGCCGTCATCCATTCGACGGCGCGGGGCAGGTCGTCGACCCACAGGCCGACGTGGTTCAGTGGCGTCGCATGAACGGCGGGCTTGGCCGCAGGATCGATGGGCTGCATCAAGTCAACCTCGACCTCGTGCACGCCCTTGCCGAGCGCGCAGATGTCCTCGTCCACGTTCTCGCGCTCGCTGCGGAACTGGCCCTTGGTCGCCAGGCCGAAGATGTCGCACCACAGCGTGCGCAGCGGGCCCTTGTCGGGCGCGCCGATGGCGATCTGCTGCAGGCCCAGGATGCGGAATGGCTTGTTGTTCATGGTCGCGGATCTCGGGAAGCGAGGGTCACCACCGGAGCCGATCCGAGCTCCCCCTCGGGGGGCAGCGACGGGAGGAGCGAGGGGGTCATCAAATTTCTGGCAGCGAGGGTCACCACCCGAGCTGAACCGAGCTCCCCCTCGGGGGGCAGCGACGGGAGGAGCGAGGGGGTCGTCAAATTTCTGGAAGCGAGGGTCACCACCGGAGCCGATCCGAGCTCCCCCTCGGGGGGCAGCGACGGGAGGAGCGAGGGGGTCATTGGAACCTGATGATGGTCTCGTCCACGGCCAGGCTCTCGCCCTGCTTCGCGACGATCTCGGCGACGACGCCGTCTTGCGTGGCGGTGAGGATGTTCTCCATCTTCATCGCCTCGATGACGGCCAGGCGCTCGCCGGCCTGCACGTGCTGGCCGACGACCACGGCGATCTGCACCAGCAGGCCCGGCATCGGCGACAGCAGGAACTTGCTGGTGTCGGGCGGGGCCTTGTGCTTCATCCAGGTGGCCAGCGCGGCGGCGCGCGGCGACACGATCATCACGTCGATGCGCGCGCCGTCGTTGGACAAGCGATAGGCCAGGATGTTGCGCGGCGTGCCGCGCTCCACCTGGGCCATGAACTGACGCCCGTTGACCGTGCCCGAATGGCGCAGGTCGGACAACCGGCACGGGCTGACGATGTGGAACGGTTGTGCGTCGACCGTGAGCCGGGCCTCGCCAGTGCGCGCGTCGAACGCGCTGAAGTGCACGACGTGCTGGCGCGTACTGCCGTCGCTGTTCTTGACCAGCGCGACGAAGTCGGCAGCCTGCTTGACCTCATGGCCCGACAACTGGCCCGTGATGCCTGCGGCGCGCGCATGCTCCTTGCGCCGGATCTGGGCGGCGAGCGCGATCAGGAACAGCGGGTCGGCGTGCGTCACGTCCTCGGCGACGAAGCCGTGCGGGTAGTGCTGCGCGATGAAGCCGGTGTTGAAGTCGCCCGCCTGGAAGTCGGGGTGGGCGAGCAGCGCAGCCTGGAACGGGATGTTGCTGGAGATGCCGCGGATCACGAAGCCGTTGAGCGCTTCGCGCATCTTCGCGATCGCGTCCGCCCGATCCTTGCCGTGCACGATGAGCTTGGCGATCATCGAGTCGTAGAACATCGGGATCTCGCCGCCTTCCTCCACGCCGGTGTCCACACGCACGCCGCCGCCCACGGGCATCGGCATCGCGGCCTCCATCGTGGCGTGCGGCGGCAGGAACTTCACCAGCCTGCCGGTGGACGGCAGGAAGTTGCGGAACGGGTCTTCGGCGTTGATGCGGCACTCGATGGCCCAACCGTCGCGCCTGACATCGGCCTGCGCCAGCGCCAGCTTCTCGCCGGCGGCGACGCGGATCATCAGCGCCACGAGGTCGAGGCCCGTGATGCACTCCGTGACCGGATGCTCCACCTGCAGGCGCGTGTTCATCTCCAGGAAGTAGAACGACTGGTCCTTGCCGACGACGAACTCCACCGTGCCCGCGCTCTGGTAGTTCACGGCCTTGGCGAGCGCGACAGCCTGCTCGCCCATCGCCTTGCGCGTCGTGTCCGAGATGAACGGCGACGGCGCCTCCTCGATGACTTTCTGGTGGCGGCGCTGGATCGAGCACTCACGCTCGTTCAAGTAGATGACGTTGCCGAACGCGTCGCCCAGCACCTGGATCTCGATGTGGCGCGGCTCCTCGACGAACTTCTCGATGAACACGCGGTCGTCGCCGAAGCTGTTGCGCGCCTCGTTGCGGCAGGCGGTGAAGCCCTCGAAAGCCTCCTTGTCGTCGAAGGCCACGCGCAGGCCCTTGCCGCCGCCGCCCGCGCTCGCCTTGATCATCACCGGGTAGCCGATGCCTTGCGCGATCTTGACCGCGGCCTCGGCCGTCTCGATGGCCTCGTTCCAGCCGGGGATCGTGTTGACCTTCGCGGCGCCCGCGAGCTTCTTCGACGCGATCTTGTCACCCATCGCCGCGATCGAGCCGTGCTTCGGGCCGATGAAGATCAAGCCTTCTTCCTCGACGCGGCGCGCGAACGCCTCGTTCTCGGACAGGAAACCGTAGCCCGGATGGATCGCCTCGGCGCCGGTCTGCTTCGCGGCGGCAATGATCTTGTCGGCGACGAGGTAGGACTCGCGCGACGGCGCCGGGCCCAGCAGCACGGCGTCGTCGGCGAGCGCCACGTGCAGCGCGTCCTTGTCGGCCTCGGAGTAGACGGCCACCGTGAGGATGCCCATCTTCCTGGCGGACTTGATCACGCGGCAAGCAATTTCACCGCGGTTGGCAATCAGGATCTTCTTGAACATGTCTCGTTCCTTGCGAAGCGCGCGAAGCGGAATTCGTTTCCGCCGCCGGCGCATGTTGGCCGGCAAGAGATTCAAGGGAGCGGCGGATCTGGCGCTGCCAGTCCGCTCGCGGCTGGCCCCTCGGGGGCAGGGAGCGCCAGCGACCGTGGGGCTCTATAACGGAATGTTGCCGTGCTTGCGCCACGGATTTTCGATTTTTTTGTCGCGCAGCATCGCCAGCGAACGGCAGATGCGCTTGCGTGTCTCGTGCGGCTGGATCACGTCGTCGATGTAGCCGCGGGCGCCGGCCACGAACGGGTTGGCGAAGCGGGCCTTGTATTCGGCCTCGCGGGCGGCCAGCTTCTCGGGGTCGCCCTTGTCCTCGCGGAAGATGATCTCCACCGCGCCCTTGGCGCCCATCACGGCGATCTCGGCGTTGGGCCAGGCGAAGTTGACGTCGCCGCGCAGGTGCTTGGAGGCCATCACGTCGTACGCGCCGCCGTAGGCCTTGCGCGTGATGACGGTGACCTTGGGCACCGTGCACTCGGCGTACGCATAGAGCAGCTTGGCGCCGTGCTTGATGATGCCGCCGTACTCCTGCGCGGTGCCGGGCATGAAGCCGGGCACGTCGACGAAGGTGACGACGGGGATGTTGAACGCGTCGCAGAAGCGCACGAAGCGCGCGGCCTTGATGCTGCTCTTGATGTCGAGGCAGCCGGCCAGCACCAGCGGCTGGTTGGCGACGATGCCCACGCTCTGGCCTTCGAGGCGGGCGAAGCCGATGAGGATGTTCCTGGCGCCGTCGGGCTGCAGCTCGAAGAAGTCGCCGTCGTCGACCACCTTCAGGATCAGTTCCTTCATGTCGTACGGCTTGTTCGGGTTCAACGGCACCAGCGTGTCCAGCGACAGGTCGATGCGGTCGGCCGGGTCGCCGCTGGGGCGCACCGGCGCTTTCTCGCGGTTGTTCAGCGGCAGGTAGTTGTAGAACCGGCGCAGCATCAGGATCGCCTCGAGGTCGTTCTCGAACGCGAGGTCGGCCACGCCCGAGCGCGTCGTGTGCGTGGAGGCGCCGCCGAGCTCCTCGGCGGTGACTTCCTCGTGCGTCACGGTCTTGACGACCTCGGGGCCGGTCACGAACATGTAGGACGTGTCCTTGACCATGAAGATGAAGTCCGTCATCGCCGGCGAGTACACCGCGCCGCCCGCGCACGGGCCCATGATCATGCTGATCTGCGGCACCACGCCCGAGGCCATCACGTTGCGCTGGAACACCTCGGCGTAGCCACCCAGGGAGGCGACGCCTTCCTGGATGCGCGCGCCGCCCGAGTCGTTGAGGCCGATCACCGGTGCGCCCACCTTCATCGCCTGGTCCATCACCTTGCAGATCTTCTCGGCATGGGCCTCGGAAAGCGCGCCGCCGAAGACCGTGAAGTCCTGCGAGTAGACGAACACCAGCCGGCCGTTGATCATGCCGTAGCCGGTGACGACGCCGTCGCCGGGGATCTTGTTGTCGGCCATGCCGAAGTCGACGCAACGGTGCTCGACGAACATGTCCCATTCCTCGAAGGTGCCCTCGTCGAGCAGCAGCTCGAGCCGCTCGCGTGCCGTGAGCTTGCCCTTGCCGTGCTGCGCGGCGATGCGCTTCTCGCCGCCGCCGAGGCGGGCCTGGGCGCGTTTGCGTTCGAGCTGTTCGATGATGTCGTGCATGGGGTCGTGTCCTGGTTGCAACGCGCGTCGTTCTGTGAGATCAGGCCGGGGCGAACCGGGTGCGGATGTGCTCGAGCACGTCCTTGGCGCTCGCGGGGATCGGCGTGCCGGGCCCGTAGATGCCCGCGACGCCAGCGGCGTAGAGCAAGTCGTGGTCGCGCCGCGGGATCACGCCGCCGACGAACACGATGATATCGTCGGCGCCCTGCGCTTTCAGCTCCGCCATGATGGCCGGCACCAGGGTCTTGTGGCCCGCGGCCAGCGTGCTGATGCCCACCGCGTGGACGTCGTTCTCGATGGCGTGGCGCGCGCATTCCTGGGCCGTCTGGAACAGCGGGCCCATGTCGACGTCGAAGCCCAGGTCGGCGAACGCGGTGGCGACCACCTTGGCGCCGCGGTCGTGCCCGTCCTGCCCGAGCTTGGCGATCATCACGCGCGGGCGCCGGCCGTGCTCGGCGGCGAAGGCCGCGATCTCGGCCTGCAGGTCGGTCCAGCCTTGCGCGCTGTCGTACTGCGCGGCGTAGACGCCCGTGATCATCTGCGAGTCGGTGCGGTGGCGGCCCCACGCTTGTTCCAGGGCGTCGCTGACCTCGCCGACCGTCGCGCGCAGGCGCATTGCCTGCACCGAGAGCTCGAGCAGGTTGCCCTCGCCGCTCGCGGCGGCTTGCGTCAGCGCGGCGATCGCCTGGCCCACCTTCGCGCCGTCGCGTGACGCCCGCACACGCGCGAGCCGCTCGATCTGGCTGGCGCGGACAGCGACGTTGTCGATGTCCAGCGTGTCGATCGCAGCTTCGCTCTTGAGCTTGTACTTGTTGACGCCGACGATCACGTCCTTGCCGGAGTCGATGCGTGCCTGCTTCTCGGCGGCGGCGGCTTCGATCTTCAGCTTGGCCCAGCCGGTCTCCACCGCCTTGGTCATGCCGCCCAGCCTATCGACCTCCTCGATGAGGGCCCAAGCCTTGTCGGCCATCTCCTGCGTCAGCGACTCCATCATGTAGCTGCCGGCCCAGGGATCGATGACGCTGGTGATGTGCGTCTCCTCCTGGAGGATCAACTGCGTGTTGCGCGCGATGCGTGAGCTGAAATCGGTGGGCAGGGCGATGGCTTCGTCGAGCGCGTTGGTGTGCAGGCTCTGCGTGCCGCCGAACACCGCGGCCATGGCCTCGATGGTGGTGCGCACGACGTTGTTGTAGGGATCCTGCTCGGTCAGCGACCAGCCGGACGTCTGGCAGTGCGTGCGCAGCATCAGGCTCTTGGCGTTCTTCGGCGCGAACTCCTTCATGATCTTCCACCACAGCAGACGGGCCGCGCGCATCTTGGCCACCTCGAGGTAGAAGTTCATGCCGATGGCCCAGAAGAAGCTCAGGCGGCCTGCGAACTCGTCGACGTCCAGGCCCTTGGCCAGCGCCGTCTTCACGTACTCGCGGCCGTCGGCCAGCGTGAAGGCGAGCTCGAGTGCCTGGTTCGCGCCGGCTTCCTGCATGTGATAGCCGGAGATCGAGATGGAGTTGAACTTCGGCATTCGCTTCGCCGTGAACTCGATGATGTCGCCGACGATGCGCATCGACGGGGCCGGCGGGTAGATGTAGGTGTTGCGAACCATGAACTCCTTGAGGATGTCGTTCTGGATCGTTCCCGCGAGCGCGGTCAGCGGCACGCCTTGCTCCTCGCCCGCGACGATGTAGCCGGCGAGCACCGGCAGCACCGCACCGTTCATCGTCATCGACACGCTGACCTTGTCGAGCGGGATGCCGTCGAACAGGATCTTCATGTCCTCGACGGAGTCGATGGCGACGCCGGCCTTGCCGACGTCGC
>JBDSDD010000072.1:0-6176 GCA_039920745.1 Burkholderiaceae bacterium | reverse complement strand
ACACGCTGACCTTGTCGAGCGGGATGCCGTCGAACAGGATCTTCATGTCCTCGACGGAGTCGATGGCGACGCCGGCCTTGCCGACGTCGCCGGCCACGCGCGGGTGGTCGGAGTCGTAGCCGCGGTGGGTGGCGAGGTCGAATGCGACGCTGACGCCCTGGCCGCCTGCGGCCAGCGCCTTGCGGTAGAACGCGTTCGATTCCTCGGCGGTGGAAAATCCCGCGTACTGGCGGATCGTCCAGGGCCGCACCGCGTACATCGTCGCCTGCGGGCCGCGCACGTACGGCGCGAAGCCGGGCAGGGTGTCGGTGTACGGCAGGCCAGCGGTGTCGGCAGCCGTGTAGAGCGGCTTGACCGTGATGCCGTCCGGCGTGCGCCAGTTCAGTGCGTCGACGTCGCCGCCCGGTGCGGATCTGGCAGCAGCCGCCTGCCACGCCTGCATTTGGTCTTGCGCGCTGACCTTGTCGCCCATGCTCCTCCCGATATTCACAACTGTGTATTCGCAATCTTCGCAATTGCGTATGATTCCGGCAAGACCTGAACCGGCCACGGTTTGCGAAGGCAGTTTGTAAATCTGCGAAGATTGTGAAGTCAAGATGGCAAAGTCCTTCATGGGCATCCGCCTGCGTTCGCTGCGCGAAGAGCGCGGCATCACGCAGGCCGCGCTGGCCCAGGCGTTGAAGCTGTCGCCCAGCTACGTCAACCAGATCGAGAGCAACCAGCGCCCGATCACGGTGGCGGTGCTGTTGCGCCTGCAGGCCTACTTCGGCATCGACCTGCAGTTCTTCTCCGAGGACGAGGAGTCGCGCGTCATCGCCGAGCTGCGCGAGATCACCGCCGGCGCGGTCGGGCAGGGCGTGGTGCCGCTGGCCGAACTGCAGGCTGTCGCGCAGCAACTGCCGGCGTTCTCGCGCGTGCTGCTCGCGTTGCACAGGCGCGCCCAGAACGCCGAAGACCGCGTCGCGACGCTCGCTGCGGGCAGCGACGGCGACCGCTTCGCCGCCGACGGTGCGACACCCGCCCAGCCGCACGAGGAGGTGCGCGAGTTCTTCTACGCGCGCCACAACCACATGGCCGTGCTGGACGAGCGCGCCGAGGCGATGTTCGAGCGCCTGCATGCGGGCGCGCCGGCCGTCGACCACGCGGGCGCGCCCGAGGCGACGCTGGCGGCGCAGGCCAACCTGGGCGCGCTGCTCGAGCAGCACCTGCTGGCCGAGCACGCCGTGCACACGCGCTACGAGGAGCCCGATCGCCGCAACCGCGAGGTGATCCGCCACTTCGACCCGGCCGCGCGCATCCTGCGCATCTCGCCCGGCATCGAGCCGGGCCAGCGCACGTTCCAGCTCGCGATCCAGGTGGCTTTGCTGACGGTCGGCTCGCTGATCGACTCGTTCATCGACGCCGCGGCTTTTTCGCAGGCGCAGGCGCGGGCGCTGGCGCGCATCGGCTTCGCCAACCATTTTGCCGGGGCGTTGCTGTTGCCCTATGGCCGCTTCCTGGCGGCCGCCGAGGCGTTGCGCTACGACATCGACCTGCTGAGCGAGCAGTTCGGCGTGAGCTTCGAGTCGGTGTGCCACCGGCTGTCGACGATGCAGCGCGCCGACCCGCGCTGCATCCCGTTCTTCTTCGTGCGCGTGGATCGTGCCGGCAACATTTCCAAGCGCCAGTCGGCCACCGACTTCCACTTCTCGCGCACCGGGGGTACCTGCCCGCTGTGGAACGTCTACGAGGCCTTCGTGCAGCCAGGCAAGGTGATCACGCAGCTCTCGCGCATGCCCGACAACCGCACGACGCTGTGGATGGCCCGCACCGTCACCCACCAGCGCGGCGGCTACGGCGCGCTGCGCCGCACCTTCGCGGTGGCGCTCGGCTGCGACGTGCGCTATGCCAACCGGCTCGTCTATTCGAAGGGCATCGCGCTCGACGACCCCGACGCCGCCACGCCGATCGGCGCCGGCTGCAAGGTCTGCGACCGCGAGGCGTGCCCGCAGCGCGCGTTCCCGGCGCTGGGCAGCCAGTTGCGCATCAACGAGAACGTGCGCCAGTTCGCACCGTATTCCGGGAGCCCGGAGACGGCGCGTTGACGCATCTCGGTCAGAGGCGTTCGAAGATCGCCGCGATGCCTTGCCCGCCGCCGATGCACATCGTCACCAGCGCGTAGCGGCCGCCGGTACGCTGCAGCTCATACAGCGCCTTGGTGGCGAGTACGGCGCCGGAGGCGCCGATCGGATGGCCCAGCGCGATGGCGCCGCCGTTGACGTTGACCTTGGACAGGTCGAGATCGAGGCCGCGCGAGACCGCGATCGCCTGCGCCGCGAACGCTTCGTTGCTCTCGATGACGTCCATCTGCGACAGCTGCAGGCCGGCCTTCTTGAGCGCCAGGCGCGTCGCGGGGATCGGGCCCTCGCCCATGATCTCGTTGGGCACGCCGGCGACCGCGTAGGACGCGAGTCGGGCCAGCGGCTTGTAGCCTGCCGCGGCGGCGACGCTCGCGTCGGCCAGCACGAAGAACGCCGCGCCGTCGTTGATGCCCGACGCGTTGCCGGCCGTGACGGAGCCGTCCTTCTTGAACGCGGGCTTCATCTTGGCGAGCGACTCAGGCGTCGTCGCAGCCTTGACGTGCTCATCCGTGTCGAACACGACCTCGCCCTTGCGCGTCTGCTTGACGATGGGCACGATCTGCGACTTGAAGCGGCCTTCCGCGATCGCGGCCGCGGCACGGCGATGCGATTCCGCGGCGAGCGCGTCTTGCTCCTCGCGGGTGATGCCCCACTTGGTCACGAGGTTTTCCGCGGTGATGCCCATGTGGCCGACGCCGAACGGGTCGGTCAGCGTGGCCACCATCAAGTCGATCATCTTCGTGTCGCCCATGCGTGCGCCGCTGCGCATCGCCGGCGACAGGTAGCCGCCGCGGCTCATCACCTCGACGCCGCCGCCGATGCCGTAGTCGCAGTCACCCAGCAGGATGTTCTGCGCGGTGGTGACGATGCCCTGAAGCCCGGACGAACAGAGGCGGTTGACCGCCATCGCCACCGAGTCCATGGACAGCCCGGCCTGGATCGAGGCCACGCGGGCCACGTACGCCGATCGGCCTTCGGTGGGAATCGTGTTGCCGACCGTGACGTAGTTGATCAGGGCGGGCTCGACGCCGGAGCGCTCGATGGCCGCCTTCATCACCAGCCCGGCGAGCTCGCACGGTTCGGTATCGGCCAGGGCGCCGTTGAAGGTTCCGACGGCCGAGCGCGCAGCGCCCAGGACGACGACGTCGCGTTGATTCATGTGAGTCTCCAGAAAAGGCGAAGGAATCTGACAATGGTAAGACTTTGGCTTGCCTCGCGTGGATTCGCGCGTGCCTGACCTGGTCGGTGAGTTCACGCGGTCGGCGGCGGGGCGTCCAGCAGCGCCAGCAACTGCCGCGCCGCGACTGACGGCGCCGTGCGGCCGGCGCGCACCTCGGCACTCGCCTGCGCCAGCGCGGCCTGCACGGCGGCGTTCTGGCGGAAGCGTTGCTGCAGTCCGGCAGAGATGCGTTCCCACATCCAGGTGCGATCCTGGTCGCTGCGGCGCAGCATCAGGCGGCCCTGCGCGGTCTGCAGCGTGCGGAAGGCGGACACCGTCTGCCAGAACGGCTCCAGCCCGTCCCCCTTGAGCGCGCTCAGCTGCAGCACTTGCGGGCGCCACGCCGGCCCGAGGCTGGCGTCGCCGTACGGATGGCCCAGCAGGCGCAGCGCGGACGTGATCTGGGCCCGGGCGCGGGTGGCGGCGTCGGGGTCGATGTCGGCCTTGTTGATGACGACGAGGTCGGCCAGCTCCATCACGCCCTTCTTGATCGCCTGCAGGTCGTCGCCGGCGTTGGGCAGTTGCAGCAGCACGAACATGTCGGTCATGCCGGCCACCGCGGTCTCGCTCTGGCCGACGCCCACGGTCTCGACGATCACGAGGTCGTAGCCCGCGGCCTCGCACAGCAGCAAGGCCTCGCGCGTCTTCTCGGTGACGCCGCCCAGCGTGCCGGCCGACGGGCTCGGCCGGATGAAGGCCATCTCGTGCACGGACAACTGCTCCATGCGCGTCTTGTCGCCCAGGATCGAGCCGCCCGACACGCTGGAGGACGGATCGACGGCCAGCACCGCGACGCGCTGGCCCTGCGCGACCAGGAACAGCCCCAACGCCTCGATGAACGTGCTCTTGCCGACGCCCGGCACGCCGGAGATGCCCAGGCGGAACGCCTTGCCGGCGTGGGGCAGCAGCGCGTCGAGCAACGCGTCGGCCTGCGCGCGGTGGTCGTCGCGCGTGGACTCGACCAGCGTGATGGCCTTGGCGAGCGCGCGTCGGCGCGCGGGCGCGTCGACACCGAGGAGAGCGGCAGCAATGGCCACAGGATCCGTGAGTGCCGTCATCGTGGGATCAGGTCGCGATCGACTTGCGGATCTGCTCGAGCACGTCCTTCGCGCTCGCCGGGATCGGCGTGCCGGGCCCGTAGATGCCCTTGACGCCGGCCTCGAACAGGAAGTCGTAGTCCTGCGCCGGGATCACGCCACCGACGAACACGATGATGTCGTCGGCGCCTTGCGCCTTGAGCTCCGCGATGATGGCCGGCACCAGCGTCTTGTGGCCCGCGGCCAGCGTGCTGATGCCCAGCGCATGCACGTCGTTCTCGATGGCCTGGCGGGCGCATTCCTGTGGCGTCTGGAACAGCGGGCCGATGTCGACGTCGAAGCCGAGGTCGGCGAACGCCGTGGCCACCACCTTGGCGCCGCGGTCGTGGCCGTCCTGGCCCAGCTTGGCGATCATCACGCGCGGGCGGCGGCCATGGGCCTGCGCGAACTCGCGGATTTCCTTTTGCAGCTGTTCCCAACCCTCGGCACTGTCGTAGGCAGCTGCGTACACTCCGGTCACCTTCTGGATGTCGGCGCGGTGGCGGCCGAAGACTTTCTCGAGCGCGTCGGAGACCTCGCCCACCGTGGCGCGCAGGCGCACGGCCTGGATCGACAGGTCGAGCAGGTTGCCTGCCTTCGTCGCGGCCGCGTTGGTCAGCGCGTCCAGTGCGGTGGTCACCGCCGCGTTGTCGCGCGCCGCCTTGACCTGGTTGAGCCGGACGATCTGCGACTCGCGCACCGACACGTTGTCGATCTCGCGGATCTCGACCTTGTCCTCGGTCTTCAGCTTGTACTTGTTGACGCCGACGATCACGTCCTTGCCGGAGTCGATGCGCGCCTGCTTCTCGGCGGCCGCGGCCTCGATCTTGAGCTTGGCCCAGCCCGAGTCGACCGCCTTGGTCATGCCGCCCATGCCGCGCACTTCCTCGATGATGGCCCACGCCTTGTCCGCCATGTCCTGGGTGAGCGACTCCATCATGTAGCTGCCGGCCCACGGGTCGACGACGTTGGTGACGTGCGTCTCCTCCTGGATGATCAGCTGCGTGTTGCGCGCGATGCGCGAGCTGGTCTCGGTGGGCAGCGCGATGGCCTCGTCGAAGCTGTTGGTGTGCAGGCTCTGCGTGCCGCCGAACACCGCGGCCATCGCCTCGATGGTGGTGCGCACGACGTTGTTGTACGGATCCTGTTCGGTCAGCGACCAGCCCGAAGTCTGGCAGTGCGTGCGCAGCATCAGGCTCTTGGGGTTGGTCGCGCCGAACGCCGTCATGATCCGGCACCACAGCAGCCGCGCGGCGCGCATCTTGGCGACCTCGAGATAGAAGTTCATGCCGATCGCCCAGAAGAACGACAGGCGCGGCGCGAACTCGTCCACGCCCAGGCCCTTGGCCAGCGCGGTGCGCACGTACTCCTGGCCGTCCGCCAGCGTGAACGCGAGCTCCAGCGCCTGGTTCGCGCCAGCCTCCTGCATGTGATAGCCGGAGATCGAGATCGAGTTGAACCTGGGCATCTTCTGCGCTGTGTACTCGATGATGTCGCCGATGATGCGCATCGAGGGTTCGGGCGGATAGATGTACGTGTTGCGAACCATGAACTCCTTGAGGATGTCGTTCTGGATGGTCCCGGACAGCTTGTCCTGCGACACGCCTTGCTCCTCGGCCGCGACGACATAGCCCGCGAGCACCGGCAGCACCGCACCGTTCATCGTCATCGACACGCTGACCTTGTCGAGCGGGATGCCGTCGAACAGGATCTTCATGTCCTCGACGGAGTCGATGGCGACGCCGGCCTTGCCGACGTCGC
>JBDSDD010000071.1:0-40031 GCA_039920745.1 Burkholderiaceae bacterium | reverse complement strand
GGGCAGACGCAGCGCAAGCGGTCACGACAAGGCGGGCAGAGAGCTTCTTCATGGAATCTCCAGAGTGAGCGTGGCACCGGGAACGGTGCAACGAGCGTAGGAGATGCGGACGGTTTGGGAAGCCCCGCGTTCGCGGGGGGCCCGCTCAGTCCTCCAGACCCAGCTCCTGGATCTTGCGCGTGATCGTGTTGCGGCCGATGCCCAGCTTCTGCGCGGCCTCGATGCGCCGGCCGCGGGTCAACGCCAGCGCGGTGCGGATCAACTGGCCCTCGAACTGGCGGCTCAACTGCTCCCAGACGTCGGGCGAGCCGGCGTCGAGCAGCGTGCGGGCCGCGAACTCGAGGTCCGTCAGCCAGCTGTCGCCGGCCGGCACCCCCGCCAGATGGGCCGCGGGCAGCAGCGATCCGCCTGCGCCGCCGTCGCTCGCTGCGCCGGCCGGCATGTACGCCGAGCCGAAGCCCTCGCCGGGCTGCGCCGAGGCGGTGTCGCTGGACGATGGACGCAGGAACGCGCTGCGCGGGGCCATCAGCTCGGGCGGCAGGTCCTTGCTCTCGATCATCTGCGCCGGCGCCATCACGGTGAGCCAATGGCAGATGTTCTCGAGCTGGCGCACGTTGCCCGGGAAGTCGAAGCCCTTGATCGCATCGAGCGCGTCGTCGGTGATGCGCTTGGGCTCCACGCCCAGCTCCTTGGCGCTCTTTTGCAGGAAGAAGCGCGCCAGCGCCGGGATGTCCTCGTTGCGCTCACGCAGCGGCGGCAGGCGCAGGCGGATGACGTTGAGGCGGTGGAACAGGTCTTCGCGGAACACGCCCTGGCGCACGCGTTCTTCCAGGTTCTGGTGCGTGGCGGCGATGACGCGCACGTTGCTCTTGATCGGCTGGTGGCCGCCGACCCGGTAGAACTGCCCGTCGCTGAGCACGCGCAGCAAACGCGTCTGCAGGTCGAACGGCATGTCGCCGATCTCGTCGAGGAACAGCGTGCCGCCATCGGCCTGCTCGAAGCGGCCGCGACGCATCGTCTGCGCGCCGGTGAACGCGCCGCGTTCGTGGCCGAACAGCTCGCTCTCCAGCAGATCCTTGGGGATCGCCGCAGTGTTGATCGCGACGAATGCACCGTTGCTGCCCTGGTCGCCGCGCGGGCTGTGCCGGTGCAACGCGCGCGCGACCAGTTCCTTGCCGGAGCCGGACTCGCCGGTGATCAGCACTGTCACGTTGCTTTGCGACAGTCGGCCGATGGCGCGGAACACATCCTGCATCGCCGGCGCCTGGCCGAGGATCTCGGGGGCCGGCGTGCTGCGCTCGTCGAGCACCTCCTCGCGCAGGCTTTCTTCCAGTGCGCGGCGGATCAGCTCGACCGCCTTGGCGATGTCGAACGGCTTGGGCAGGTATTCGAACGCACCGCCCTGGAACGAAGAGACCGCGCTGTCGAGGTCGGAGTACGCCGTCATGATGATGACGGGCAGCCCAGGCAGGCGCTCCTTGACCTTTGCCAACAGGTCCAACCCCGAGCCGCCAGGCATGCGGATGTCGCTGACGAGCACCTGCGGTTCGTCGGTCTCGAGCGCGGTCAACACGTCGCGGGTCGTGGCGAAGCTCCGCACGGGCAACTGTTCGCGGGCCAACGCTTTTTCGAGCACGAAGCGGATGGATGGGTCGTCGTCAACGATCCAGATGGGTTTCATGCGGTGCGCGCTGCAGGTCAGTGCAGAGGAATCAGGATCTTGAAAACCGTGCATCCTGGAACGCTGTCACATTCGATCGTGCCGAGATGCTGCTGCACGAAGGTCTGCGCCAGCGTCAAGCCCAACCCCGATCCGCCTTCCCGCCCCGACACCAGGGGATAGAAGATCTGATCGCGAATGGACTCGGGAACGCCCGGGCCGTTATCCTCGATATGCAATTCCAATGCCAATCGGTAGCGTTGCTTGCCAATCGTCTCCTGGCGCGCGATCCGCGTGCGCAGGATGATGCGGGCGACGCCGCGCTCGATCTGCTCCGTCAATGCCTGCGTGGCGTTGTGCACGATATTGAGCACCGCCTGGATCATCTGCTCGCGATCGCCGCGAAACTCGGGGATCGACGTGTCGTAGTCGCGCACGATGACCAACCCACGGGGGTATTCGGCCAGCACCAGCGAGCGGATGCGCTCCAGCACCTCGTGGATGTTGAGCTCGGCCACCACCTGCGCCTTGCGATGCGGCGCCAGCAGCCGGTCGACCAGCGATTGCAGCCGGTCGGCCTCGTGGATGATCACCTGCGTGTATTCGCCCAGCTCGGCCTGGTCGATCTCCAGCTCCAGCAACTGCGCCGCGCCGCGGATGCCACCCAGCGGGTTCTTGATCTCGTGGGCCAGGTTGCGGATCAGCTCCTTGGTGACCTGGGCCTGGCCGAGTGCGCGCTCCTCGCGATCCTGGCGGGTCTGCTGCTCGATCTCGATCATCTCGACGAACACCCGGCCGCCGTGCAGGTCATGCTGACTGACGATCACGTGCACCGGCAGCGTCGCGCTGGACGACACCGATGAGCGCTTGAGCGAGCCGTCGAAGCGGCGGGCGGAGAACTCGTTGCGCGACACTGCCGCGATGGCCTCGGACAGAGCGGCCGTCTCCCGGAACCAGTCGTAGATGCTGCCGCGCGTGAGCTTGCGGCGCGCGACCCCCACCACGGCCTCGAGCACCGAATTGGCAAACACGCACTTGCCGTCGGCTTCGACGACCGCCACCAGCGTGGCCAGGTGGTCGAAAGCGGTGTAGTCGATGCCGGCGACGCGCAGGCTGCCGGCGTCGGCTGGGGAGTCGCCGGGAACTGCGGCGTCGGCCGCCACCGGAGTCGGCGGGGCGCGGCGCGCGGACATCAGGGGGTCTTCGCCAGTTCGCGGGTGATCGCGCTGATGTCGGACTCCGTGCGCGTGATCGAGGCCTTCAGGTCGGCGGTACGGTCGAGGTACTTCTGGTTGTTCTTCTCGTCGCCCCGGCGCTCGGGCTGGCCGTTGTTGTATTCCTTCTGCAGCGCGTCGAGCTGGCCCTGCGCCTTGATCAGCTCGTCCTGCAGGATCTTGCGGGCGTCGGTGTCGCGCTGCTTCTGCTCCTGGGCGTCGACTTTGCTGGCCGACGAGCCCTGCACGACGGCCGTCGCCGGGCGGGCCTTGGGCGCGGGGATCGTGGTCGGCTGCTGGGCCTCCATCGCCTTGCAGCCCTTGGCGTCCGCTTCCTTGGCCGTGATCGTGTTGGTGAACACGTTGTTGGGGCAGCGGTAGTAGACCTTCGCTTCCTGCGCGACCGGGGCGGCTTGCGCGCCGGAAACGGCGAGAGCCAGCAGCGCGGCTGCGAGCAAGGACGAGCTGCGGGAAACTGTTGAGAGTGCCACGTTCATCATTTCATTGTGGCGCAAAAAGGCGCGCCTGATGGTGAGCCAACGCGTCACGACGCCCGGCGGAGGACAGCCGGCGGACATTCGACGCGTAAAGCGAGAAAAAAGCGGGACAAAAAAAAGCGGCCCGTCGCCGGGCCGCCTTCGTTGCCAGGCCTCCTCGCGGAGGCCGGCGTTCCCATCAGAGGGAGTAGTACATGTCGAACTCGACCGGATGGGTCGTCATGCGCAGGCGCTGGACGTCCTGCATCTTGAGTTCGATGTAGGCGTCGATGTACGCCTCGGTGAACACGCCACCCTTGGTGAGGAACGCGCGGTCCTTGTCCAGGTTTTCCAGCGCCATCTCGAGGCTGGAGCACACGGTCGGGATCTTCGCGTCTTCTTCCGGCGGCAGGTGGTACAGATCCTTCGTGGCGGCTTCGCCCGGATGGATCTTGTTCTCCACGCCGTCGAGGCCGGCCATCAGCAGCGCCGAGAAGCCCAGGTACGGATTCATCATCGGATCCGGGAACCGCGCTTCGACTCGACGGCCCTTCGGATTGGCGACGAACGGGATGCGGATCGAGGCCGAGCGGTTGCGCGAGCTGTACGCCAGCTTGACCGGTGCTTCGTAGCCTGGCACCAGGCGCTTGTAGCTGTTGGTCGTCGGGTTCGTGATCGCGTTCAGGGCACGGGCGTGCTTGATGATGCCGCCGATGTAGTACAGCGCGAATTCCGACAAGCCGGCGTAGCCGTCGCCGGCGAACAGGTTCTTGCCATCCTTCCACACCGACTGGTGGACGTGCATGCCCGAGCCGTTGTCGCCGACGATGGGCTTCGGCATGAACGTGGCCGTCTTGCCGTAGGCGAAGGCGACGTTGTGGATGATGTACTTCTGCAGTTGGACCCAGTCCGCGCGCTGGAGCAGCGTCGAGAACCGCGTGCCGATTTCCATCTGGCCGGCGTTCGCCACTTCGTGGTGGTGAACTTCGACGGGGATGCCCATCTGTTCGAGGATCAGCGACATTTCCGAGCGCATGTCCTGGCCGGCGTCGACCGGGGGCACCGGGAAGTAGCCGCCCTTGACGGTCGGGCGATAGCCCTTGTTGCCGTGCTCGTAGGCCTTGCCCGTGTTCCAGGCAGCTTCCTCGGCTTCGATCTCGACCGAGCAGCCCTTCATGCTGACGTCCCAGCGGATCGAGTCGAAGATGAAGAACTCGGGTTCCGGGCCGAAGTAGGCGGTGTCGCCGTGGCCGGACGCGTTCATGTAGGCTTCGGCGCGCTTGGCCAGCGAGCGCGGATCGCGCTCGTAGGGCTTGCCGTCGCTGGGCTCGACCACGTCGCAGGTCAGGATCAGCGTGGGCTCTTCGAAGAACGGATCGATGTTGGCCGTGTTCGGGTCAGGCATCAATTGCATGTCCGACGCTTCGATGCCCTTCCAGCCGGCGATCGACGAACCGTCGAAGGCGTGGCCGGAGACGAACTTGTCTTCGTCGAAGTGAGAGACAGGCACGGACACGTGTTGTTCCTTGCCACGGGTATCGGTGAAACGGAAGTCAACGAACTTGACTTCGTTTTCCTGCACCAACTTCATCACGTCGGCGACGGTCTTGGACATCAAACGGCTCCTAATTTGTTTGGCAATTGACTTGGCGACTCATGCGCCAGCCAGTCGTGCGATATGCGAGGGATAAATAAGCAGGTTCTGTGCCGCACGCGGCGTCACGGAACCCCGGGGATTCGGACAGCTCGGCAGTACGGATCGCGCACCGCTATTGTGCATGTCAATTTACGCACCTTGTTGGAGCCTTTTGCGCACCAATTCAGGACGCATCGATTTCGGTCGCTCCGGTGGCCGCCGCACCTTCGCGCAACGCGGCCATCGCCAGGTCGACCTGCTGGGGATCGGCGCCCTTGACGCCGATCTCGATGTGGGGCCCCAGCGTCGGATGGTCGACGCTGGGCAGGCTGAACGTACGGATGCCGGGGAACGCGGTCTCGATGCGTTCGAACACGGGAATCAGCGCCGACTCATTGGTGCCGCGCACCCGGACGGCGCGCAGGCTGTGGCGACCGGCCGGGTCGGCACGGCCCACGTACAGGGTGTCGAGCAGCCAGTCGAGCATCGGGTGCGCCATCACCGGGAAGCCGGGCATGAAGTGCAGGTGGCCGACGCTGAAGCCCGCGATGCGGTTGTACGGATTCGGGATGATCGTGGCGCCGGCCGGGAACACGCCCATGTTGAGGCGGCGCTGGTGGTCGGGGCCCGCCATGTCGTAGGCCAGGCCCTTTTCCGCGGCCATCTCGGTGCCGCGTTGCGTGATCAGCGCGGCGGCCTCGGGATGCAGCACGAGCGCGACGCCCAGCGCCTGCGCGGCGCACTGGCGCGTGTGGTCGTCGGGCGTGGCGCCGATGCCGCCGAACGAGAAGACGGTGTCGCCGGACGCGGCGGCCGCGCGGATCTCGGCGACGATGCGCGCCGGCTCGTCGCCGATGTAGCGGGCCCACGCGAGCGCGAAGCCGCGCGAGTCGAGCGCGGCGATCGTGCGCGCGAGGTGCTTGTCCTCGCGTCGGCCGGACAGGATCTCGTCGCCGATGATCAGCGCACCGAAGTTCATGCGGGCCCGCCCTCGTCGTAGCCGAAGCGTTCCTGCGGCGGCACTTCCTCCACCAGTTGCAGGTCGGAGGACGGCGCCACGGCGGGTTGCACGGCGCGCATCGCCGTCTCGGCGTCGCGCAGGCTGGCGAGCACGCTGAGGTTGTAGTGGGTGAACCAGAGTGCCGAGAACGTGAAGATCATCGTGTAGAGCCAGATCACGCCCACCATCACGAAGGGCGCCGCGATGATGACGACCATGCCCAGCGTCCAGATCATCGACGGCACGCCGCAGAGGAAGCCGCAGACGACACCCATCAGCAGCAACGGGAACCGGTGCGCCCGCAGGATGGCCTCACGCTCGGGGCGGTTCGCGTGCTCAGCAAGCGCGTCGAAGCCCATCACCTTGGCCGTCAGCCAGCCCCAGATGAGCGGCGGCAGCACCAGGGCCAGGCCCGGCACCAGCCAGAACGGCAGCGTGACCATCACCGCCAGCAGCGCGGCGACTGTGTAGCCCAGCGACGCGAGCACGCCCAGCCACCACGATCCGCCATGGCGTCGCTCCAACAGCGGAAAGCGGCGCCTGGACACCAGCGTCACGATGGCCGGGGTGATCCACAGGCCGACCAGCACCAGCGTGAACGCCACGACGACCGGGATGCTCAACGCCACGACGATCAGGGCCGCGATGCCGGTGCGGAACCCGGCGCCCAGCATGGACGAGATCCACTCGAGCATGGAGTTGACCAGCGACCAATGCTCCAACATGGCACGCACGGCGCGCAGGGCATCTTCCCAATAGACGAAGCCCAGTCCCAACGTCACCGCGCCCGCCGCCATCAACGGCAACAGGGACAGCACCAGCACCTTCGGGTGCAGGCAGTAGGCGACTGCGCGCCAGAACGAGCCGAACAGCAATTTCATCGGGCGGGAGGATAAGTGAGAGCGATGCGAGGTGGGAGACGTTCAGCCAGCGTTCAGTCGTGGAGGATCAATCGTCATCGCCGCTGAGCAGGCTGCCCAGGCCGCCCAGCAGGCCGCCGGTCGCCAGCCCGCCGAGCACGCCCACGCCGCTGCTGCTGCCGGCGCGGTCGCTGCTGCCGCCGTTCTGCGGCGCCGCCGCGAAGATGCGGCTGGCCAGGCGCGAGAACGGCAGGCTCTGGATCCACACGGTGCCGGGGCCCGTCACCTTGGCGAAGAACAGGCCCTCGCCGCCGAACAGCGCCGTCTTGATGCCGCCGACGTACTGGATCTCGAAATTGGTCGACTGCGTGAAGGCGACCAGGCAGCCGTGGTCGATCAGCAGCGTCTCGCCAGGCTGCAGGTCGCGCTTCTCGACCGTGCCGCCGGCGTGGATGAAGGCCATGCCGTCGCCGTCCAGGCGTTGCATGACGAAGCCGTCGCCGCCGAAGAAGCCGACCCCCAGGCGCTGCTGGAACGCGATGCCGATGGACACGCCCTTGGCCGCGCACAGGAACGACTGCTTCTGCGCGATCAGCGTGCCGCCGACGCTGCGCAGGTCGACGGCCAGGATCTTGCCTGGCACCGGAGCCGCGAACGCCACCTTGCGCTTCTGGCTGGACTGGTTCATGAACACGGTCGTGAACACGTTCGCGCCGCTGATCAGGCGCTTGCCGGCGCCGACCAGCGCACCCCACAGGCCAGAGTTGGCCTGCGAGCCGTCGCCGAAGATCGTGTCGAGGACGATGCCGTTCTCCATGAACATCATCGAGCCGGCTTCGCCGACCGCGGCTTCGCCCGGATCGAGCTCGACCTCGACGAACTGCATCTCCGAACCCTTGATCACGTAGTCGACCACATCCATTGCCATCTCGTTTCCCCTTGCATTTGACCGGCTCGTGCCGGAACCGCATTCTGCTTGAACGACGCGCGCCGGTCTGCGAAGTCGTGCTGGCGGCCCCGCGGCGGTGGGCGGCAGCCGCGTCGAGTGACCCCCTGCCCGAGTGCAATCCCATGAGCAACGGATAAAGCCATGACAGGAATGCATGAACAGGAGCGCTATCCTGCGGCCACCGCCAACTCCGGGCGTCCCGGCCACAAGCCCCAGGTCGCCACCAAGAGACATGACCCATCCCGTCCAGACGCCGGCAGTCCGCCCGGCCCGTCCCGCCGTGCTCGACCTCATCGGCAACACGCCCATGGTCGAGGTCACCCAATTCGACACCGGCTGCTGCCAGTTGTTCCTGAAGCTGGAATCGCAGAACCCCGGGGGTTCGATCAAGGATCGCATCGGCCTCGCGATGATCGAGACCGCCGAACGCGATGGCCGCCTCAAGCCCGGTGGCACCGTGATCGAGGCGACGGCGGGCAACACGGGCCTGGGGCTCGCGCTGGTGGCGCGCGCCAAGGGCTATCGCGTGGTTCTGGTGGTGCCCGACAAGATGTCGTCCGAGAAGGTGCTGCACCTGAAGGCGCTGGGCGCCGAGGTGCACACGACGCGCTCCGACGTGGCCAAGGGCCATCCCGACTACTACCAGGACATGGCCGCGCGTCTCGCGCGCGAAGCCGGCGGCGACGCGTTCTACATCGACCAGTTCAACAACCCCGCCAACCCACTGGCGCACGAAATGACCACCGCGCCAGAGATGTGGCAGCAACTGGGCCACCGCGTCGATGCGATCGTCTGCGGTGTCGGCTCCGGCGGCACCATCACCGGCCTGAAGCGCTACTTCGAGCGCGTGTCGCCCGAGACCGAATTCGTGCTCGCCGACCCCAAGGGTTCGGTGCTGTGCGACTACATCGCCACCGGCAAGTTCGGCGCCGCCGGCTCGTGGGCTGTCGAGGGCATCGGCGAGGACTTCATCCCGTCCATCGCCGACCTGACCAACGTGCGCACCGGCTACACGATCGACGACGAGGAGAGCTTCGCCACCGCACGCGAGCTGCTCAAGCGCGAAGGCATCCTCGCGGGCTCCTCCACCGGCACGCTGCTGGCGGCCGCGCTGCGCCACTGCCGCGCGCAGACCACGCCCAAGCGCGTGGCGACCTTCGTCTGCGATACGGGCACCCGGTATCTGTCCAAGGTCTACAACGACAGCTGGATGTTCGACCAGGGCCTGCTGCGCCGCAACACCGTGGGCGACCTGCGCGACCTGATCTCGCGTCGCGTGATCGACGAGGCCGTCATCAGCGTCACGCCCGACGACACGCTGCTGACCGCATTCCAGCGCATGCGCGCGGCCGACATCTCGCAGGTGCCGGTGCTCCAGGACGGCAAGCTGGCCGGGCTGCTGGACGAGTCCGACCTGCTGCTGCACGTGAGCGGCGACTCGGAGCGCTTTCGCCAGCCGGTGCGCCAGGCGATGAACCGCCAGCTGCGCACGCTGCGGCCCGATGCCGGCCTGCCCACGCTGATCACCACGCTGCACGAGGGCTGGGTTGCCGTCGTCGCCGACGCGGACGGCTTCTACGGCCTGATCACGCGATTCGACCTCCTGAACTATCTTCGCAAGACATTGGCTTGAACAAACCATGACCACAGACAACACCAAGCGCGCGGGCTTCGAGACGCGCGTCATCCATGCCGGCCAGTTCCCCGACCCGTCGACCGGCGCGATCATGCCGCCGATCTTCCAGACGTCGACCTACGTGCAGTCCAGCCCGGGCGTGCACAAGGGCTACGAGTACTCGCGCAGCCAGAACCCGACCCGCGAGGCGCTGGAGCGCTGCGTGGCCGACCTCGAGGGCGGCTTGCGCGGCTATGCGTTCGCGTCCGGCCTGGCGGGCATGTCCACCGTGCTGGAGCTGCTGGACGCCGGCGCCCACATCATCGCCAGCGACGACCTGTACGGCGGCTCGTTCCGCCTGTTCGAACGCGTGCGCAAGCGCAGCATGGGCCTGCAGGTGAGCTTCATCGACATGTCCGACCCGCAGGCCGTGCGCGCCGCGTTGCGGCCGAACACGAAGATGGTGTGGGTCGAGACGCCGTCCAACCCGCTGCTCAAGCTGATCGACCTCGCCGCGGTCGCGCAGATCGCGCGTGACGCCGACCTCATCGCCGTGGCGGACAACACCTTCGCCAGCCCCTGGGGCCAGAACCCGCTGGCGCTCGGCTTCGACATCGTCGTGCACTCGACCACGAAGTACCTCAACGGCCACTCCGACGTCGTCGGCGGCATCGCGGTGGTCGGCGCCGAGCCGCGCCAGGCCGCGTGGGCCGAGCAGCTGGCGTTCCTGCACAACGCAGTCGGCGCGATCGCCGGCCCGTTCGACTCCTTCCTCGCGCTGCGCGGCGTCAAGACGCTGGCGCTGCGCATGGAGCGCCACAACCAGACCGCGCTGCAGCTCGCGCAGTGGCTGGAGGCGCACCCCAAGGTGGCGCGCGTGCACTACCCCGGCCTCGAGAGCCACCCACAGCACGCACTCGCCAAGCGCCAGATGCGCGGCGGCGGCGGCATGATCTCGATCGACCTCAAGAGCAACCTGGCCGGCTCGCGCCGCTTCCTCGAGCACGTGCACCTGTTCGCACTGGCCGAGAGCCTGGGCGGCGTCGAGAGTCTGATCGAGCACCCGGCCATCATGACGCACGCGTCGATCCCGGCCGAGCAGCGTGCGGCGCTGGGCATCGGCGACACGCTGATCCGGCTGTCGGTGGGCATCGAGGCGCTGGACGACCTGAAGGCCGACCTGGAAACGGGCCTCGCCCAGGTCTGACCTGCGCAACTCACGAAAAGCCGCGCTCAAGGGCGCGTTTTTCGCTTCCGCGCCTCCTTCATACTCGCGACTTCGCTTCAAGGAAGACGATGCTCAACCGCTCCCGCTCCACGCTGTCCATCGCCCTCACCGGCGCCCTCGCCTTCCTCGCTTCGGCCGGGGCGCACGCCGCGCCCGACACCGCCGCCACGCATCGCTTCGAGCACGTCGTCCACGACTTCTACGAGCACTACCTCGCCGCCCATCCGGAAGAGGCGACGCAGCTCGGCGACCACCGCTTCGACCGCCGCAGCGGCGACCTGTCGGCGGCCGGCATCGCGGCCGACCGCAAGCTCTATCGCAAGACGCTGGACATGCTGCAGGCGATCCCGGCCTCCGGCCTGCCGCCCGACCATGCCGTCGACCGCGAGATCCTCGAGAACGACTTGCGCGCGCGCCTGTACGACATCGAGGTGCTCAAGACCTTCACCTGGGAAGTCACCGACTACTCCGCCACCGAAGGCGTCTACCTGCTTCTCGCGCGCGACTTCGCCCCGCTCAAGCAGCGCCTGGCCGCCGCCAATCTGCGCCTGCAGGCGATTCCCAGGCTGGTCGCCGCCGCCAAGCAGAACCTGCAGCACCCGCCCAAGGTGTTCACCGAGACGGCCATCGCGCAGAACAAGGGCGCGATCTCGTTCGTGCAGGACGACCTGGACGACTTCATCAAGCAGGCGCCCGAGATGAAGGCCGTCCTCGCGCCCGCACGCGCCCGCGCCATCGCCGCGTTGAAGGTCTACGGCCACTGGCTGGAGACCGACCTGCTGCCGCGCTCCGACGGAGAGTTCCGCTTCGGCAAGGCGCACTTCGAACAGCGCCTGAAGTTCGCGCTCGACTCCGACCTCAGCGCCGACGAGATCCTCGCGCGGGCCGAGGCCGACCTCCTGACCACGCAAAAGACGATGGAGGCCACCGCGCTGCCCTTGTACCAGCGCTGGTTCCCCGGCAAGCCGGTCGACGGCGTCGAAGGCCACGTGATCGTGCGCGCGGTGCTCGACAAGATCGCCGACACGCACCCGGACAACGACACCATCGTCGCCGAGGCGCGCGACGACCTGGCCAAGGCCACCGCGTTCGTGCGCGAGCACAAGCTGGTGACGGTGCCGACGCAGCCAATCCGCGTGATCGTGATGCCCGAGTTCCAGCGTGGCGCCGCCAGCGCGTTCTGCGACTGGGCCGGCCCGCTCGACAAGAACGGCACCACGTTCTACGCGATCTCGCCGACGCCGGCGGACTGGCCAGCCGCACGCGTGGAGTCGCAATACCGCGAGGACAACAGCGCCAACCTGCGCGACATCACCGCGCACGAGGCCATGCCCGGCCACTACCTGCAGGGCGCACACGCCAGCCAGGCGACGTTGCCCACGCTGGTGCGCGCGATGACCGGATCGGGCACGTTCATCGAGGGCTGGGCCGTCTACGCCGAGCAGTTCATGGCCGAGGCCGGCTGGGGCGGCGAGGAGACGCACATGCAGCAACTCAAGATCCGCCTGCGCGTGGCCATCAACGCGATCCTCGACCAGAAGATCCACGCCGGCCACATGACCGAGGACGAAGCCAAGCACCTGATGATGGACACCGGCTACCAGGAAGAAGGCGAGGCCGTCGGCAAGTGGCGCCGCGCCGAGATGTCCGCCGGCCAGTTGTCGACCTATTTCGTCGGCGTGCAGGAACAGATCGCGCTGGCCCACGACCTCGAGGCCAGGATCGGCGCCGACATGCTGACGGTGCACGACCGCATGCTGTCGCACGGCTCCATCGCGACGAAATACGTGCGCCAGCTCGAGGGCCTGCCCGAGGCGGGCGCGGCGAAATGAGCCTCAGAACAGGCTGCCGACCACGCTGGACAGGTCGGACGAGCTGTCCACGTGCGCGGCCGGGGCCGAGGCCGGCTTGCCGGCCTGCGCCGAGTCTTCGAGCGCGCACTTCGGACCCGCTGCGCCGCGCTTGACGCCGATCGCGACACGCCCTGCGGTGAGCAGCTTGGGCGTCAGCGTGACATCGCAATTGCCGCCGGGATACAACACCTTGATGGTCGAGTTCCCGCCGGCCGGCAGGCTCAGCTTGCCGCCGTCGGCACCGACGCCGATGTCGGCGCCATCGTCGGCCTCGATGCGCACGCTCACCTTGAGCACCTTGCCGGCGTCGTCGCGCACGGTGACGAAGATCTTGACGGTGCGCTTGGCCGACGCCGCCTCCGACGCCTTCGCGTGCGGCGCGCTCGCGAAGGCGGGCGCGGCGGTGGCGGCGGAATCGTCGGCGTCCACGGCATGCGCCCCGGCCACCAGCAGCACGCCGGCGGCAACAAAGGACAAGACGGAATGCCTCATGGCTGCCCCAGTCGACTCATGACGTCGTCGATGTAGGGCTTGTCCTTGATGCCGCTGCGCGAACTCGGGTAGTACACCAGCGTCACGGTCGCCGACTTCGATTCGGGGTCGAGGCGGGTCAGCACGATCGCGACCCGCTCCTCGTCGGAGATGCGCGCGAAGTTCATCAACGGGAAGTCGTACAGATTGGCCCAGACCAGGATCTGCCGGGTGTCGCCATGCGTCGAGTACGAGAGTTGCAGCTGCAGCCGGCGCCCTTCGAGGTCGCCCTTGATCAGGCCGACGTCGAAGTGCCGGCCCTTGGGCGGCTCGCTCGGCGCGCCGGGCACGCGCGGCAGGCGCCAGTCGCAAGAGAAGTTCTTCTGCTGCTCGGCTGGGAGCTCCAGGTCGAAGCTGATCTCGGTCTTGCGCCCGGCGATCTCCAGGCCCTCGATCTGGCGCGCCTTGACCGTGCTTGCGATGCGCTCGAGCTCCTTCAGGTCAGCCTTGCGCGCGGCCAGGTCGCGCTGCTTCATCGCCTGTCGATCGAGTTGCCAGAACAGCGGGCTGATGTCGACCGACTCGTGGAAGTTGGCGGCCATCAACTCGAGGCCGACGAGGCGCGTGTCGATGTCGTTGGTATCGGGCGGCAGGTACTTGTCGAACACCTTGTCGAAGATGCCGCGCCGCACGTTCATGTCCGCCTCCTCGCGCTTGCTCAGGAGCTCGGTGTAGAGGCGGAACTGGTTCTCGCGCTCATCGTGCGCGTGGGAGAACAGCTCGAACATCAGCGGCACGAGGCAGATCGCCGCGGGCATCGCGAGCGTCTTGATCAGCCAGCGACGCCGGCTCTCGACGGGCGTGGCCCCGCCTTCGTCGGACTCGTCGGCGGCGGATGCGCCCTCGCCTTCGGCCATACCGTCACCGCCTCTCGATGCGGGCGATGCCGTTGACCACGGTCACCTCGTAGTCGTAGCGGGTCGGATCCTCGTAGACGAACACGAGCTCGCCGGGCGCCGGCATGTTGTTGACCTGCAGGTGGCAGCGGCCGTGCCCGTTGACGGTGATGCGATACGAGCCGGCGTTGTCGGCCAACGCGCGCGCAGTGATGCGGTCGCAGCTGATCAGCAGCTTGGCGTTGGGGCCGCCGGGGCCGGTGAGCGTGCCGTAGAGCGTCTCGGCTGCGGCCGCCGTGGACAGCGCCAGGCCGGCGGCGATGGCGCTCGTCGCGACGAGATGACGTGTGTCCATGGTCTGCCCCCGTTGATCGGACGAGGTGCCGCCCGACACCGGAAACATACGCCTGACCACGCGCCGCGACAGCCCCCTAAAGGGTGCCCGGCCGCGGGCTAGGGGGGCCGGGCGTGGCCGTGGCCCACGCCGGTGGCGCCACGGGATCACACCGACGGCGCACCCGCGCGTGTCGGCGAGAAACCCCAGCCAACAATAATTCCCCGGGAGGATTCAATGAACGATGCTCGCCTGCGCACCGTGCGCGTGGCCTTTTCCTTCACCGCGGTCGCGGCACTCGGCGCCTGCGGCGGCGGCGGTGGATCCTCGCCTCCCCCGGCACCGCCGCCCCCGGCACCGCCGCCGCCTGCTCCAATGGCCTCGTCCTTCGCGCCGTCCGCCGCCGCGACGACGTTCGTCGAGGGCGGTTCCGGGCAGTTCTCGTTCACGGTGAGCGTCACCCATCCCGACAGCGGAACGCTGGTTCCGGTCGTTGCATCGGATTCGGCCAACGTGGCGCAGGTCGGCAACGTCGACACGTCGGTGGCCGGCCAGTACACGATGACGTTCGCCACGGCACCCGGCTTGCTGCCCGGCAAGTACGACGGTCAGATCTCGTTCAAGCTGTGCTCGGACAGCGTTTGCACCACGACGCACACGGGCGGCACGCAGTCCTTGCCCTACAGCCTCCACGTGTCGCTGGACGACTGGAAGACCTTCCAGCGCAATGCCGCGCACACCGGCTTCGCCAATATCCGGCTCGATCCCACGGTGTTCACCACCGCGTGGACCTGGCAGCGTCCAGCAGGTGACAGCGAACCCATCGGCGGCATCAACGCCGTGGCGACAGGCGACGGCAAGGTGTTCGTCACCAAGGACGTCTATTTCGGCCAGGCCGCGGTCTACGCGTTGGACGAGGCCACCGGCCCCCAGGCCTGGACCTACGCGTTGGGCCAGATGCACTCCGAGGGCCCGGCGGGGTAGCCAGAAGTGGGCGACGACCTTCAACGTGAGCGACCAGTCGACGCCGGCCCTCGATGCCACCCGCTACTACGTGTACGGCTCGGTCTACGGCAACGCAGCGCTGCACGTTCTGGATCGCGCCACGGGTGCGACCATCGCCGACATCGCCGACCCGTTCAGCAGCACCAGCGACTACGACATGTTCTCCGCAACCATGCTGGGCAACATGCACGACGCGATCGCGTTCAGCGGCGGCGGATTCAGCGGGCACGCGGCCAGCAGCTCGGAGCAATACGAAAGCCGGGTGCTGGTGAGCTACGACCTGTCCCTGATGGACATCGGCTGGCGCTCCGCCAACGCCTACCTGACCCACCCGGCCCTGGCCAACGGCGTCGTCTACGCGGCCGGCAACGCCCCCGCCACGCTGGACGCGATGAGCGAGGCCGACGGTCATGTGCGGTGGTCCTGGACGCCACCCGCGGGCGACAGCTCGTTCCACCGCAACATCGTCGTGACGCGCAACCTGGTCTTCGTCAGTACGGACCAGAACGTCTATGCCATCGACCTCACGACGCACCAGGCGGTCTGGCACTATCCGAAGGCGGGCATGCTGGCGATTTCCGGCGATGGCCTGTTGCTGATCACGACCGGCGCGACGGTCAGCGACGGCAACCTGGTGGCGATCCGGCTGCAGCAAGCGGCTGCGCGGGACCTCACTCGATTGCGTAGAGGCGCGAATCCGCGCTGCCGATGTAGACCGTGCCGTCAGCGACCAGCGGCGTGGAGAAGAACGAGCCGACGCTTTGCTGGCGCCGCGCGCCTTCCGCGCTGGCGTCGCCCAGGGTGGACGGATACAAGAGCGCGGAGTTGAACTTGCCGTCGGCCGTGAGCACCCAGTCGAGGTTGGCGCGCGCCGCCTCGGTGCGGAACTGCCACAGCAGGCGGCCGTCATCGCGGTCGCGGGCCTCCAGCGTGCCGTTGAGCACACCCAGCAGAACGGTGTCGCCGGCCACCGTCGGCGAGCCGAACACGTAGGCCTGGGTCGAGCCGAGCGCCTGCTTGGGCCGGCCCGTGGCCGCGTCGACGACGTGGTACTGCGCGGTGTCCGAGGTCGCGAAGATGACGCGCTCTCGCACGACGGCCGGCGAGCTGACGACCCAGCTGCCAGCCGTGTCCACGCGCCACTTCTGCGCGCCGGCATGGAGGTCGATCGCGTACAGATGGCCGTCGCGACAGCCGACGTAGACCGTGCCGTCGGCGATGGCAGCCGACGACTGGAAGCCCTGCTGGTTGTGGATCAGCGGGTCGACGCCGGCCTGGAACGCCCAGCGCTGAGCGCCGGTGGCCGCGTCCAGCGCGTAGAGACGGCCGTCCCAGCTGCCGATCACGACCAGGCCGTCGGCATACGCGGGGGATGCGTGCACGACGTCGCCAGTGGCGAACTTCCAGGCCAGCCGTCCGCTGGCTGCGTCGACGGCATAGACATGGCCGTCGCCGCTGCCGAAATAGACCTTGCCGTCGACCACCAGCGGGCTCGACAGGAAAACGTCGTACATGTCGGCGTAGGTCTGTGAGCGCGGCAGCATGCCGTGCAGGCCGCGTGCCTCGAAGCGGCGTTCGCCCTCAGTCGCGAACTTCCAAAGCACCTCGCCGGTGCGAGCGTCCAACGCGTAGAGCCGGCCGTCGTAGCTCAGCGCGAACACCCGATCGCCGGACACTGCCGGCGTCGACGCCACCGGCCCGTCGGTGTGCGTCATCCAGCGCTGGCGACCCGTCGCGGCATCGACCGCATAGACGTTGCCGTCGTCACTGCCGAACAGCACCATGCCGTCGTGCCAGACCGGCGACGAGACGACTCGTGCCCCGGTGGGAAACGTCCACTTCACACGGTGGAACTGGCGCGGCGCGGCGTTGGCCGTCACGCCCTGGCGCGCCGCGTCGCCGCGAAACATCTCCTGCGCCTGCGCGGTGCACGCCAGCAGTGCCAGTCCGGCCATCCACGTTTGCTTCATGACGCCTTCTCCTGGCTGTCGGCCTGGCGCCGCAGCACGATGGGCGCCTCGAACGGCCCCTGGTCGATGGCGCCGTCGATGACGCCGTCGTCGGGCCCGAAACGCCCTTCGATGCGCAAGCCTGCGGCGCTTGCGAACAGCGTCACGAACTCGCGCCCCTGCGTCACCTGGTCCACGTCCAGCGTCGTCGTGCGCTTGCCGACAATCACGAGTTGCCCCGCGGCACCGTCCATGGCTCGATTGGCCAACGTCAACGTCACCTCGCGGGGATAGCCACCCAGTTCGTAGCGGCCCGTCCAGCGGCCCGCCAGCGCCGCGCTGATCACGCTGTTGGGACGCGGGCGATCGACCTGGGGCGCGCCGGTGCGCCGCAGCGTGACGTGCGCCGACTGTGCGCCTAGCGCGAAGCTGCCGGCCAGCGTGCCGTCTGCCGCGCAGGCCAGCGCCACCTGCGGCGCCGCGCCGCCGCCGCCGGCAAAGGCCGCAGCCAGGCCGAAGCGGACGTCGCAGCCAGACACGGCGAGCGCGTCCAGCGGCGCGCCCTTGACGCCACGATCGGGCAGGATCACCGAGCCCGCCCAGCGGGCTGGCGTGTCGTGGTCGTGGTCGAGGTCGACGACGAGGCGCAGCGGATGGCCGGGAATGTCGGCGACACCCTCCCAGCGCCCCGCCGCATCGGGCGCTGCAACGGCAGCCCTCGCCGCGAGGATGCAGCCGGCGGCCAGGAGCGGCGCACGCAGGCGACGTCGCATATTGACGAGGTGTTGCATGAGGCCTCCACGTTCACTGGGACGCCGTGAATATGGTTCAGCCTCGGCACGCGCGGGCCCGCGATGCGACGAACGGCGCAAAGCGCGCCGCCAACAGCGGTCAATAGTTCGCGACGGCGCGCACGGCGCTGGCCGGCTTGTCCAGATCCGCCAGCAGCTCCGGCCCGACGATCGCGAAGGGCGTCGTCCCGTAGGACAGCACGCGGTCGTGGAAGTCGTGCAGCGAGCCACGATCGCCCATGCGCAGCTGGTATTGCGCCTGCAGCTCCTCCAGCTGCAGGCGGCCGACCGTGTAGGCGATGACGTAGCCCGGCTGCAGCGCGTAGCCGGCCACCGCGGCCTCGGAGGCCGCCTTCGTGAAGCCGGATTGCTCCTCGAAGAACTTGGCGGCCTGCGCCAGCGTCCATTCGCCGCTGGCCAGCTTGACGTCGACGATGACGCGCGCACCCCGCACACGTTCCCAGCGCGCGGTGAACAGGCGCGCGTCGAGGTCGTCGCCGTAGAGCCCCAAGCGCAGGAACATCTCCTCGCCGTAGAACGCCCAGCCCTCGGCGAACACGCCCGAGTACTGGATCTTGCGCACGTAGTCGGAGTGGCGGCGCGCGATCGACAACTGCAGGAAGTGGCCCGGCATCGCCTCGTGCGCCGCGGTCGCCAGGATGCGGTCGCGGTCGAAGTCCTCGTTCATGTCGAGGCGGTCGGCCGCCTCCTTGAGCGACTCCGGCGGGGTGATGAAGTAGTAGCCTTTGGCCGACTTGTCGAACAGGCGCGGCGACTCCATCGACGCGCCGGGCGACACCGGCTGCTGGAACTTGGGCGTCTCGACGACGTCCATCTTGCCCAGCCAGGCCGGGATCGTGACCAGGTCGTGGTCGGTGATGAAGCTGCGCAGCTGATCGATGCGGTCGCGGTAGTAGTCGATCAGCGCCGGGCCGCCCGGCGCCATGCCGCCGCCGCTCTCGGCGCCAAAGGGCTGCTTGCGATGCGCGGACAACACCTTCAGCCAGGCCTCCTCGGCCCAGCCGTGCGCGAGTTCGTCGCGTGCCATGCCTTCGACGTCGCGAGCGTTGAACGGCAGCAACTGCTCGCGCTGCAGCATCTGTTCGTAGGCCGCCTTGCCCATGGCGAAGTTGTCGGGCCACGCGTCGACGTGGGCCTTGATGTGCGCGCTGGTCCTGGCCAGCGTCACGAGCAGGGCCTCGCGTGCCGCCATGAAGCGCTTGAGCGCGGGGGGGTCGCCGGCGAGCTGGCCCTTGGCCGCATCGGCAAGCGCGCTGTTGAGGAAATCGGGCGCGCCGGCGATCTGCTTCAGGCCGGAGACACCGTACAGCTTGCCCGGCTTCGTCACGAGCTTCTGGCCCGCCTCGATGGTGGCCGGGCCTTTTTCCATGCGAGCCGTGATGTCGGCCCAGGCCCGGAGCAGGTCCGCGTTGGTGGCGTCGTCGCGGCCGGGGATCGGCAAGTGCAGGAACTGCGAGTAGACGACGTCGACCACCGCCAGCGCAGGCGCGGCGTAGTCCTTGCGGTCGGTCTGGCGCACCAGCAGGCTGTCCAGGCGCTCGTCGATCTGCGCGCGCAGCAGCTTGGCGTCGTCGGTGTCGACGAGCGACATCGACGGGCCGGCCTCGGCCTTGAGCGTGTCGAGCTGCTTGACCCAGGCGTTGAGCCGCACGATGGCCGCGGCGCGCGTGGCCTCGGTGGGGATGTTGAGCTCGGCGTCGTGGCCCGCGATGCCCAGGTAGGTGGCACGCGTGGGGTTGTCGCGGACGCTGGCCGCCACCATGTCCTGCGCCAGCGCGGTGAGCTTGTCGTGGGTCGCCGGGGCCGCGAAGGCATTGGCGCACAGCAGGCAGGCCAGCGCGAGGGCCAGCGAGGTCTTATGCATGAGCAGGGTTCCGTTGATCGAAAGGAGAGAGACGAGCCGGTCGCGCAGCCAGGCGCGGCTGAGCTGGACCAGGCAGTGGGCGTGGATGTTACTGCCGCCTGCCGAAGAGGCCTAGACAAGTGCCTTGTCCAGCGCCTTGACCACGACCGCGAGCGACTCGAGCGCCGCGTCGGGCGAGGCCTGGAACTGCGCGTGCACGATCGCGCCATCGACCGCCAGCGCCACCGCGCGTGAGGTCCGCGCGCGTCCGGGGCCGGGCTTGACCAGGCGGACGATGGCAGCGGTCATGTCCAGCTTGTGGCGCCGGGTCGCCTCCAGCACCGTCGGCAGCGCCACGCCGAGCTCGCCAACGCTGTTGAGGAACGCGCAGCCGCGGAACTCCGGGGCCGCGAACCACTCGCGCAGCGCGGGCGCGAGCGAGGCAAGCGTGTCGCCGTGGCGCGCGAGCGCCGCCACGAACCAGGCCATCCAGCGCTCGTGGCGGAAGTCCAGGAACGCCAGGATCAGCTCGTCCTTGCTCGCGAACTGGCGATAGAACGTGACCTTGGCGACGCCCGACTCGGCGATGACGCGGTCGATGCCGGTGGCGCGGATGCCGTCGCGGTAGAACAGGTCATGCGCGGCGTGGAGGATGCGGTCGCGCGGCGGCGCGGTGGCGGACGTCGAAGTCATGGGTCCATTGTAGACAGACCTGTCCACCTGGCATAGACTGATCGCCAAGTAGACAAACCTGTCTACACGATAGCCCTGACGGAGATTCCATGGACCCCAAGCCGCCGCTGCCGCCCTTCACCCTCGAAACCGCCCAGCAGAAGGTGCGCATGGCCGAGGACGCCTGGAACTCGCGCGACCCGGCACGGGTGTCGCTGGTCTACACGACCGACACGCGCTGGCGCAACCGCGTCGAGTTCCCTGTCGGCCGCGAGGCGGTGCGCGAATTGCTGCAGCGCAAGTGGGCGCGCGAGCTCGACTACCGGCTGATCAAGGAGCTTTGGGCACATGACGGCAACCGCATCGCCGTGCGCTTCGCCTACGAGTCGCGCGACGACTCCGGCCACTGGTTCCGTTCCTACGGCAACGAGAACTGGGAGTTCGACGAACACGGCTACATGCTGCGGCGCTTCGCGAGCATCAACGACATGCCCATCGCCGAGGCCGAGCGCCAGTTCCACTGGCCGCTGGGCCGCCGTCCGGACGATCATCCCGGCTTGAGCGACCTGGGCCTGTGACGCGACCGGCGCGTTGTGCAGCGCCGCATTAGACCCTTCCCGCGTATCGCGCCCCAGCGCAGTCCACCATTCGCGTCCCTGACAACCTCCAAGGATTTGCACCATGGCACTGCTTCGTCTGACATCGATCGCCTCGTCGCTCGCCCTTGCCACTGCACTGGCCGCGTGTTCCGGCATGGGCATGGACAAAGGCATGGGCATGGGCATGGCCCCGCAGCTCAAGCTGACGGGCGACCAGGAGGTGCCCGCCAACACGAGCACGGCGGTCGGCACCGGCTCCATCACGGTTGCCGCCGACGGCGCTGTCAGCGGCAGCGTGGCGGCCCCCGGGATGGCGGGCATGGCCGCGCACATCCACGTCGGCGCGCCGGGCGTCAACGGCCCGGTGATCATCCCGCTGACGGGCAGCGACGGCGACACCTGGACCGTGCCCGCCGGTGCCAAGCTCACCGACGAGCAGATGACCGCCTACAAGGCCGGCAACCTGTACGTCAACATCCACACCGCCGAGCACAAGGGCGGCGAGCTCAGGACGCAGCTCAAGCCCTGAGTCCTGCGATCACGTTCATGGCCGCGGCCGGCGCGCGCTCCTTGGCGCCGTTGATCATGAACACGAACACGTCGCGTGGCGCGCTTGCGGGCGCGCCCGCGTCGCCCATGACCCGTGGCAGCCCGGACGGCTCGCTGCCATCGGCCCAGGCCTTGGCGCATTCGGCCACCGCCGCCAGGGCGTCGGGCGGGTAGCCGGTGGGCACGTCGGCCTGCGCGTTCATCAGGCGCAGGTAGACGAAGTCGGTCGTCAGGTTGGCGAACGACGGGAACTTGGGCGAATCGGTGAACACCACCGCCGTGCGGTACTTGCGCGCCAGCGCCAGGAACTCCGGTGTCATGAAGCTGTCGTTGCGCACGTCCAGCACGTGGCGCAGCGGGCGGCCCTCGACGTCCTCCGGCAGCAGCTTGAGAAAGGCCTCGAAGTCGACGGGATCGAACTTCTTGGAGTCGGCGAACTGCCACAGCAAGGGCCCGAGCTTGTGTTCGAGGCGCGCCAGGCCACTGCCGACGAAGCGGCCGATCGACTCGCCGGCCTCGGCCAGCACGCGCCGGTTGGTCGCGAAGCGGTTGGCCTTGAGCGAGAACATGAAGTCGTCGGGCGTCTCGGCGAACCAACGTTCGAACGACTTCGTCGTCATCGTGCTGTAGTAGGTGCCGTTGACCTCGATCGCCGTCATCTGGCGGCTCGCGTATTCCAGTTCGCGCTTGGCCGACACGTTGGCCGGGTAGAAGGTCTCGCGCCAGGGCTCGTACGTCCAACCGCCGATACCGACTCGGATCCGGGTCATGTGCTGCTCCTCGATGGGGATTGCGTTTTTACCCCATCCGGACGACGCCCGGAACTCAGCGTTTGTAGTCGAGTTGCCAGAGCAGCTTCCACGTCTTGCCACCGTCGGTGCTGCCTTCCCAGTCCCAGGTGAACGCGTCCTGAGTGATGTGGTGGAACACCATGCGCTGGCCCTTGACCTGGTCGCCGACGGGCGTCAGCGCCGTCGAGAACAGGCGCTTGTCACCGTCGGCGCTGGCGGTCAGCGAGAAGAAGCCGCCCTGGTTGTCGGCCCAGGCCTGGTGCCATTGGCCCTTCGGGTCACGCACGCTCAGCGAGCGACCCTTGAGCAGCGGCGCCTTGTCGGCCGGGTCCTGTTCGAACTGCTCCTCGAGGACGTTGCCGTCGAGGATGCGCGAGATGTGGTTGCGCGCCTTGCCGGGGGTGCCATCGGCGTTTTTCCAGGTGACCTGCCAGTCGCCGACCCAGAAATCGAACATGTCGGCGGGCTGGGGCGTCGGAGCGGGGGCGGCCGAGGTGGATTGCATCGTGATGGCCAGGAGGAGCGAAAGGACGAAGAACCGCATGGGAACACCTCGCGGAAGTGGAGGTCTCCGTTGTAGCCCGGCCCTCGCCTTCGCGCCGCAGCGCTGCGACCGGCGGCGGTTGGCGGGGGCCCAACGACGCTCAGGCCGGGCCGGGCGATTTCGCCAGCAGTTCGAACAAGCTGCGCGCAATCACCTTGGTCGCGCGGCGCAGGTCCTCGAGATCCAGGTGTTCGTCCGCTCGCTTCGCGTTGGACTCCAGCACCGTGCGCGGCCCGGCGCCGTAGATCACTGCCGGGATGCCACGCTCGCTGAACAGGCGCGCGTCGGTGTAGAGCGGCGTGCCGCAGACGGGGATCTCCTGGCCGAACAGCTCGCTCGCGTGGCGCCTGATCGCGTCGACCAGGGGCGCGTTGCCCGCCAGGGGCTTGAGCGGGTACGCCAGCAGCAGCCTCTTCAGATCGACGCGGATGCCCGCGCGCGTGGCCGCGGCCTGCGCGATGGTGTCGCGGATCTCCTGTTCGACCGTCGCCGGATCCTCCTCGGGGATCATGCGGCGGTCGAGCTTGAACACCACGCTGCCCGGCACGACGTTGGTGTTGGTGCCGCCTTCGATGCGGCCGACGTTGATGTAGGGATGCACGATGCCGGCCACGCCGGACGTGACCTGCTTGTAGGCCACGTTGCGGGCGTACAGCGCGTTGAGGATCGCGACCGCGCCCTGCAGCGCGTCGATGGCGGTGTCGGGCACCGCGGCGTGGCCCATGCGGCCGTGCACGCTGACCTCCATCTGCAGGCAGCCGCTGTGCGCGGTCACCACCTGGTAGCTGAAGCCGGCGGCCACCAGCAGCTCGCACTTGGCGAGACCCTGCTCCAGCAGCCAGCCCGGGCCCAGCGTGCCGCCAAACTCCTCGTCGTAGGTGAAGTACAGCTCGACACCGCCGGTCAACAGCTCGCGCAGCGTCTCGATGGCACGGGTGGCGAACACGTAGGTCGAGAAGTCGCACTTGCTGACCGCAGACGCCCGGCCGTAGAGCTGGCCGTCGACGATCGCGCCGCCGTAAGGATCGTGCGTCCAGCCCTCGCCGGGCGGCACGACATCCCCATGCGCATTCAGGCCGATCACGCGGCCGCCGTCCGCGGTGTTGCCACCATACATGCGGCGCACCACGAGGTTGGTGAGCGACTGCAGGCCGTAGTCGCGCACGCGGTCAGCGGGCACGGGATGCGACTCAGCCTGGAAGTCGAAGCCGCGCAGCAACTCCGCGGTGCGCTCCGCGTGCGGCGCGTTGTTACCTGGCGGGGTATCAGTCGGCACCCGCACCAAGGCCTGCAGGAAATGCACCTGCTCGTCGAAGTGCGCGTCGATCCAGGCGTCGAGATGGGCAGCGGGCGAGGTCATCGGGGATCCTGTCAGGACGGGGAGGCCTGGTCGAGCTGCGCGAGGAAGTGGAGGAACGCCTCCACGGCCAATTGGGTGTCCGCGGCGTTGATTGCCTCGAGCGGGTTGTGGCTGATGCCTTCGTTGTCGCCGCGCACGAACAGCATGGCCTGCGGCATCACTTCGTGCAGCTTCATCGCGTCGTGGCCGGCGCCGCTGGGCAGGTGGAACACCGGCGTGCCGGTGGCGGCCACGGCGCGCTCCCAGCGCCGCTGCAACACGGGGTCGCTGGGCGCGGCGCTGGCGCGCATCGTCTCCATGAGCGTGAACGTGAGTCCGCGGCGAGCTGTGATGGCGGCAAGCTCGGCCAGCACGTCGGCCACCAGCGCGTCGCGCAGGTCGTCGCTGGGTGCGCGCAGGTCGAGGCTGAAGCGGCAGCGGCCGGGCACGACGTTGATCGATCCGTCGGGCACCTGCATCTGGCCGACGGTGCCGACGATCGCAGGCACCTCGCAGGCGCGTCGTTCCACATACAGGGCGAGCTCTGCGACGCCGGTGGCCGCGTCACGCCGCTGGCCCATCGGCGTGGTACCGGCGTGGCAGGCGACGCCGGTCATCTCGCCGACGAAGCGCACGCTGCCGTTGATGGCCGTGACGACGCCCAGCGCAACCCCGGCGGTGGACAGCACCGGGCCTTGCTCGATGTGCACTTCGACGAAGCCGCGGTAGCGCGACGGATGGCGTCGCAACGCCGCGACCGCGGCCGGATCGTGTCCCGCGACAGCAAAGGCGTCGCGCAGCGTGACGCCGTCGGCGTCGCACAAGTCCAACCACGCTGGATCGAATTGGCCGACCAGCGCGCCCGAGCCGATGAGCGTGGCCGGAAAACGCTGGCCTTCCTCCTCGGCGAAGCCGACGACCTCGAGGTCGAACGACAGTCGGCGGCCTTGGCGCACGAGCTCGCGCACGCAGGCCATCGGCACGAAGATGCCCAGCCGGCCGTCGTAGCGTCCGGCGTTGCGCACGGTGTCGTAGTGCGAGCCGGTCAGCAGCCGGGGCGCTGCCGGGGTGGTGCCGCGGTAGAGTCCCACGACATTGCCGACCGCGTCGATGCCGGCCTCGTCGAAGCCGTCCTCGCGCATCCAGCGCAGCAGGTCGGCAGCGCAGGCGCGGTGGGCTTCGGTGAGGTAGGTGACGGTGAGCGGCCGCGCCGCGGGCCCGTCGGACGGGGCGACGTCCGAATGGCGGGCGAGCTCGTCCGAGCGCGCCAGGATGGCGTCGCCGAAGGGGGTCGCGACCTCGCTCAGGGACATGCAGCCATCCTAGTGCAAGGTGGCCAGGAACTGTTGCAGCTCGGCGGATTGCGGCGACCCGAAGATCTGCTCCGGCGGCCCGATCTCGTGGATGCGGCCGGCATGCATGAACACGACCCGGTCGCTGACCTTGCGCGCGAAGCCCATCTCGTGCGTGACCATCAGCAGCGTCATGCCCTCCTCGGCCAGACTCTCGACCACCTTCAGCACCTCGCCAACCAGCTCCGGGTCCAGCGCCGACGTGATCTCGTCGCACAGCATCACGCTGGGCTGCATCGCCAGCGCGCGGGCGATCGCCACACGCTGCTGCTGGCCGCCCGACAACTGGTCGGGCCAGGCGTCGAACTTCTCGGCCAGCCCGACACGCGCCAGCAGCTTGCGCGCGATGGACTCGATGGCCTCGGGCTGCGTCTTCTTGACCAGCGTGGGCGCCAGCATCACGTTGCGCCCGACAGTGAGGTGCGGGAACAGGTTGAAGCCCTGGAAGATCATGCCCACGTGCTGGCGCAACTCACGCATCGCCTTGGCGTCGTCGTGCTTGAGCGGCTGGCCATCGACCTGCAGCGAGCCTTCCTGGAACTCCTCGAGCCCATTGATGCAGCGCAAGAGCGTGCTCTTGCCCGAGCCGCTCTTGCCGATGATGGCGACCACCTCGCCGCGCTTGACGTCGAGGTCGACGCCCTTGAGCACCTCGTTGCTGCCGTAGCGCTTGCGGAGCTGGCGGATATCGACGATTGAAAAGGTACTGTCAATGGTCACGGCGCATCTTTCTTTCAAGGCGCTTGCTGTACGCCGAGATCGGCCAGCACAGCGCGAAGTACATCAGGGCGACACAGGCATAGACGGTGAACGGGCGAAACGTGGCATTCGTGATCATTGCGCCCGTCTTGGTCAGCTCGATGAAGCCGATGATCGACGCCAGTGCCGTGCCCTTGATGACCTGCACCAGGAAGCCGACGGTGGGCGCGACGGCGATGCGTGCGGCCTGCGGCGCGACGACGTGGCGCAGCTTCTCGCCGAAGCTCAGCGCGAGGCTGTCGGCCGCCTCCCACTGGCCGCGCGGGATCGCGTTGACGCAGCCGCGCCAGATCTCCGTGAGGTAGGCGCTCGTGTAGAGCGTCAACGCGACGCCCGCCGCGACCCACGCCGAGACGTTGACGCCGAACAGCCCCAGCCCGAAATAGGCCAGGAACAGCTGGATCAGCAGCGGCGTGCCCTGGAACAGCTGCACGTAGGTCGACACCGCCGCGGGCACGCCGGGCCACTGGCGCAGGCGGGCCGCCAGCAGCGCCAGCCCGACGACGCCGCCGCCGATGAAGGCGATCGCCGACAGCACCACTGTCCAGCGCGCGGCGAGCAGCAGGTTGAACAGGATCTGCCAGACAGTGAACTCAACCATGCTGCGCTCTCCAGTTAGCGACAACAGCCAACGGCCTGGACCGGCCCGCGTACGCGCGGCCGCTCCGGAGGGAGCAGGCCTGAGCCCCTCGGGGGCGGGGAACGGAGCGAGCCCAGGTTGTCATTTCCCGACACGCCCGAAGATCCAGCGCGGGCCAGCCCACGTCAGCAACTGGCGCAGCGTGACCGCCAGCGCGAGGTATATCCCGGCAGCGACGAAATTGGCCTCGAACGAGCGGAAGTTGCGGCTCATGATCAGGTTCGCGTAGTAGCTCAGCTCCTGCGCCGCGATCTGGCCGCACACTGCCGAGCCCAGCATCACGATGACGATCTGGCTGACCATCGCGGGCCACACGCGCCCCAGCGCCGGCGGCAGCACCACGCGCAGGAACACCTGGCGTTCGGTCATCGCGAGGCTGCGGGCGGCCTCGAGCTGGCCGCGCGGCGTGTTTTCGATGCCGGCGCGCACGATCTCGGCCGCGTAGGCGCCGAGATTGAGCGTCATCGCAATGACGGACGCCGTCTCCGACGACAGCCGCAGCCCGAGGCTGGGCAACCCGAAGAAGATGAAGAACAGCTGCACGATGAACGGCGTGTTGCGGATCAGCTCCACGTAGGTGGCTGAGATCGCGCGCAGCGGCGCGGATCCGTGCGTACGGGCGCGCGCGCAGGCGATGCCGAGTGCGACGCCCAGCACCGTGGCGACCGCGGTCAACCCAAGCGTGAACGCCGCGCCGCGCAGCAGCAAAGGCCAATCGACGAGGACGGCCCGGAAATCGAGCTGGATCATCGCGCCCCTCCTCTTTCGGATGCAGACTTCAGTTAGGAAGATCGCCGGCCGGACGGCCCAGCCACTTGCTGCACAGCTTGTCGATCTCGCCGCTGGCCCGGGCCGCCGCGATGATCTCGTTGACCTTCAGGCGCAGCTTGTCGTCGCCCTTGGCCACGCCGATGAAGTTGGGCGAGTCCTTGAGCAGCAGCTTGAACTCGGTGCCCAGCGTCGGGTTGCGCGCCATCATGTTGCCGGCCACCGAGGCGCCGGTCGCGATCACCTGCACCTGGCCGGACACGAACGCCGACACGGTGGCGTTGTTGTCCTCGAAGCGCTTGACGTCGGCTGCGGACGGCGCGATCTTGGTCAGCTCCATGTCCTCGATAGCGCCGCGCGTCACGCCCACCGACTTGCCCGCGAGGTCGGCCGGTGACTTGATGACCAGGGCCTTGGGCGCGAACACGGCCTGGAAGAATGGCGAATACGCGGCGGTGAAGTCGATCACCTTCTCGCGTTCCGCGTTCTTGCCCAGCGTGGAGATGACCAGGTCGGCCTTGTGCGTCTGCAGGTACGCAATGCGGTTGGCGCTGCTCACGGGCACCAGCTCGATGGCCACGCCCAGTTTGGCGGCGATCAGCTTGGCCATGTCGACGTCGAGGCCCTGCGGGGCCATGTCGGTGCCGACGAAGCCGTAGGGCGGAAAGTCGGTGGGGATCGCGATCGTGATGGACTTCCTGGCCATCACGCCGTCGAGCGCGCTGTCGGCAAACGCGCCGGTCGACGAGAACAGGCCGGCGGCCAGCGCCAGGGCGAGGAAGGGGCGTCGTTGCAAGCTCACTCAAATCTCCTTGTGGCGCCGGGGCAAGGCGCGCGTTGCGGTCAGGGACGGGGACGGGTTGGCGGTTGGATCGGCGGACATCAGGTCGGAGAACAAGCGGCGCGGACGGCGCGCAGTCGATGCAGCGCTCGAGCCATCGCCAGGCGCGGGCACCTGCAGCGCCTGGCGCAGCGAAGCCAGCGGATCGGCCTGCGGCGCGGGCGAGCCGAGCGCCGCGGCCACCGCGCCGATGTGGGCGCGCATCAGCTCGGCGGCGCCGCTGGCGTCGTCGCGCTCAAGTGCCGCGACGATCGCCACGTGCTCGCTGCACGACAACGCGGCGTCGTGCGTCGACTGGAACAGCGTGGCCACCAGCGTGGTGCGCGCGGTGAGGTCGCGCAGGATGTCGGCCAGCAGCGGGCCGCTGACACACTCGGCCAGGCAGACGTGGAAGTCGCCCAGCAGGTAGCTGCGGTTGCCTGCGTCCGTGCCCTTGATCGCTGCCTGCTCCGCCTTGTAGTGGGCCTTCAGGCGCGCCAGCTTCGTGCGGGGCAGCGGCTTGTCGAGCGAGTTCAGCATGCCCGTCTCGATCGCGATGCGCGCCGAGAACGCCTCGGCCGCGGCCGCGCGCGAGGGCTGCACCACGTACCAGCCGCGCCGGCTGCTCACCTCCACCATGCCGCGCGCCGACAGCCGCGCCATCGCCTCGCGCACCAGCGTGCGGCTGACGCCGAAGACATCGGCCAGTTCCTGCTCGCCCAGCCGCTGCCCCGGCGCGATGCGCCCCGACAGGATGGCATCGACGACGTGGTTGGCGATCTGCGGCGCGCTGGAACGCGAGGGAACGGATGTGGTGCTCAAGATGCGCTGTGTTGGAGCCCCGAGCCCCGATGCCGTGCGAAAGCGCTGGCGACGAGGCTTGGATGCGTTGCTTGTATGCAAGTAACGCAAAGGCCATGCCAAACGGCCGAGCAGCCGAAAGGAGCACGCGCCGCCACAATTCGACCACGCGCCAAAAGGGGTCGCCAAATGGTCGAGTTCGTGACGAATGTCAGATGTGGGCCCGAAACCTGCCACATCTCGAGCGATCGGAATTCACATTCGGCGCCAGACTGACCGTCTCCTCCGTCAACCGACCTGGACATGAACCGCAGATACGCCTACCGCGACTACGAGATCCTGGTCTCAGCCCAACCAGCCGGCAGCCTGCCCGGATGGCGCCCCGAGATCTGCGTCATCGCCCCGGACGACCACTGGCAATTCGTGCCCACCCACCACTCGCTGGTGGCCAACGACCCCCAGTACTGCCTCGAGATCGGGCGGCGCTGCGCGGAAAGCGCGATCCAGAGCATGGATGCGGCGCGTGAGTTGGCTGCGTACGAGGGGCTCTGGCACTGAGTCGCCCGGCTTCGCTGCGTAGGCGCCCGCACGTTGTGCGAGGCGCCTTTTTCATGGCTGCGGCCGACTCAGTCACCGAACTCGGGCTGCCGGCAGCGCAGCTTCTCGGTCCAGTCGAGCACGCCCAGGGGCTGGCGGATGAACTGGCCGTGCGCGACATCGACCTCCCAATAGGCCAGGGCCGCGCCCTGCCCCGGCCGGCGCAAGCCGATGCCCGCCGACAGCGGCGTCGCGCTGCCATCATCGGCCGGCACCAAACACTGCAGCACGTTGCCCACCTGCGCCCGCGCCGGAAGCGCGACGACGTCCACCATCCTGCAGGCGTTGTGGCGCGTGTCGAGCAGCACGGCGAAGTCGGCCTCGAGGTGGCGCCGCACCAACACCACGCTGTCGCTGGCGACCGCCGGAAACTCGCCCGGCACAGGCAAGAAGCCAGCGTCGCGCGGCACGTCCTCACCGGGCGCGCACGCGTGCCCGCGTAACGCGCGTGCGTCCGCAAGGATCGCGGGATCGACGGGGAACGGCTGGGTCTGGGCAGCCGCGGCGGGGCTGGGCGGAGCGGTGATCGGGTTGCGCGCCGGAGCAACGGTTGCGACGGCGACCGGAGGGCGTGCTGCAGGACGGGCCAGGGGAACCGCCGACATCGGGGGGATCGAAGGACTGGTCACGGCACCCGGCCCGGCAATGGCCAGGCGTCGGCTGCGCGCGACCAACACGGCATCCCACACCTCATAGGCCTGCGCGATGCACGCCGCGTCCGGGCATGGATCACGCACCTCGTGCAACCACTGCAGTTCTTCCCGCTGCAAGGCGGGCGCCTCCGCGCCGGACTGGGCCAGCAGGACACGATAGTGCTCGGTGAGCAGTCGGTCGAGTTCCGACAGTTCTGACGACGCGCAGATCACGCGGTTGACCTTCGAGGTGACGCGGGCGCAGTCGAAGCTGGGGCCAGGAGCGGCTTGAGCCAGCCCGGCGACGACGAATGCCAGGACGGCGCACAGCAATCGCGCGAGTGCGGGGAGGGTCGAGTCGTGGGAACGCATGAACCCGCACCGTAGCCGATGCGCCCGGCTGCTGCAATCGTGCCGAACCACAAACGACAACGGCGCCAACCCGCGGGTCGGATTGGCACCTGGGCGGCTCAACCATTGGTTTTCGCGAGCGTGGTCGGGTCGCACCAAGACGAGTCGACATAACCGGAATTGGCGGTGAGCGACCAGTTCAACAAGCCCGCATCGGCCGCCCAGAACCTGCTGATGAAGCGTTGCTACTCGGCCCGCGAGAGGAGGCCTTTGCCCTGCGCGTCGAACGGCTTGCCAGGAACGGAATGCCAAGGTTGGCGAACATGGCGGCCCTCACACCGTGAACGGCTCGATGCCGGCGCCCAGCCCATTCGGCAGCGCCGAACTGGTGCCGACCTTGAAGGCCTCTTTCCATTCGACAGGGCGCCATCGAGGCGGGGCCGACCATTCAGGTGCACGAACGCCGCGATGGCAGCGCCCCCAATCGACAATCGTGGCCAGGACTTGCCACCGCAACGACCTTCTGCCGCACCGCTGCTCACCCGCGTCACTACCGCCAAGCAGATTTTCGAATCGAAGTCGGCGCTGTATCGGATGCAACGGCGTTGCGCGACCCCATGCAGCCAAGAAAAAAGCGCCAAGCCCTTGATGGGCTTGGCGCTTTTTTTGTAGCCCCTCGCGAGGCAGTGAATGGTGGAGCCGGGGGGAATTGAACCCCCGTCCGAAAGCCATCACCGGACAGTTCTACATGCGTAGTTCTCTGATTTGGGTCTCGCTCCAACGGTCGCGCAGGAACACGCTACCGTTGACGCCAGCTACTGATTCTCGCCCTCTACCGAGTAGCCCGGCAGAGCACCAGCCAATGTGAATGACCTCTCAGTTCAGAATCTTGCGATCCCTCACCCGGCCCATCGGCCAACCGTTGAGAGGCTCACGGGTTTTAAGCCGCGAGAGCGTACGAAGAGTCGTTCGCAGTTACTTTGTTTCCAGTGGATTTACGAGCGAACTGGTGCTCGGCATGCCCTGCGCCGGATCCGTACCCCCGTCGAAACCTGGTCGGCCCCAGAACCATCATTTTAGGGCAAGCGGGACACCTTCAAGGCCGTGGCAGGGCTCCCGGACGCAATCACCCCGAATAACGCTGCGCGGTGCCCTAAAAAAGACAAAAGGCGTTTCGCATTGCTGCGAAACGCCCTCTTCGGAGTGATCAGGGCCGACTTGCGGCCCTCAAGATCACTGCTGGCGGCGGCGGCGCGACAGGCCCAGGACGGCCAGGCCGGCGGCGAACAGGCCCAGCGTGGCGGGTTCAGGGACGGCGGAAGCCTGGAAGTTGTCAAACGACGTGCCCACGCTGTCGGAGGTGCCCGTGGCCTTGATCGAGAAGATCGACGTCGTGCTGGCAGCGACGAAGTCCATCGTGATCAGGTGCCAGTAGGCGCCGTTGTCGCCGACGGCGCCGAAGGTGGCGCCCGACGAAGCCAGGCCGGAAACGACGCTGGCCGAGAAGCCTTGCGAGCTGGCGGCGACGCCGGCGCGGTCCTGGAACCAGAACGAGATCTCGTAGGCCTGGCCGACGACGGTCGTCAGAGACTGCTTGATCTTGTCGTTCTCGTAGCCATCGAGCTCCACGAAGTTCTTGCCGTCTTCGGCGGTGCCGGCGATGTTGTCGCGGACTTCGAGGCCCGTGGACGTGGCGCTGCCGTTGGCCTTGGTGACCGTCCAGCCAGGAACGCTGGTGTACGTGTTCCAGGTGCCGGCGGCCTGGCTGATGCTTTCGAAGCTGCCGTCGACGAACAGGTTGGCGGCCGAAGCGGTGGCCGAAAGTGCAGCAAGTGCTGCCAGTGCAATGATCTTCTTCAAGTTAGTTCCCCCAGTATGAATGAACCGATAGTAGTGACGATCTCTGTCAGGCTCCTGTCACCGGGACTTTCGGTCCGGTCGATTTCGGCGGTTTGTCGTGACAAAAGTCACAGCGCGAAAGAAGCCCCCCTAATTTGAAGCAAATATCAGCCGATAATCGGGTGGCAGACATTTTGCGCATTTCGGAGCACGGGCGAAGGTGAGCAAGAAGCTTGCCAGTTGCGCATACCCTGCGGCCTATCGAGGGTCCACCGGGGTGAATACCCTGGGACCAGCAGAGTCTCAGGTCGACAGGCGCCCCGCCCGCAACCAAGCCTGCAGCTGATTCGGTGCATCCAGCAGTGCATCCGCACCCCAGCTGTGCACCGGCTCCCCCAACCCCAGATAGCCCCACGTGGCCGCCAGCATCGGCATGCCGGCGGCCCGCGCGGCCTGCGCGTCGCGCAGGTCGTCGCCCACGTAGACCACGCCCTCGGGCGCGAGGCCCATCGCGCGCGCCGCATGCCACAGCGGCTCGGGGTGCGGCTTCGCGTGCGGCGTCGTGTCGCCGCAGACGACCACGGCGGCGCGCTGCGCCAACCCCAGGCCGGCGACGATGGGCGCGGTGAAGCGCGTCGCCTTGTTGGTGACGATGCCCCACGGCATGCCGGCTGCCTCCAGCGCCGACAGCATCTGCTCGACGCCGTCGAACGGATGCGTGCGCTGCAGCAGCCCGGCTTCGTAGTGCGCCAGGAACGCGTCGCGCAGTGACTCGAAACGCGGCTCACCCGGCGCGATGCCGAACGCGATGCCCACCATGCCGCGCGCGCCGGAGCCCACCATCGGGCGCAGCATCTCGAGCGGCAAGGGCTCCAGGCCGTGATCGGCGCGCAGCCGGTTGGCGGCGCCGGCGAGGTCGGGGGCACTGTCGATCAGCGTGCCGTCCAGATCGAACAGCACGCCGCGCACGGCGGAAACGGCGCCCATGTCAGGCCAGCGGACGGCGGCACGCCACCATGTAGTTGACGGAGGTATCGCCCGACAGCCAGTAGCGCTGCGTCAGCGGGTTGTATTCCATGCCCACCAGCTCCAGCGTCTCCAGACCGGCGTCGCGCCCGAAGCCAGACAGTTCGCTCGGCCGGATGAACTTGGCGTATTCGTGCGTGCCCTTTGGCAGCAGCTTGAGCACGTGCTCGGCGCCGACGATGGCGAACAGGAAGGCCTTGGCGTTGCGGTTGAGCGTGCTGAAGAAGACAAGACCACCCGGCTTGACGAGCCGCGCGCAGGCGGAGACGACCGAAGACGGATCGGGCACGTGCTCCAGCATCTCCATGCAGGTGACGGAATCGAAGCTGGCCGGGCGTTCCGCGGCCAGGGCCTCGACCGCAACCTCGCGGTACTCGAGGCCGCTGACACCGGACTCCATCGCGTGCAGCCGGGCCACCTTCAGCGGCTTGATCGACAGGTCGATGCCCAGCACGTTGGCGCCGCGTTGCGCCATCGATTCGGCCAGGATGCCGCCGCCGCAGCCGACGTCGAGCACGCTCTTGCCATGCAGTGGCGCACGCTGGGCGATCCAGTCGAGGCGCAACGGGTTGATTCGGTGCAGCGGCTTGAAGTCGCCTTCGGTATCCCACCACTTGTGGGCGAGTTCACCGAACTTCTCGAGTTCCTGGGGGTCGGCATTTGTCATGGATCGAATGCTAGCGCGTGTTCGAGCCGGATGTCGAAACGCGGCTCCAGAAATGAGAAGACCCGCCGGAGCGGGTCTTGCGAAACACACGCGAAGCCCGAAGGCTCCGCCACGTTTCGATATTACTTGCCGGTGGCGCGGGTGCCAACGACTTCGATTTCCACGCGGCGATTCTTCGCGCGGCCTTCGGCGGTCTTGTTGTCAGCGACCGGTTGCTTCTTGCCCTTGCCTTCCGTGTAGACACGGTTGGCTTCCAGACCCTTGGAGGTCAAGTAGGTCTTGATCGACTCGGCACGGCGGACCGACAGCTTGTCGTTGTAGGCGTCGCCACCGATGCTGTCGGTGTGGCCGACGGCGATGATCACTTCGAGGTTGATTTCCTTGGTCTTGCTGACCAGATCATCCAGCTTCGACTTGGCTTCCGGCTTCAACTCGGACTTGTTGAAATCGAAGAACGCGTCAGCGGCGTAGGTGACCTTCTCGCTCGACGGAACCGGTGCGATGACTGCGGCGGGGGCCGGAACCGGCGCCGGGGCAACCTCAGCGGGCGCCGGAGCGGGCGCTTCGACAACCGGAGCAGCGGCCATGACGGGCTTCAGCGCGCCATCGCATTCGGCCACGGCGGTCGCCGGAGTCCAGAAGTTGTCACGCCAGCAAAGTTCACGCGTGCCGTTCTTCCAGACATTGCCGTCGATATTGCGCCAGTTGTCGATGCGGCCGGGGGCGGTCGTCGCTTGCGCGAACACGCTGGACATCGGGGCAACAACCGCGAAAGCGGTGGCGACAATCATCGCGACCTTGTTCAATTTCTTCATGATTCTCCTCTCGAGGAAAGCCGCAGTTGCCTGCGATACGTCCAAATCGGATCTGAGTAACGCTGAGGCGCACCTATACGGCAAGCACGCGACAACGACAAAAAACATTGTGCCATCGGCCTGTGACGGGGGCGCCATTTTGGTGAGCGCCCCTCGAATGCGCCCGTTGAGTGTTGTGCGCCAACGACACGCTCCAGCCCGTAGAATCCCATATTCCGCCTGCGCCGGGATCCACCCGAGAACGCAGGGCGTCTGTCTGTAGGCCATGACCCAATTTGCCAAGGAAACCCTGCCCATCAGCCTCGAAGAGGAGATGCGGCGTTCGTATCTGGACTACGCGATGAGCGTGATCGTGGGTCGGGCCCTGCCCGACGCACGAGACGGCCTCAAGCCAGTCCATCGTCGCTGCTTGTTCGCGATGCACGAACAGAACAACGACTGGAATCGGCCGTTCAAGAAGTCCGCCCGCATCGTCGGCGACGTGATGGGTAAATATCACCCGCACGGCGACTCCGCGATCTACGAGACCATCGTGCGCATGGCCCAGCCTTTTTCGCTGCGCCACATGCTGGTCGACGGCCAGGGCAACTTCGGCTCGGTCGACGGCGACAACGCCGCTGCGATGCGATACACGGAAATCCGTCTCGCGAAGATCGCCCACGAGATGCTCGCCGACATCGACAAGGAGACCGTCGACTTCGGCCCGAACTATGACGGCAGCGAGAGCGAGCCGCTGGTGCTTCCCACGCGCCTGCCCAACCTGCTGATCAACGGCGGCACGGGCATCGCGGTGGGCATGGCCACCAACATCCCGCCGCACAACCTCAACGAGGTGGTCGACGGCTGCCTGCACTTGCTGCGCAATCCGGAGGCGACGATCGAGGAGCTGATGGAGATCATCCCGGCGCCCGACTTCCCCACCGCCGGCATCATCTACGGCCTCAACGGCGTGCGCGAAGGCTACCGCACGGGCCGCGGCAAGGTCGTGATGCGCGCCAAGTGCCACTTCGAGGACATCGACCGCGGCCAGCGCCAGTCGATCATCGTCGACGAGATCCCGTACCAGGTGAACAAGAAGACGCTGCTCGAGCGCATCGCCGAACTGGTTCACGAGAAGAAGATCGAGGGCATCAGCCACATCCAGGACGAGTCCGACAAGTCGGGCATGCGCATCGTCATCGACTTGAAGCGCGGCGAAGTGCCCGAGGTCGTGCTGAACAACCTGTACAAGCAAACGCAGCTGCAGGACACGTTCGGCATGAACATGGTGGCGCTGATCGACGGCCAACCCAAGGTGTGCAACCTGAAGCTGCTGATCGCGATCTTCCTGGAGCACCGCCGCGAAGTGGTGACGCGTCGCACGGTCTACGAACTGAAGAAGGCGCGCGATCGCGGCCATGTGCTCGAAGGCCTGGCCGTCGCACTCGCCAACATCGACGACTTCATCGCGCTGATCAAGGAGTCGCCCACACCGCCGGTGGCCAAGACGGCGCTGATGGCGCGCGGCTGGGACTCGACGATCGTGCGCGAGATGCTCGACCGCGCGACGGCCGACGCCCCGGGCGGCGCAGTCTCGTTCCGCCCCGATGGCCTGCCGGCGCACTACGGCCTGCAAGGCGACGGCCTGTACCGTCTGTCCGATACGCAAGCGCAGGAAATCCTGCAGATGCGACTGCAGCGCCTGACCGGCCTGGAGCAGGACAAGATCGTCGGCGAATACAAGGAAGTCATGCAGGAGATCGCCGATCTCCTCGACATCCTGTCCAAGAAGGAACGCGTCACGACCATCATCGCCGACGAGTTGCTCGCGCTGAAGGCCGAGTTCGGCACCACCAAGCTCGCCGTGCGCCGCAGCCACATCGAGCACAACGTGCAGGAGCTCGGCACCGAGGACCTGATCACGCCCACCGACATGGTGGTCACGCTGAGCCACACCGGCTACTTCAAGAGCCAGCCGCTGGCCGAGTACCGCTCGCAGCGTCGCGGTGGCCGCGGCAAGCAGGCCACGCAGACGAAGGAAGACGACTGGGTCGACCAGCTGTTCATCGCCAACACGCACGACTGGATCCTGTGCTTCTCCGACGCCGGCCGCGTGTACTGGCTCAAGGTCTGGGAAGTGCCGCAGGGCGGCCGCAATTCGCGCGGCAAGCCCATCGTCAACATGTTCCCGCTGCAAAAGGACGAGAAGATCACCGTCGTGCTGCCGATCACGGGCGAGTTCCGCACGTTCCCGTCGGATCACTTCATCTTCATGTCCACCGCACTGGGCACCGTCAAGAAAACGCCGCTGGACGACTTCAGCAACCCGCGCAAGGCCGGCATCATCGCGGTCAACCTCGACGACGGCGACCACCTGATCGGCGCCGCGCTGACCGACGGTGCGCACGACGTGATGCTGTTCTCGGACGGCGGCAAGGCCGTGCGCTTCGACGAAGCCGACGTGACGCCACACGGCCGCACGTCGCGCGGCGTCAAGGGCATGACGCTCGAGGCCGGCCAGACGGTCATCGCGATGCTGGTGGCCGAAGACGAAACGCAGAGCGTGCTCACCGCCACCGAAAACGGCTACGGCAAGCGCACCTCGATCGTCGAGTACACGCGCCACGGTCGCGGCACCAAGGGCATGATCGCGATCCAGCAGAGCGAGCGCAACGGCAAGGTCGTCGCGGCCACGCTGGTGCGTCCGAACGACGAGATCATGCTGATCACCGACAAGGGCGTCCTCGTGCGCACGCGCATCAGCGAGGTGCGCGAGCTCGGACGCGCGACGCAGGGCGTCACGCTGATCGCACTCGATGACGGCTCCAAGCTGTCGGGCCTGCAGCGCATCGTCGAGAACGACGCCAACGTCGACACGTCCGAAGGCGACGTTGCGGGAGACGCGGCGACTGACGGCGACGTGCCGGCCTGACGATGACGCAGCGCACGCGAGCCTGGAACTTCGCGCCCGGCCCGGCGGCCATTCCGGAAGCCGTGCTGCACGAGGCGGCCGCCGACATGCTCGACTGGCACGGCTGCGGCGTCGGCGTGATGGAGATGAGCCATCGCGGCAAGGAGTTCATGGAGATCGCCGCCACCGCGCAAGCCGATCTGCGCGAGCTGCTGGCTGTGCCGTCGAACTTCCGCATCCTGTTCATGCAGGGCGGCGGGCTCGGCGAGAACGCCATCGTGCCGATGAACCTGTCGCGCGGCGGCGCCGTCGACTTCGTGCAGACCGGCAGCTGGTCGAAGAAGTCGATCGCCGAGGCACGCCGCTACGCGGACGTCGCCATCGCGGCGACCAACGCGGGCAGCGCCGACAACGCGATCCCCGATCCAGCCACATGGACGCTGCGCCCCGGCACGGCGTACGTGCACATCTGTTCCAACGAAACGATCGACGGCATCGAGTTCCACACGCTGCCCGACCTCGCCGCGCTGGGCAGCGACGCGCCGCTGGTGATCGACTGCTCGTCGCACATCCTGTCGCGCCCGGTCGACTGGTCGCGCGTGGGCCTGGCCTTCGCCGGCGCGCAAAAGAACATCGGCCCGGCCGGCCTGACCATCGTCATCGTGCGCGAGGATCTCCTTGGCCGCGCGCTGCCCATCACGCCGTCCGCATTCGACTACCAGATCGTGTCCGACAACGACTCGATGTTCAACACGCCGCCCACCTGGGCCATCTACATCGCCGGCCTCACCTTCAAGTGGATCAAGGCCAGCGGCGGCGTCACTGCGATGAACGACGCGGCGGCCCGCAAGGCCTCGCTGCTGTACGCCGCGCTCGACGCGACCGGCTTCTACGCCAACCGCGTGGCGCCCGCGTCGCGTTCGCGCATGAACGTGCCCTTCTGGCTCCACGACGAGTCGCTCAACGACGCCTTCCTGGCCGGCGCGAAGGCGCGCGGCCTGCTGGCATTGAAGGGCCACAAGAGCGTGGGCGGCATGCGGGCCTCGATCTACAACGCCATGCCGGTCGACGGCGTGCAGGCGCTGGTGGCCTGGCTGCAGGAATTCGAAAAGACCCATGGCTGAGAACGACGCCCCCAACCCCGACCTGCTCGCGCTGCGCGTGCAGATCGACGCGCTCGACCGCGAACTGCTCGCCGCCCTCAACCGCCGCGCCAAGCTGGCGCAGACGGTGGGCGAAGTGAAGAAGCGCGAGGGCTCGGTGGCGTTCCGCCCCGAGCGCGAGGCGCAGGTCATCGACGGGCTCAAGGCCGAGAACGCCGGCCCGCTCAAGACCGAAAGCGTCGCGCCGATCTGGCGCGAGATCATGTCGGCCTGCCGCGCGCTGGAGACGCCCACGCGCGTCGCCTACCTCGGCCCTGCGGGCACGTTCAGCGAGGAGGCTGCGCTCGGCTACTTCGGCTCGTCGCTCGTGCGCGTGCCTTGTGCCAGCGTCGACGAGGTGTTCCGCACCACCACCGCCGGCGCCGCCGATTTCGGCGTGGTGCCGGTCGAGAATTCCACCGAAGGCATGGTCGCGCGCTCGCTCGACCAGTTCCTCGTCACGCCGCTGTTCATCATCGGCGAGACCAGCCTGTTCGTGCGCCAGAACCTGCTGCGCAAGGTCAACAGCCTCGACGCGGTGACGGCCGTGTGCGCGCATCCCCAGGCGCTGGCGCAATGCCACATGTGGCTCAACGACAACCTGCCGCACGCCGAGCGTCGCCCAGTGGCGAGCAAC
>JBDSDD010000070.1:0-18048 GCA_039920745.1 Burkholderiaceae bacterium | reverse complement strand
GGCCGGACGGCCACCGCCACCACCACCGCCGCCGCCCGGACGCGCCGGGCCGCGACCGCGGTCACCGCCGCCGCCGCCCGAGCCGCTGCGGGCGTGATGGCCGCCGCCGCCGTTGCCACGGCCACCGCCAGCCGGGCCGCGCACGCCGATCGACGTGCGACCCAGGACGATGGGCTCGGCGCGTTCGCTCGGATCGGGTTCGAAGCCGGCGATGACTTCGCTCGGGATCGGACGCTTGATCAGCTTTTCGATGTCACGCAGGAAGATGTCCTCGTCCACGCAGACCAGCGACACGGCCCGGCCTTGTGCACCGGCGCGGCCCGTGCGGCCGATGCGGTGCACATAGTCCTCGGGCACGTTGGGCAGCTCGAAGTTGACGACGTGCGGGAGCTGGTCGATGTCGATGCCGCGGGCGGCAATGTCGGTGGCGACGAGCACCTGCAGCGAGCCGGCCTTGAACTCGGCCAGCGCGCGGGTGCGCGCCGTCTGGCTCTTGTTGCCATGGATCGCCATCGCGGTGATGCCGTCGTCGTTCAGGTATTCGGCCAGGCGGTTGGCGCCGTGCTTCATGCGCGTGAACACGAGCACCTGGTGCCAGTCGCCGCTCTTGATCAGGTGCGACAGCAACTGCTTCTTGCGCTCGCGCGAGACCGGGTGGACGGCCTGCTCGATCATCTCGTTGGTCTGGTTGCGGCGCGCGACTTCGATCAGGCCCGGCTTGTTCAGCAGGCGATCGGCCAGGGCCTTGATGTCGTCCGAGAAGGTGGCCGAGAACAGCAGGCTCTGCTTCTTGGCCGGCAGCACCGCGAGCACCTTCTTGATGTCGTGGATGAAGCCCATGTCGAGCATGCGGTCGGCTTCGTCGAGGACGAAGATCTCGACGTGCGACAGATCGACGGCGCGCTGCTGGTGCAGGTCGAGCAGGCGGCCCGGCGTGGCCACGAGGATGTCGACGCCCTTGTGCAGGCGGTTGATCTGCGGCTGCATGCCGACGCCGCCGAAGATGACCATGCTGGTCAGCGGCACGTGCTTGCCGTAGGTCTGCACGCTTTCCTCGACCTGGGCGGCGAGTTCGCGGGTGGGAGTCAGGATCAGTGCGCGGACCAGCACCTTGCCGGTCGGGCCCTTCTTGGGGCCGGAGGCGAGCAGGCGGTGCAGCATCGGCAGCACGAAGCCAGCGGTCTTGCCGGTGCCGGTCTGGGCGCCGGCGAGGAGGTCGCCGCCCTGGAGGACGACGGGGATGGCTTGCAACTGGATCGGGGTCGGGGTCGTGTAGCCGTACTCGTGCACTGCACGCAGAAGCGGCTCGGCCAAGCCGAGTTCGTCAAAGTTCATGTGGTGGTTTTCAGTCCCGGGACATGCCGGGAACACGCGGATCGGCCTGCTGCGCCGCGCATGAATGCGGGCACCAGTCGTGAAGGCAGATTGCTGGGGAAGGCGTCGAGGATCGACTGCCGCTCGCTGGACTGGAGCTTGGAGCGACTGGGCCATTGTACCGGTACCCACCACGTCGGTTCATCGAAAAGGGGGATAACCCGAATAAAATGTAAGCCCCCACGCTCCTCCGTCGCTGCCCCCCGCGGGGGAGCTCGGTTTGGCTCGGGTGCGACCCACGCTTCCCGAGAGCTTGGGCGGGCCTGCCGCCGGCTCCAGGCGTCGCAAGGTCGCGTTCCTATAATCGCCGCCCAGACCCCCTGATCCGCCTTGGCCAAAAGCCCTCGGCGGCAACTGATGAACCTTCTCAAGGCCGCTTCGACGGTTTCGCTGCTGACGCTCGCCTCGCGCGTGTCCGGGCTGGTGCGCGAGCAGCTGATCGCCGCGAGCTTCGGTGCCAGCGGCTTCACCGACGCCTACAACGTCGCGTTTCGCATTCCCAACCTGCTGCGCCGGCTGTTCGCCGAGGGCGCGTTCTCGCAGGCCTTCGTGCCGCTGCTGGCCAACACGCGAATCTCGGAGGGCGACGCCGTCACCCACCGTTTGATCGACGCCGTAGCCACCGTGCTGGCCTGGGTGCTGCTGGCCACCTGCGTGGTCGGCGTCGTCGCAGCGCCGGCGCTGGTCTGGGCGATGGCCTCGGGGCTGGAGAAATTCGATGCCGCTGTCCTGATGACGCGCGTGATGTTCCCCTACATCGGCTTCATGTCGATGGTGGCGCTGTCGGCCGGCATCCTCAACACCTGGGGCCGCTTCTCCATTCCCGCGGCCACGCCGATCCTGCTCAACGTCGCGGTGATCATCGTGGCGCGCTCGCTCACGCCCACCTTCGAGGCGCACGGCCTGCCCGGCGTCTACACGCTGGCACTCGGCGTGATGCTGGGCGGCGTGCTGCAGGCGGGCATCCAGATCCCAGCGCTGAAGGCACTGGGCCTGATGCCGAACCTGCGCGGCACCTGGGACGGCATCGTCGACGCCTGGCACCACCCGGGCGTGAGGCGCGTGCTCAAACAGATGTCGCCGGCGTTGCTGGGGGTGTCGGTCGCGCAGGTGTCGCTGCTCGTCAATACGCAGCTGGCGTCGCACCTGGCGACGAAGTCGGTGTCCTACCTGACGTATGCCGACCGCCTGATGGAGTTCCCCACCTCGCTGCTGGGCGTGGCGCTGGGCGTGGTGCTGATCCCGCAGCTGTCGGCGGCGCGCGCCCGGGGCGACCAGGAGGGCTACTCCGGCATGATCGACTGGGGCCTGCGCCTGGTCGTGCTGCAAGCGCTGCCGTGCGCGATCGCGCTGCTCGTCTTCGCCAAGCCGCTGCTGGCCGTGTTGTTCCACTACGGCCATTTCACCGATGCCGACGTGCTGGCCACCGTCGCGCCGCTGCAGGGCTACGGCCTGGGCCTGCTGGGCATCGTCAGCGTCAAGATCCTGGCGCCGGGCTACTTCGCGCAGCTCGACACGCGCACGCCGGTGCGTATCGCCATCGTGGTGCTCGTGTTCACGCAGCTGATGAACGCGCTGTTCATCTTCGGGCTGCACATCGGCGTGGGCGGCCTGGCGTTGTCGATCGGGCTCGGGGCCACGCTCAACGCTACCTGGTTGCTGATCGGCCTGATCCGCAAGGGCGTCTACAGGCCGCAGCCAGGCTGGCTCGCGTTCGCCGCGCGGGCGCTGGTGGCCACGCTGGTCCTGGGCGCGGCGCTGGCATGGGCCGACCGGTCGATCGACTGGCTGGACCGCGCGCACCCGGCGCTGCGGGCCCTCAAGATGGCCGGCGTCCTGGGCGGCGTGGCATTGCTGTACGTGGCGGTGTTGTCGGCGCTGGGGCTCAAGCTCAAGCAGTTCGTCCGCAAAGCCTGACCGCGGCGCTTCGCGTTGCAAGGCGTAAACCCTTGGCGCAGCGCCCCACACGGCCGTCGCAGCGGGTCTAAACTGAGCCCATGTCCCTGGTTCCGCGTCCAACCCCTGTGTTCAGCGCCCCGAGTGCGCTGGAGTATTTCGACGCCCTGGTGGCCGACGACGAGCAGTTCCCGTTGCTGGAGGCCGCCATCGCCATCGCCCAGGACGAGACGCCCGGGCTGGACGTCGAAGCCGTGCTGGCCGACGTCGATGCGCTGGCGCTGCGGCTCAAGTCCCGCCTCGCCCCGGACGCCCCGGTGCTGCACAAGCTGCGCAGCCTGAACCGCTTTTTCTTCGAGGAACTGGGGTTCGCCGGCAACGTCAACGACTACCACGACCCGGCCAACAGCTACCTTCCGGACGTCCTGGCACGTCGACGCGGCATCCCGATCACGCTGGCGCTGCTCTACATGGAGATCGCCGGCCACCTCGGTTTGCGTGCCGAGGGGGTGTCGTTTCCCGGGCATTTCCTGGTCAAGATGCGCTTGCCTCAGGGCGAGGTCGTGATCGATCCGTTCTCCGGGCAGTCGCTGTCGCGCGGCGACCTGGAAGAGCGGCTCGACCTGATGCGCCAGGCCGGCGCGATGCGCGAGGCCTTCGACGTGCCGCTGGGCCTGTTCCTGCAGGCCGCCGGCCCGCGCGACATCATCGGCCGCATGCTGCGCAACCTGCAGCAGATCCACCAGGGGCGAGGCGACGTGCAGCGACTGCTGGCAGTGCTCGACCGCCAGGTGGTGCTGGAGCCGCGGGACTGGGGCACCTACCGCCTGCGCGGCGACGTGCTCGACGGCATGGGTCGCAGCGAGGAGGCCGCGTACGACTGGGGCCTGTACCTGGAACACACCCCCAACGCGGCCGACGCCGACGCCTTGCAGCGCCGCATCCTCGCGGCGCGCTCGCAGCGCCACTGACCCCCGGGCGGACGCCCGCGCGGCACCCTACAATGCGCGGTTGTGGTCCGCCCTGGGCGACCGCTTCCCTCGCAGTGGCAACCGGCTCCCGTCACGGGTCGCCGGCCCGCATCCCGCCCGAAATTCAGGCTCCGCCTGCCGACATGACCCTCACCTCCGCACAGCAACGCGCACTGACCTGGCTGGTCCTGGCCGTGGCCGCTGCGCTGCTGCTGTGGGTGCTGGGGCCGGCGCTGACGCCGCTGATCCTGGCGCTGGTCTTCGCCTACCTGCTGTGGCCGCTCGTGCGCGTGCTCCAGCGCCGGCGCGTCCCGCGCGCGCTCGCGACCACCGTCACCATCCTCGCGGCGATGCTGGCCGTCACCGTGCTGGTGCTGCTGCTGGTGCCCATCGCCACGACGGTGATCCCGCAACTGCGCACGCAGTGGCCGGGCATGCTGGACAAGTTCAACCACGTCGTCGCGCCGCAGCTCAAGACTTTCGGCGTGGACATCGACACCGACACCGTCAAGGCCTGGATCCTGAAGTCCTTCGACGGCAACATGGACGAGTGGGGCCAGAAGCTGCTCAGCTCGGCGCGCATCGGCGGCAGCTGGCTGGTCACCTTCATCGGCTTTCTCGTGCTGGTGCCGGTGCTCGTGTTCTACCTGCTGGTCGACGTGGAGTCGGTCACCGCCGGCACCTGGGCCCTGGTGCCGCTGCAGACGCGTGAGGGCCTGGCCCGCTTCCTGCGCGAGTGCGACACGATGCTGCGCCAATACCTCAAGGGCCAGCTGGCCGTGATGGGCGCGATGGCGCTGATCTACCCGCTGGGCCTGATGTTCACCGGCCTCAACCTGGCCTGGCCGATCGGCGTGTTCACCGGCCTGGCCGTGTTCATTCCTTACCTCGGCTACACCACGGGCCTGCTGCTGGCCCTGATGTCGGCCGCGATCCAGTTCACCGGCTGGCACGGCGTCGCCGAAGTGGCCGCTGTCTATGCGCTGGGCCAGGTGCTGGAGAGCTTCGTGCTCACGCCGCGCCTGGTGGGCGAGCGCATCGGGCTGAGTCCGCTGGCCGTCATCCTGGCGCTGCTGGCCTTCGGCGAGGTGTTCGGCTTCGTCGGCGTGCTGGTCGCCCTGCCGGTGAGCGCCCTGGCCGTCGTCGCGCTGCGCCATGCGATGCGTGGCTACCGCGCCAGCAGTTTCTATCGCTCATGAGCGCGCACGTCATGCGACAGCTGATCCTCGACCTCGCCTGGGATCCCTTGCCACCGTTCGCCGGCTTCCTGCCCGGTGGCAATGCCGCCGTCGTCGCGCAGCTGCACGAACAGCAGTGGCCGGGCGCACCGGTCTACCTGTGGGGCCCGGCCGGCTCCGGCAAGACGCAGCTGCTGCACGAACTGCAGGCGCGCGCGGTGGAAGGCGAGCTGGTCGCGCAGTGGTTCGACGCCGCCTCGGCCGTTCCGTGGGAGCTTGCCGACGACGCCGCGCTGGTGCTGCTCGACGGCGTCGACCAGTTCAGCGCCGACCAGCAGCACGCCGCGTTCACGCTGTTCGTCGAGGCCGCGAGCCGCGTCGGGGGCGCCATGTCGACGCCGTCCGACACGCCTGCCGTCGGCGCGCGGCTGGGCGTGCAGTTCGCGTCCGCCGGCCGCCTGCCGCCGGTCGACCTGCAGGTTCGCGAAGACCTGCGCACCCGTCTCGGCTGGGGCCCGGTGCACGCTGTGCAGCCGCTGGCCGAGTCGGGCACGCGGCACGCGCTGCACCAGGAAGCGCGCCGCCGCGGCATCGTGCTGGGCGACGAGGTGCTCGACTACATCCTGGCCCGCTTCGCCCGCGACCTCAAGAGCCTGATGCACCTGCTGCATCGCCTCGACGGCTTCGCCCTGGCCGAGAAGCGCGCCATCACGGTGCCGCTGCTCAAGCGCATGCTCAACGAAGAACAAGCCGCCACCCCATGAAGCCAACCATTCCTGCGAGCACGCGGGCCGTGCGCCGGGCCGCCCCAAGGAGGCCCGCGGTCCCCTCGGGGGACGGAGCGCCGTACCCGGTGCGGGAGGGGCTCCAGTGACCCGCAACCTCACGCTCTTCGACCTCGACGGCACCCTGATCGTCGGTGACTCCGACCATTCCTTCGGCGAATTCATGGTCGACATCGGCTGGGCCGACGGCGACACCTGGCGCCGCCGCAACGACGAGTTCTACGCCACCTACCAGGCCGGTGCGCTCGACGTGCACGCCTACGTCGACTTCGCCACCTCCGTCTGGCGCAGCCGCACCGCGCAGGAGCAGGCCGAGGTGCACGCGCGCTACATGCGCGAGGTCATCGCCCCGATGCTCACGCCGCAGGCCATGGCGCTGGTCAAGCAGCACCAGGACGACGGCGACCTCGTGGCCATCGTCACCGCCACCAACGAATTCGTCACCCGACCGATCGCCCAGGCGTTCGGCGTGCCCGAGCTGCTCGCGATCGAGCTCGAGCGCGATGCAAGCGGCGCCGTCACAGGCGCCATCAAGGGCGTGCCGACGTACCAGCACGGCAAGGTCACGCGGGTCGGGCACTGGCTCGCCGCGCAAGATGCCGGCTGGGACGACTTCGATCGCATCAGCGTTTACAGTGACTCCATCAACGACCTGCCCCTCATGGAGCGGGCCACCGACCCCGTCGCGACCAATCCGTCGGTCGCGCTGGAAGCCGTGGCCGCCGAGCGTGGTTGGCGATTCCTGAGGCTTTTCGAATGATTCGCAAATTCATCGACCGACTGCTGGGCAAGGCCCCGGCCGGCGACGCGACGCCCGAGGGCATTCCGCTCGGTCAACGCGTCGAGTACGGCGTCGACCAGCACAAGATCAACCCGAAACTGGTGGACGAACCCGCGGTTCGCGTCGTCAGGACGCTGCAGGAAGCGGGCTACGAGGCCTACATCGTCGGCGGCGCCGTGCGCGACCTGCTGGTGGGCATGCGGCCCAAGGACTTCGACGTCGCCACCAACGCGACGCCCGAACAGGTCAAGCAGCAATTCCGGCGCGCGTTCATCGTGGGCCGGCGCTTCCGCCTGGTGCACGTGATCTACGGCCGCAACCGCGAGCAGGATCAGATCGAGGTATCCACGTTCCGCGCCTACCTCGACAACGCCGCCGACCCGACGGGCGCCAAGGGCAACGAGAAGACCTCTCGCAGCGAGCTCGACGGCAAGAGCCACGCGGTGGACGCCAGCGGCCGCGTGCTGCGCGACAACGTATGGGGCCCGCAGATCGAGGACGCCGCGCGCCGCGACTTCACCGTCAACGCGATGTACTACGACCCGCAGACGCAGACCGTCATCGACTACCACGGCGGCATGGCCGACTCCAAGGCCAAGCTGCTGCGCATGATCGGTGACCCGGAGACGCGCTACCGCGAAGACCCGGTGCGCATCATCCGCGTGCTGCGATTCGCGGCCAAGATGGGCTACAAGATCGAGGCGAAGACCGAGGCGCCGATCCGTGGCATGAAGGCGCTGCTCGCCAACGTGCCGGCGTCGCGCCTGTTCGACGAGATGATCAAGCTGCTGCAGACGGGCCACTCGCTGGCCAGTCTCGAAGTGCTCAAGAAGTACGGCCTCGATCGCAAGACCTTCCCGATCCTCGACGCGCACTTCGAGGGCATCGCCAAGAATCCATCCCGCGAGGCCTTCGTCAACCGCGCGCTGGCCGACACTGACCGCCGCGTCAACGAAGGCAAGCCGGTAGCGCCCAGTTTCCTGATGGCCTGCGTGTTCTGGCACGAGGTCTCGGCGCGCTGGCAGCAGTTGCGCGACGCCGGCGAGGCGATCATGCCCGCGCTGCAGATGGCCGTCGACGCCACCTTCGACGCCCGCATCGGCGACATTTCCGGCCGCGGCAAGCTGGCCGCGGACATGCGCGAGATCTGGCAGATGCAGCCGCGCTTCGAAAAGCGCACCGGCAGCTCGCCGGTGGCGATGCTGGAGCAGCCGCGTTTTCGCGCCGCGTTCGACTTCATGCGCCTGCGTGCCGATGCGGGCGAGGTCGAGATGGAGCTCGTCAAGTGGTGGGAAGACTACTCGATGGGCGACGACAACACGCGACGCGACCTGCTGGAGGCCGCGCGCAAGCTGGCCCAGTCCAAGCCGCGTGAGCCCAAGGCAGCGCCGCGCGATCCGCGCCCGCTCGCGCCCGCCGCCGAGGCGGTGCCCGAGGCCGAACGCGCAGCGGCGCCGCCGCCGCGCATCAGCGCCGCCAAGCAGCAGATGTTGCAGCTCGCCGCCACCGCGCGCGCCGCGCTGGCCGATGGTGCCACCGACGCCGACCGCGGCGCGATGCGCACGCTGTTCGACAACACCGAGCTGCCGTTCGGCACCGTCGGCCCCGACGCGCCGCCGCTCACCGCCACGCAGGAACTGCTGCGCGAGTTCGCCGACCTGATGCTCGTCGCGATCGCCGACGACGCCACCGACGCCGACATCGCCAACGCACGCTCGCTGCTGGACAAGGTCGAGAAGAAGGCCAACACCACGCGCCGTCGTCGCGGCGGCGGCGGCGGCCGCCGCAAGCCCTCGGGCGCGCCGGCGTTCAAGGACGACGAGGATGACGTCGACGCCGAGTCCGACGACTGAGGAAGGCGCCACGGTCTTCATCGGCCTGGGCGCCAATCTCGGCGACGCGCGCGCCACCGTGCGCGACGCCTTGTCCGAACTGCGCTTGCTGGCCCTGGCGGGAAGCTTCCAGGCGTCGGCACTGTATGCCAGCGTGCCGGTCGAATCGATCGGGCCCGACTACGTCAACGCCGTCGCCCGCCTGCGCACCGCGCTCGCGCCGCACGCGTTGCTGGACGCGCTGCAGGCGATCGAGCTGCGCTTCGGTCGCGACCGTCCGTACCGCAACGCGCCGCGCACGCTCGATCTCGACGTGCTGCTGTTCGGCGTCGAGGGCGACGCGGGCGGCGTCTCGCTGCACGACGAGCGCCTGAGCCTGCCGCATCCGCGAGCCGCCCAGCGCACGTTCGTTCTCGAGCCGTTGGCCGAACTTTGGCCGTCGGGCCTGATTCCGGGGGCGGGGCAGGTGGCCCGATTGCTGGCCGCCGCACGGCGTGATCCCGGGCAGCGGGTGGAGCGCCTGGCCGTCTGAGCGGCGTTGCAAATCCAGCGACGTTGCGGCTTTTCCCGCCAATTTGATCCGGTACTGCCCGAACTTGATGTCGGGACGATGACATCGGCCTCGTACAATGCGCCCCACTGAACTTTCGACCGCGCCGGGCTGGGCATTGCCGTCCCCCGTGGAGGCGCGGCGTCGAAGGCTCCGAATCAACAGGGCCCATCCCGCGGCCCCGTCACGCATACAAGAGGATCCAGACCATGTGGTTCAGCAAGCTGCTGCCGCGCGAGGGTAATTTTTTCGAGCTCTTCAACCAGCACTCCGCGTTCACGACCGAAGGTGCGCGCGCCTTCATGGCGATGATCCAGAACTACAACGACATCCCGCTGCGCGAGAAGTACGCGGCGGAAGTGGATGTCGCCGAACGCGCTGCGGACAAGATCACAGCCGAGGTGCATCGCCTGCTGCACCGCACGTTCATCACGCCGATCGACGGCGAGCAGATCCGCAGCCTGATCAACTCGATGGACGACATCATCGACCTGCTGCAGGACACCAGCGAAGTGCTGTCGCTGTACAACGTGCAGCGCGTCGGCGACGACGTCTTGCGCCTGTGCGAGATCTCGGTGCGCTGCTGCGACCGCGTGCAGCACGTCGTCAGCCTGCTGCCCCAACTCAAGCGGGCCGACGTGGCCGAGGCCGCGCTCAAGACCTGCGAGGAGATCGACCGCCTCGAGTCCGACGCCGACCGCGTGATGCGCGCGGCGATGTCGCGCCTGTTCCGCGACGAGATCGACACCCGCGACCTGATCAAGCTCAAGGCGATCTACGAGCACCTGGAGACGATCTCCGACCGCTGCGAGGACGTCGCCAACATCGTCGAGGGCATCATCCTCGAGAACAGCTGAGATGCATTCGATCCAGATCGGCTTCGGCCTGATCGCCTTCCTCGTCGTGCTGGCGGTGTTGTTCGACTTCATGAACGGCTTCCATGACGCCGCGAACTCGATCGCCACGGTCGTCTCCACCGGCGTGCTCAAGCCGCAGACCGCGGTGTTGTTCGCCGCGTTCTTCAACATCGTCGCGATCTGGATCTTCCACCTGAAGGTCGCTTCGACGGTGGGCAAGGGCATCGTCGACGTGTCGTTCGTGGACGCACACGTGATCTTCGGCGCGTTGGTGGGCGCCATCACGTGGAACGTGTTCACTTGGTGGTACGGCATCCCGTCGAGCAGCTCGCACGCGCTGATCGGCGGCATCGTCGGCGCCGTCATCGGCCGCGGGGGCTTCTCGCACCTGATCGGCGCGGGCATCTGGAAGACGGTGGCCTTCATCATCATTTCGCCCTTGCTGGGTTTCGTGCTCGGCGCCGCCACGCTGATCGCCGTATCGTGGATCTGTCGCCGGCATTCACCGCTGCGCATCGACGGCTGGTTCCGGCGCCTGCAACTCGTCTCCGCTGGCTTGTATTCGCTGGGCCACGGCGGCAACGACGCCCAGAAGACCATCGGCATCATCTGGATGCTGCTGATCTCGGCCAACTACGCCCAGGCGGGGGCCGACCTGCCGCCGGTGTGGGTCATCTGGGCCTGTTACGTGGCCATCGGCCTGGGCACGATGTTCGGCGGCTGGCGCATCGTCAAGACCATGGGCCAGCGCATCACCAAGCTCAAGCCGGTCAGCGGCTTCTGCGCCGAGTTCGGCGGTGCGATCACGCTGTTCACGGCGTCGGCGCTGGGCGTGCCGGTGTCGACCACGCACACGATCACCGGCGCCATCGTCGGCGTGGGCACCGTGCGCGGCCTCTCGGCCGTGCGCTGGGGCGTGGCGGGCAACATCGTCTGGGCCTGGATCTTCACGATCCCGGCGGCGGGTCTTGTCGCTGCCGTGTTCGCGGTCGCCAGCGGCTTCTTGTTCTAGCCTCGCGTGACGCGGGCAAGCGTGCGGGTGCGCGCGACCCCGCGCGTGGCACGCTGAGCGCCGGCGTTACGCTGCCTGCCTGAACGCGTGGGCGCGTTCCTCGACTTCCTCGTCGAGAACGTGCAATTGCGAGGTCGCAATGACGAACGCCCTGGCCACCGAAATGGGCAGGGCGTTCAGTGAAGATCAGCGGCTCGCGCGAGCCGCTGCGATCACTTGCGGGTTGCCTTCTTGGCCGCCGGCGCGACTTGGTCGATGACGGTCGACAGCGACGTGTGCGCCATGTCGACGCCCTTCTTCAGGCCAGCGGTCAGCGGAGCGAAGGCTTCCGGCTGCGGCAGCTTGGCGGCGGTCGCGTCGAGCGCGGCGTGGAATTGCGCGACGCCCAGGTCGGCGGAGGCGCGCAGCTGTTCGCTGGCCAGCACCAGGCCTTGCTTGGTGTTGGTCTTGATCAGTTCGACGGCGGCTTGCGGATCCTTGATGCCGGTCATCGACTTCAGGGCAGCTTCGGTCGCCAGGCGGCTTTCTTCGAAGTGCTTCTTGCCGAGATCGGCCCAGGCTTGTGCCTGGTCCATGACCGGCTTCAGCGAGGCCTGGATGGCTTCGGGGGTGAACTTTTCGGCGCCAGGAAAGGACGGGAAAGCGAAGGCGGTGGTCATGGAGGGTCTCCGGGTGTGTTGCAGTGCAGCAATCTTAACCGATTCATGTTGCAGTGCAACATTGAATTTAGGGGCGCCTGTCCAAACCCGGCCCGACTTCACCCCGGATCGCGCACCGCCAGCGTGTAGCCGGTGGCGGACTTGGGCGTGTCGTAGACGCCGTAGTCGCAGCTGAACACCGTCCAGGCGGCACTCGTGTCGGCCGCGTCGGTGGTGGACGTCCAGTAGTACTGCAGCGTCACGAAGTTGTCGAAGACGGTCGCTGTCGACGCGATGCCGGTTTGCGCGCTGGTCCACGCGGTGTCGAAGAAATCGGCCTGGTTGTTCAGCGCGCGGTCCGCCAGGCTGGCCATCTCCTTGCGATTGGGCATGCGCCAGGCGCCCGCGCTCGAGCCGTCGCTGAGGCCGCACTGACCGCTGGCCAGGCCGCGAACGGCGGCGACGGCGCTGCTCCAGTCGCCGCTGACGCAGTCGGCGCGCTTGAGCCAGACGAGGCCGGTGAGCGAGTCGGTGAGCGTGCCGTCGGCGTTGTCGCGCACGCGCGGCCACGGCAGTGCGACGCCCGCGCGCGTGGAGCCGTCGTCGCCCGCCGCGTAAGGCACGTACATGCCGGTCGCCTGCAGGCTGACCGCGCCCCCCGAGCCGCCCTTGACGGCCCAGACGCCCAGGCTGCTCGACACCTTGAGGTTGCCGACGCCGTCGTTGACGTAGCGGCCGTCGCTCATGCGGATCGCCCATGCCTGGGGCGAACCGCTCTGGCCGCCGAAGTAGCTGGTGGACGTCCAGTAGGCCGTGGCGGCCACGTTGACGAACGGGCTGCCGGCGGTGACGGCGGGGCTGGCGGCCGATTCGTCGACGATGCTCTCCAGCTCCCACTGGTTGGGCAGCCGCCACTGGCCGGCGCTCGAGCCGTCCGCGAGCCCGCAGCTGCCGCTCGCGAGCTGGTTCACCGAGGCCAGGGCGCTGGCCCACACGGCGGGCGCGAGGCAACTGGCGTCTTTCAGCCAGGTGAGGCCGGTGAGGGTGTCGCTGACGCTGCCGTCGTGGTGATCGAGGTAGCGCGTCGCGGGCCAGGCGACGCCGGCGTGCAGCCCGGCGTCATCGCCCGCCGCGTAGCTCTGCGACTGTCCGCTGGCGGCCAGGTGCACCAGGGCGGCCGTGCCGTCATGGGCGATGAAATCGCCGTTGCTGACCGAGCCGTTGGCCACGGAGTCGAAGTTCAGCACCGTCATGATGAAGGCGGAGCCGAAGCCGGCGTTGCTGAACTGCCCGGTGTAGTCGGCCCGCGTGACGGCCGCGCCCGAGGCGGCGAACCAGTTGCCGGCGGACGCGTACCACCGGTAGCCGGACGCGTCGCGAGCCGGCGCCGGCTCGAACGAGTAGCCCGGCTTCGTGACCCAGAACTGGTAGTTGATCGTGCACGATTGCGTGCACGACGTGCCCAGCTGCGCGAAGCTGTAGTGGCCGCTGGCGTCGGTGGTGGCGGTCGCCACGGTCTTATTGGTGTTGGTGTTGAACGCGACCACGGTGGCGCCAGCCAGGCCCGCGCCATGGTTCGTCACGCTGCCCGCGAAGGTGTTCGTGGGCGGTGGCAGGCCCGGATCGGTGTTGCCGTTGGGGCTGCTGCCTCCCCCGCCGCCGCACGCGGTGACGAGGCCGATCCAGGCGATGGCCAGCAAGGTCGCGCAGGGGCGCGCCAGCGAATTCGAGGAGCGCGGGGTCATCGGGGCAATCGTCGTGGCCATGACGGTTCTACGGCCTCGCACGTGTGCCGCGGGAGAGGCGGCGGACGCGCCACCGTGAACAAAGTCGCGGGGTGGCAGGCCAGGGCAGGTCAGCGCCTGTCGCGAGGTCCTTGGGGAACTTCAAGCGCGCGTTCGATGCCCGCGCCCAGCGCGCCGGTAACATCCGGGCCACCCGACATTCCCCTGCCTGCCCGATGAACCAGCCCAGCACGCCGTCATTCGCCTTCGCCGGCACGCTCACTCTCGAGGAGTTCGGGCGCGTCCAGAAGACGATCCTGCCGGTGTGGACGCGGTGGTACGTCACGACGCCGCTCCAGGCCATCGTCCTCTTTTGCGTCACCGGCCTGCCGAAGGAACCCTCGACCTGGCTGTATGACCTGGGGGCACTCGCCGTCGTCCTGATCGCGGTGCAGCTGACGATCAGGCGCGCGCGGATGCGCACCTGGAAGCAGTCGGTGCAGATCGTCGGCCGCGTGCACGGCGCGATCACGCCCGACGGCATCGACTGGGTGACCGACCGTTCGACCAGCCGCTACGAATGGGCGAAGGTCATCGCTGTCAAGCAGGCCGACGGCCTGACGCTCGCGTTCTACGCGCCGCGCTGCGCGTTCTACTTCCCACGCTCGTTCTTCGACTCGGACGAGACCTGGACGGGCTTCAACCTCGCGATCGCCGCATACGTCGCGAAGTGATCCTCAGCGCTGCACGTCGAACGCCTTCTCGACGGTGAACGCGATCGTTCCCATCAGCACGCCGCCGCCTATCATCAGCGCCAGGATCACGCCCAGCACCGGCGTCCAGCCCGTGTGCACGATGCCTGGAGGCGGAGAGTCCTCGTCCTCCTCGCGCGTGGCCTGGACCACCGGGCGGGTCGGGTCGCCCGCGTGGAGGCGCGCCCACTTGGCGTCGGTGGTCAGGCCGATGACGATCGCGCACAGCATGCCCACCGAGATCGTCAGCCCGAGCCACGGGATGAGCGCCCATGACAGGCGGTCGTCGACGCCGTGTTCGCGCATGCGCATGACGCCCGCGATGCCCACCAGCGTCGGGATCGGGTAGAGCCAGCCCCAGCGGCTGCGCAGGCCGCGCAGGTAGAAGTGGTGCAGCCCGATGCTGCCGCCGATCACGGCGATCCACGTGGCGAGCGACTTCGACGGGACGTCGGCCGGATCGCGCAGGGCAGGGGAGCCGGTCGCCGCGTCGGGTGGCGTCACCGCAGGTCCTCGCGCTCGATCGGCGCGGCATCGGCGCCCGTTCCGAGGCGGCGCTGCATCATCACGACGTCCAGCCAGCGCTCGAACTTCCAGCCGGCCGCGGCGAAGGTGCCGGTGTGCTCGAAGCCGCAGGACGTGTGCACCGAGATGGAGCCCTGGTTTTCGGCGTCGCCGATCACGGCCAGCATCTGGCGGATGCCCAGGCGCTCGCAGCGCGAGATCAGCTCGGCCAGCAACAGCTTGCCGGCGCCCTGGCCGCGCGCGGCGGGTGCCAGGTAGATCGAGTCCTCGACGCAGAAGCGGTAGGCGCGGCGCGGGCGGAACTGGTTGGCGTAGGCGTAGCCCAGCACCTGGGCGTCGCGTTCGGCCACGAGCCAGGGCAGGCCCTGGGCCAGGATGGCGTCGCGGCGTTTGGCCATCTCGGCGTCGTCGGGCTCGTCCAGCTCGAAGGTGCCGGTGCCGTTGCGCACGGCTTCGCGGTAGATTTCGGCGCAGGCGGAGACGTCGGCGGGGGTGCTGTCGCGCAGGATCAGTGACATGTTGATTGAAGACGGGCTGGTCATGTGGATGGCGAACAGTTTATAATGTTCGGTTGTCGGCGTTGACTTGTGTGAAAAGCCAGGAGCTTGTGGACTAACCCTCCGCGTGGATTGATTTCCCAGCTCCGTTCCTTGTCTCGACGAGGTAGCGATTCACCAGCGTATCTAACAACGTCGAATGTAGCGCCGCTGCCGGCCTCGCCGGCAAAAGCAAAATTCGTTTGGCCAGCCCTTGCGTGTCTCCTTGGCGCGGCAAAACAAACCAAACTCAGGAAATTCATCATGGTCGTCATTCGACTTGCACGTGGCGGCGCCAAGAAGCGCCCGTTCTACAACATCGTGGTTGCTGACTCGCGCGAACGCCGCGACGGCCGCTACCTCGAGCGCGTCGGCTTCTACAACCCGATGGCCTCGGGCCAGGAAGAGCCGTTGCGCGTCGTGTTCGATCGCGTCACGTACTGGAAGGGCGTCGGCGCCCAAGCGTCGCCCACCGTCCAGCGCCTGCTCGACACGGCCGCCAAGAAGGCTGTCGGCACGCCGGCTCCCGTCGCTGCCTGATGCAGACTCGTCTTCTTCGTTTCACGGCTGAACCGGTCGTTTCGCAATGACCACCTCCGAGAAGCAAGAAGACCTCTCCTGGCCCGAAGACGCGATTGAAGTCGGTCGCATCCTCGGCGCCTGGGGCATCAAGGGCGGCATCAAGGTGCTGCCCTTCGCGGCCGATCCACAGGCCTTGTTTTCCGCCAAGCGCTGGTTCTTGAAGCCGCCCGAGAGTGTGAAGCCGCCATCGGCCGCCGCCTCCGTCAACCCGCTCAAGCCCCCCAAGCCCGCGGTCGTTCCCGCGCACAAGACGCCGGCCCAGAAGGCCGCGCTGGCCGCCCCGATGCCGTTCGCGCTGAACGTCAACGGCGTGCGCGACCAGGGCGACGCGATCGTCGCGCTGGCCCCCGAAATTCCCGATCGCGACGCCGCCGAAGCGATGAAGGGCGTGCGCATCTTCGTGTCGCGCTCCACCTTCCCGGCGCCCGACGCCGACGAGTTCTACTGGATCGACCTGATCGGCCTGTCGGTGTCCACGCGCGAAGGCGTGTCGCTCGGCGACGTCATCGGCCTGATCGACACCGGCCCGCACTGCGTGCTGCGCGTCAAGCCGGTCGCTGCAGACGCGACGGCTGAGGCCCCCGCCGAGCCAGCCGCCGACGAGCGCCTGATCCCGTTCGTCGAAGCCTACGTCGACTCCGTCGACATTCCTGGTCGCCGCATCGTGGTCGACTGGGGCCTCGACTACTGACGTCTCGACGACGAGGCCGTCCACGATGCGCTTCGACGTCATCACGCTGTTCCCCGACCTGTTCGCGCCGTTCCTGACGCAGGGCATCACGCGCCGCGCCTACGAATCGGGCCAGGTCGACGTCAAGCTGTGCAACCTGCGCGACCACGCCGAAGGCACCTATCGCCGCGTCGACGACCGCCCCTTCGGCGGCGGCCCTGGCATGGTGATGCTGGCCGAGCCGCTCGAACGCGCGCTGGGCGCGGTGGGCCTCGCGCGCGAGGCCGCGGGCGTGCCCAAGGGCCCCGTCGTGCTGTTCACGCCCACCGGGCGCCGCATCGACCAGGCGCTGGTGCGCGAGTGGGCCGACGGCCCCGGCGCGACGCTGCTGTGTGGCCGCTACGAAGGCCTGGACCAACGCGTCATCGACCGCCATGTCGACGTCGAGCTGAGCCTGGGCGACTTCGTGCTGTCCGGCGGCGAGCTGCCGGCGCTGATGCTGCTGGACGCCATCGCGCGCCTGATGCCCGGCGTGCTGGGCGACGAGCAATCGCATCTGCAGGACAGCTTCGAGCAGGGCCTGCTCGACTGCCCGCACTACAGCCGGCCCGAGATCCTGATCACGCCCGAGGGTGAGTTGCCGGTGCCGCCGGTGCTGATGTCTGGCCATCACAAGGACATCGCCCGCTGGCGCCGTGAGCAGTCGCTTACCCTGACGGCCCGACGCCGCCCCGACCTGATCGTCGCGGCCCGGGCGGCGGGGCAGCTCACCACGGCAGACGAGAAGTTCCTGGTCATGCTGGCCTCGCACACGCTATAATCGCTGGCTCACCGTTCCTCTGCCGGGCAGAAGTGGCCGTCGAGAGCGCCGAAAGGCTGTCTCTCTTCACCTGGATGGACTCCAGTGCTGCGTTCCAAGCAATAGTGCGCCGCCAAGAACGGGTTTGACAAAAGGTTCCTCATGGATCTGATCGCTACCCTCGAGCAGGAAGAAATTTCCCGCCTCGGCAAGACCATTCCCGTGTTCGCTCCCGGTGACACCGTGATCGTGAACGTCAACGTCGTCGAAGGCACGCGCAAGCGCGTCCAGGCGTACGAAGGCGTCGTGATCGCCCGTCGCAACCGTGGCCTGAACTCCAACTTCATCGTTCGCAAGATCTCCAGCGGCGAAGGCGTGGAACGCACGTTCCAGCTGTACAGCCCGCTGATCGCGTCGATCGAAGTCAAGCGCCGCGGCGACGTCCGCCGTGCCAAGCTGTACTACCTGCGCGAGCGCTCGGGCAAGTCGGCTCGGATCAAGGAAAAGCTGGCCTGAGTTTCCGGCGTCCTTCGTGGGCGCCAGGAACCAGACACGAAAGCCCGGCTGTGCCGGGCTTTTTCGTTTT
>JBDSDD010000069.1:0-105601 GCA_039920745.1 Burkholderiaceae bacterium | reverse complement strand
TGCCGGCGGTGATGAACAGCATGTTGGAGCCGGAGATGGCCGCCCGGATCTCCTCGACTGCTTCCTCGGCCGCGGCGCGGCCGACTTCCGGCTTGCCACCCGCGCCCAGGCCCTTGCCGCCCAGCTGGATGATCTGGGTCGCGCCGGAGCGGTTCAGTGCCTGAGCATCGGTGTTCGCGCAAACGAACTCGACGCCTTGAACGCCCTCGCTGAGCATGTGCTCGACGGCGTTGCCGCCGCCGCCGCCCACGCCGATGACCTTGATCTGCGTGCCTTGATCAAACGGTTCGATCATCTCGATTGCCATGATGTTTCCTTCCTAGATGCTGTTGCAGTTGCCTGTGCCATAAACCCCGTATCCCAAAGAGCGTGCGACTCGATCGCGTCGTGCGCGTCGCGTCTTATGTGGATGACGCCTCTTGTGTTCGTCATCAGAAATTGCCCATGAACCAGTCCCGCGCCTTGCCGAAGAACGTCTGCATCGAGCCGGCCTGCGCCGCGGCCTTGTGGCCCCGGCTGTGCGCGACCCGGGCCTCCTCGAGCAGGCCCATGACAGTCGCCGAACGCGGGTTGGCGACCATGTCGAACAGCGGGCCCGAATAGGTCGGCAGACCCTTGCGGACGGGCTTGAGAAAGATGTCTTCGCCGAGCTCCACCATGCCCGGCATCACCGCCGTGCCGCCGGTGAGCACGATGCCCGAGGACAGCAACTCCTCGCAGCCCGACTCGCGGATCACCTGGTGCACCAGCGAGAAGATCTCCTCGACGCGCGGCTCGATCACGCCGGCCAGCGCCTGGCGGCTGAGCATGCGCGGCGGGCGGTCGCCGAGACCCGGCACCTCGACCTGTTCGGTGGCGTCGGCCAGCAGTTGCTTGGCCACGCCGTACTCGACCTTGATCTCCTCGGCGTCCTTGGTCGGCGTGCGCAACGCCATCGCGATGTCGCTGGTGATCAGGTCGCCGGCGATCGGGATCACCGCGGTGTGGCGCACCGATCCGCCGGTGAAGATCGCGACGTCGGTGGTGCCCGCGCCGATGTCCACCAGCGCGACGCCCAGGTCCATCTCGTCCTGCGTCAGCACGGCCTGGCTCGACGCGCTCGGGTTGAGCACCAGTTGGTCGACCTCGAGCCCGCAGCGACGCACGCATTTGACGATGTTCTCGGCCGCACTCTGCGCGCCGGTGACGATGTGCACGCGCACCTCGAGCCGGCTGCCGCTCATGCCGATCGGCTCCTTCACTTCGTGGCCGTCGATCACGAACTCCTGCGGCTCGACCAGCAGCACGCGCTGGTCGTTGGGGATGTTGATCGCCTTGGCCGTCTCCACCACGCGCGCCATGTCGGTGGGCGTGACCTCGCGGTTGTCGCGCACGATCACCATGCCCGTCGAGTTCTGGCCGCGGATGTGGCTGCCGGTGATGCCCGTGTAGACGCGCGAGATCTTGCAGTCGGCCATCATCTCGGCCTCCTTCAAGGCCTGCTGGATGGACTGCACCGTGGCGTCGATGTTGACGACGACGCCGCGCTTGAGGCCGTGCGTCGGCGCCACCCCCAGGCCCGCGAGCCGAAGCTCGCCGCCGGGCAGTATCTCGGCGACGACGGCCATCACCTTCGCGGTGCCGATGTCGAGTCCGACGACGAGATCCTTGTATTCCTTGGCCATTGCTGTCCGTTTCCTATTGCTGGCTGGAAGGTTGTTGCGGCTGCTTCGCGTCAGCGTTCACCGACAAGCCCTTCAACTTCACTGCATAGCCTTCGGCGTGCCTCAGGTCCGCGCTCTCCAGCGGCGCTCCGAACTTGTGCAACACCTGCGGTACCGTGCGGATGAAACGCGTCGTGCGCTCCACCACTTCATCTTGGGTGCCGCGCCCGAGCTCGACGCTCGCGCCGTCGTCCAGGTCGACCTTCCAGCTGCCGCGGCCCGACAGGTGCAGCGCGGTCAACTCGGCGTCGAGGTTCGAGAACATCGGCTGCAGCCGGCGGTACATGTCGAGCACCTGCGCCGACGTGCCGTCCGGGCCGGCGAACTGCGGCAGGCTGTCGTCCTCGACGTCGCCGACGTTGGCCTCGAAGACCTCGCCGTGGCTGTTGACCATCTTGTCGCTGTTCTCGTCGCCCAGCCACAGCGCGACGGGCTGGTGCTCCTCCAGCGCCACCACCAGCCGGTTGGGCCACACGCGACGCACGACGGCGTGGCGAACCCAGGGCACCTGCTCGAAGGCCGCACGCGTGTGGGCCAGGTCCATCGTGAAGAAGTTGCCCGCCAGGTGCGGCATCGCGTTGGCGCGCACGGTGGTCACGCTGTTGCGCTGCAGGTCGCCCTCCAGCCGCACGTCGCCGAACTGGAACTGCGGCCGACGCATGGCCCACGCGAGGCCGGCCGCCACCAACGCCACCAGCGCCAGCGTGAACACGGCCATCGCGATCGCGTTCATCAGGCGCACGTCCACCGGGAGCGCGTCGGCGGGCGCGCTGGTCGGGGTGGCGGGTTGGCGCAGCAGCATGCTCAGGCCTGGGCGTCCGGCTGTTCGTTCTTCGCGGCCTTGCCGCCCTTGCCTTGCGGGTCGAGCGCGGCGACGGCGATCAGGTGCGCGCACAGGGCCTCGTAAGACACCCCCACGGCGCGCGCAGCGATCGGCACCAGCGAGTGCGGGGTCATGCCCGGCGAGGTGTTCATCTCGATCAGGAACGCCTTGCGGTCCGAGTGCCGGATGATCAGGTCGGCGCGGCTCCAGCCGCGGCAGTCGAGCGCGCGGTAGGCCGCGACGGCCAGGCGCTGGGCTTCCTTCTCCTCCTTGTCGGGCAGGCCGCTCGGGCAGTGGTACTTGACGACGTCGGTGAAGTACTTGTTCTGCAGGTCGTACTTGCCTTCCGGCGCGACGATGCGCACCACGGGCAACGCCATGACGTCCATGCCCTCGCCCAGCAACGCGACCGTCACCTCGTCGCCGTCGATGAACTCCTCGCACAGCACGTCCGCGTCGTAGCCGGCGGCCAGTTCCACCGCCTCCTTCATCTGCGACCAGCTCTTGACCTTGGTGACGCCGACCGACGAGCCTTCGTGCGGCGGCTTGACGATCAGCGGCAGTCCGAGCTCGTCGGGCACCTTGCTCATGTACTTGTCGACCTGCTCCTCGCGGCTCAACACGCGACCGCGCGGCGTGGGCAGCACCTCGGCGCGCCACACGCGCTTGGTCATCACCTTGTTCATCGCGATGGCCGATGCCATCAGGCCCGGGCCGGTGTACGGGATGCCCATCAGCTCGAGCGCGCCCTGGATGCAGCCGTCCTCGCCGCGGCGGCCGTGCAGCACGATGAAGCAGCGCGCGAAGCCCTCGCGCTTGAGGTCTTCCATCGGACGCTCGGCGGGATCGAACGCGTGCGCGTCGATGCCGCTGGCCTTCAGCGCGGCCAGCACGCCGCTGCCCGAGATCAGCGAGATCGCGCGCTCGGCGGACGTGCCGCCCATCAGCACGGCCACCTTGCCGAGCTTCTTCGCATCGTTGGGGGTCAATGAAATGATGTTCATTGCGCGCCTCCGTTCAGAGTCTGTGCCTTCATGTCCACCACCCGCTGCGGCACCGCAGCGATGGAGCCCGCGCCCATCGAGATGACGACATCGCCGTTGCGCGCGTGGTCGACGATGGCCGCCGCGAGTTCGTTGACGTCGTCGACGAACACCGGATCCACCTTGCCCGCGACGCGCAGCGCGCGGGCCAGCGAGCGGCCGTCGGCCGCGACGATCGGCGACTCGCCGGCCGAGTACACCTCGGTCAGCAGGACCCCATCGGCCTGCCCCATCACCTTGACGAAATCCTCGAAGCAGTCGCGGGTACGCGTGAAGCGGTGCGGCTGGAACGCGAGCACGAGGCGGCGCTGCGGGAACGCGCCGCGCGCGGCGGCGATCACCGCGGCCATCTCCACCGGGTGGTGGCCGTAGTCGTCGATCAGCGTGAACGTGCCGCCGCCCTTGTCGGCGTCCACCGGCAGGTCGCCGAAACGCTGGAAGCGGCGGCCGACGCCGGTGAAGCCTTCGAGGGCACGCGCGATGGCGGCGTCGGGCAATTCGAGCTCGGTGGCCACGGCGATGGCGGCCAGCGCGTTGCGCACGTTGTGCTCGCCGGGCAGGTTCAGCGTCACGTCGAAATCGGGCATCTGGACGCCGTTGCGGCGTTGGCAGGTGAATTGCATCTGCCCACCGACCAGCGCGACCACGTTGACGGCGCGCACCTGCACGTCCTCGTTCATGCCGTAAGTGATGACCGGGCGCGAGATCATCGGGATGATCGAACGCACGCCGGGGTCGTCGCCGCAGACGATGGCCGCGCCGTAGAACGGCATGCGGTGCAGGAACTCCACGAACGCGGCCTTCAGGCGCGCGAAGTCGTGGCCGTAGGTGTCCATGTGGTCGGCGTCGATGTTCGTCACCACCGCCAGGATCGGCATCAGGTTCAGGAACGACGCGTCGGACTCGTCGGCCTCGACCACGATGTAGTCGCCCGAGCCCAGGCGCGAGTTGGCGCCGGCGCTGTTGAGGCGCCCGCCGATGACGAAGGTCGGGTCGACCCCGGCCTCGGCCAGCACGCAGGTGACCAGCGAGGTCGTGGTCGTCTTGCCGTGCGTGCCGGCGATCGCGATGCCCTTCTTCAGGCGCATCAGCTCGGCCAGCATCACCGCGCGCGGCACCACCGGGATGCGTTTTGCGCGGGCTGCGATGACTTCGGGGTTGTCGCCCTTGACCGCCGTGGACGTGACGACCGCTTGCGCATCAGCGATGTTGGCCGCGTCATGGCCGACGAAGATGCGGATGCCCAGCTCGCCGAGGCGGCGCGACGTCGCGCTGTCGGACTGGTCGGAGCCGGAGACCGCGTAGCCGAGGTTGTGCAGGATCTCGGCGATGCCGGACATGCCCGACCCGCCGACACCCACGAAGTGGATATTCTTGACCGCGTGCTTCATGTTTGCACCCCTGGCGCTGCGCGCCTCCCCGCCGGGCGGGGGCATTGCATCTTCGGGCGGCCGTGCGTTGTCATGCCACGAGCCTTTCGAGTTCGTCCGCGACGCGAGCCGCAGCTTGCGGGCGCGCGAGCGACCGCGCGCGTTCAGCCATGGCCAGCAGGTGCTCGCGCGTGGCTGCGCGCAGCTCGGCAGCCAGGCGTTCGGGCGTCAGCTCGGTCTGCGGCAGGTGGCGCGCGGCGCCGCGTTCAGCCATGTAGAGGGCGTTGTCACGTTGGTGCGAGGTGGTGCTGATGACGAGCGGCACCAGCACGCTGGCGACGCCTGCGGCGCACAACTCGCTGACGGTGATCGCGCCGGCGCGGCAGACGATCAGGTCGCAGTCGGCCAGGCGGCGCGCCATGTCGTCGATGAAGGGAATGACCTCCGCCTCGACGTCGCGCGCATGGTATTCGGCCTGCACGGATTCCCAGTTCTTCTCGCCGGTCTGGTGCGTGACACGCGGACGTTCGCCCTTGGGGATCAACTTGAGCGCCTGCGGCAGCGTCTCGTTGAGGACCCGGGCGCCCAGGCTGCCGCCCACCAGCAGCACGCGCAGCGGGCCGGCGCGGTTGGCGAAGCGTTCGGCCGGCGGCGCGATCGCCTCGATCTCGGCGCGCACGGGATTGCCCGTGACCAGCGCCTTGGGCGTCTTGCGCGCATCCTCGCCGTCGAAGCCGAATGCGATGCGGTCGCACGACGACAGCAGCGACTTGTTGGACAGCAACAGCCCGGCGTCGGCGTTGACCAGCACCAGCGGCTTCTTGAGCTTGCGCGCAACCTTGCCGCCCGGCACGCAGACGTAGCCGCCCATGCCCAGCACGGCCGTCGCGTTGCGCGTGCGCAGGATGTGCTTGCAGGCGCCGAACGCGGACGCGAGCTGCATCAGGCCCTTGAACATGCCGAACACACCCTTGCCGCGCACGCCGGCGAAGTTGATCGTGTCCATCGGGATGCCCGACGGCGGCACGAGGCGGTTCTCCATGCCCGTGCGCGTGCCCAGCCAGCTGACGGTCCAGCCGCGCGCGAGCACTTCGCGCGCCACGGCGAGGCCGGGCATCACGTGGCCGCCGGTGCCGGCCGCCATCACGACGAGATGGCGTGGGCGAATGGGCATCGGCGTGGCGAGTTGCGTGGTGGCGGTCATGCTCGCCCTCCTCGCATCAAGGCGCGGCTTTCCATGTCGACGCGCAATACGAGCGCCAGCGCCACGAGGTTGAGCACGACCCCCGAGCCACCGTAGCTGAGCAGCGGCAGCGTCAGGCCCTTGGTGGGCAACACGCCCAGGTTCACGCCGAAGTTGATGAACGATTGCGCGCCCATCCACAGGCCCACGCCCTGGCACATCAGGCCGGCGAACACGCGGTCCAGCGCGATCGCCTGGCGGCCGATGATGAACAGCCGGCGCGTCAGCCAGAAGAAGGCGCCGACGATGATGAACACGCCGAGGAAGCCCAACTCTTCGCCGACCACGGCCAGCAGGAAGTCGGTGTGCGCCTCGGGCAGGTAGTGCAGCTTCTCGATCGAGTTGCCCAGGCCCTGGCCGAAGATCTCGCCGCGGCCGAACGCGATCAGCGAGTGCGTCAGCTGGTAGGCCTTGCCCTGCGCGTAGGTCGGGTTCCACGGGTCGAGGTAGGCGAAGATGCGCTGGCGGCGGAACTCGCTGAACACGATCATCAGCGTGAACGCACCCATGAGCACGGCCACGCTCAGCAGGAACATGCGGCCGTTGACGCCGCCCAGGAACAGCACGCCGAGCGCGATGGCCGCGATCACCATGAATGCGCCCATGTCCGGTTCGGCCAGCAGCAGCACGCCGATGGCGGCGAGGGCCACCGCCATCGGCCACACGGCCTTGACGAAGTGCTCCTTGACGTCCATCTTGCGCACCATGTAGCTCGCCGCGTACATGCACATGCCCAGCTTGGCGAGTTCGCTCGGCTGGAAGTTGAGCACGCCCATCGGGATCCAGCGGCGGGCGCCGTTGACGCCCTTGCCGATGTGCGGGATCAGGACGAGGAACAGCAGCAGCATCGCGAGCCCGAAGATCCACGGCGCCCACTTCTCCCACACCGCGGTCGGGATCTGCGCCGTGGCAAACGCACAAACGAGGCCGATGGCGATGAAGATCGCCTGGCGGCTCAGGAAGTGCGTGGGCGTGTACAGCGCGAAGCGCGGGCTGTCGGGCAGCGCCACCGACGCCGAATAGACCATCACCAGGCCGAACGCCAGCAGTGCCGCGACGACCCAGATCAGCGCGGAGTCCACGCCCATCACGCGCGCCGGCCGGCCCGCGTCGACCCAGTCGCGGATCGGCACGCGTTCGTCGACCGTCGCGGCCGGACGCAGGTTGCGCACCCATTCGACCGGACGGAAGCCCGGCCATTCGGGCAGGTGCTGCTTCAGGGTGGCGAACACGCTCATGCGAGCACCTCGCCGGCATCGTCCGCGAGCGCATGCACCGTCGCGACGAACACGTCCGCGCGGTGCTTGTAGTCGCGGAACATGTCCAGACTCGCGCAGGCCGGGCTCAGCAGCACGGCGTCCGAGCCTTGCGCCTGCTGGTGCGCCCAGCGCGTGGCGTCCTCCAGCGTCGCGTGGCGCTGGAAGTGCACGCCGGCCGACTGCAGCACGGCTTCGATCGCCTCGGCGTCCTTGCCGATGGTCGCGGCCGCGCGCACGTGGCGGCGCAGCGGCTCGGCGAGCGGCGTGAAGTCCTGGCCCTTGCCGTCGCCGCCGAGGATCACGACGAGCTTGGCCGGCGCGCGGTCCTGGCCCAGTCCGTTGATTGCGGCGACCGTCGCGCCAACATTGGTGCCCTTCGAATCGTCGAAGAACTCCACGCTCTTGATCATGCCGATCGGCTCGACGCGGTGCGGCTCGCCGCGGTACTCGCGCAGGCCATGCAGCATCGGCGCGAGCGGGATGCCGACCGAACTGGCCAGAGCGAGGGACGCCAGCGCGTTGGATGCGTTGTGGCGGCCGCGGATGCGCAGCGCGTCGGCCGGCATCAGGCGCTGGATCACCAGCTCGACCTCGTCGCCGGCCTTGCGCTTGATCGTCGGGTCGAGCTCCATCGCGCGCACCAGCCACGCCATGCCGCCCTCGTCGAGCAGTCCGAAGTCGCCCGGCGCGCGCGGCGCGTCGAGGCCGAAACGCACCACGCGGCGCGACACCAGCTTCGCGCGCTGGCCACGCTGCGTCGGCTTGACCGTGACCGGCGGCGGGATCATCGCCTCGACCGCGGGGTCGTCGCGATTGATCACCATCACCGTGTCGGGCATCGCGTTGTTGCCCATGCCCGTGCCGAAGATCCGCGCCTTGGCCGCGGCGTAGGCGGCCATCGTGCCGTGCCAGTCGAGGTGGTCTTGCGTGACGTTGAGCACCGTGGCCGCGGCAGGATTGAAGTCCTGTACTTCGTCCAGCTGGAAGCTCGACAGCTCCAGCACCCACACCTGAGGCAGGTGGCTGAAGACGGGGTCGACCGGCGGCGGCGGGATCAGCACGATGGACGGCGCGTCGTCATCGGGCAGATTGGCGGACGCCTCCTGGACTTCCTCGATCTCGTCGGCGAGCGCTTCGTCGGCGTGTTCCTCGGCGATGTCGTCGGCGAGCTGGGCCGGCACATCGCTGCCATCGAGCGCGGCGAGTTCGCGCAGCTCGTCGGAGTCGACCAGCATCTCGTCGCTGATCGAGTCCGCGTCGGGATCTTGTGACACTTCTTCGGCCGGCGCTTCGACGGGCATCTCGAGTTCGGCATGCGGGTTCGCCTTGGCCGCCGCCTTCGCGGCCTTGACTTCGGCGCGCGCCTGCTTGGCGGCGACGGCATCCGCCTTGGCCTGGACAATCTCGGCGGCGGCGACAGCCTTGGCGGCGTCGGCGGCGGCGAGCTCGGCGTCGAGCTTGGCCTTCTTCTCGGCGGCCAAGCGTGCGGCCTCCGCGTCGATCGCGTCCTGCGCGGCCTTGGCGGCGGCCTCCTCGGCATCGATCAACGCCTGCGCCGCGGCCTGCTCGGCGTGCTCGACATCGGCCACGGCCTGCGCGGCGATCGCGGCGGCCAGCGTGTCCAGCAGGGTCGGACCGATGTTGCCGGCCACGGCCACGCTGCGGCCGGCGCGCTCGACGAGCTGGCCCGTGAGCGACGTCGTCGTCGTCTTGCCGTTGGTGCCGGTGATCGCCAGGATCCTGGGCACGTAGCCGCGCTCGGCCCTGAGCTGCGCCAGCGCCTGCGAGAACAGGTCGAGCTCGCCGCGCAGCGGCACGTTGGCGGCGCGCGCGGCCTGCACCAGCGCCGCCAGGCGCGTGTCGGTCGGGCTCAGGCCCGGGCTCTTGAAGACGCGGGCTACGCCGTCCAGCGATTGAGCGGTCAGCTCACCCGAGAAGAAGGTGGAGCCGTCGACCTCGGCAGCCAGCGCCGCGGCCTGCGGCGGATTCTCACGCGAGTCCCATACGCGAACGCGCGCGCCCTGGCCGGCGCACCAGCGCGCCATGGCCAGACCCGAGGCGCCCAGCCCCAGGATCAGCACGTTCTTGTCGGAGAGATCGCTCACTGTTCTTCGCTTTGTTTCAACGCAACTTCAGGCTGGCCAGGCCCACGAGGCACAACAGCATCGTGATGATCCAGAAGCGGATCACGACCTGCGTCTCGGTCCAGCCGGACTTCTCGAAATGGTGGTGCAGCGGCGCCATCTTGAGGATGCGTCGCCCTTCGCCATACTTGCGCTTGGTGTACTTGAAGTAGCCGACCTGGGCCATCACCGACAGCGCCTCGGCGACGAACACGCCGCCCATGATCCCGAGGATGATTTCCTGGCGCGTGATCACGGCGATCGTGCCGAGCGCGCCACCCAGCGACAGCGCGCCGACGTCGCCCATGAAGACCTGCGCCGGATGCGCGTTGAACCACAGGAACGCGAGCCCCGCCCCGGCGATCGCAGAGCAGAAGATCAGCAACTCCCCCGCCCCCGGGATGTATGGGAACAGCAGGTACTTCGAATACACCGCGTTGCCGACGATGTAGGCGAACAGGCCCAGCGAGCCCGCGACCAGCACCACCGGCATGATGGCCAGGCCGTCGAGGCCGTCAGTGAGGTTGACCGCGTTGCTCGCGCCGACGATCACGAAGTAGGTCATCGCGATGAAGCCGAACACGCCCAGCGGGTAACTCACCGTCTTGAAGAACGGCAGCATCAGGTCGGCCTTGGGCGGCAGGTCGTTGGCGAAGCCGCTCGTCACCCAGCGGATGAACAGCTCCAGCACGCGCAGGTTGGACGTCTCCGACACGCTGAAGGCGAGGTACACCGCCGCGAGCAGCCCGATCAGCGACTGCCACAGGTACTTCTCCCTGGACGGCATGCCTTCGGGGTTCTTGTTGACGACCTTGCGCCAGTCGTCCGACCAGCCGATCGCGCCGAAGCCGAAGGTCACGATCATCACGATCCAGACGAAGCGGTTGCTCCAGTCGCTCCACAGCAGCGTGGCGATGGCGATGCCGATCAGCACCAGCACGCCGCCCATGGTGGGCGTGCCGCGCTTGACCATGTGGGTCTGCACGCCGTAGTCGCGGATCGGCTGGCCGATCTTGAGCTCTGCCAGGCGGCGGATGACCCACGGGCCGAAGGCCAGGCCGATCAGCAGCGCCGTCATCGCCGCCATCACCGCGCGGAACGTGTGGTACTGGAACACGCGCAGGAAGCCGAAGCTCTGTGGGTAGTGCTCCTGCAGCCAGGAGGCGAGGCTAAGCAGCATCGGTGGCTCCCTTGAGGTTGTCGTCGTGTGCGATCAACAGCGCCACCACGCGTTCCATGGCCATGAAGCGCGAGCCCTTGACGAGCACCGAGGAGAACGCCGGCGCCGCGGCGGTCGAGTCGCCCAGCGCGGCGAGCAGCGACTGCGTGTCGGCGAAGTGGCGCGCGCCCGCGCCGTATGCGCTCGCGGCGTGCGTGCACAGGTCGCCGGCGCACCAGAAGTCGTCGATGCCGCGCGACTTCGCGTAGGCGCCGATCTCTTCGTGGAAGGCCGGGCCCTGGTCGCCGACCTCGCCCATGTCGCCCAGCAGCAGCCAGCGCGGCGCGGGCAGCCCGGCGAGGACGTCGATGGCGGCGCGCACCGAATCCGGATTCGCGTTGTAGGTGTCGTCGACCAACGGGATCGTGCGGCCGGCGCGCGTGAGCGACTTCAACTGCGAGCGCCCCTTGACCGGCGCGAACGATTCGAGCCCCTTCACGACCGCGGCCAGCGGCACGCCCGCGCCCAGCGCCGCGGCGGTGGCGGCCAGCGCGTTGCGCACGTTGTGGCGGCCGGCGACCGGCAGCGTCATGCGCACCTGGCCTTCGGGCGTGGTCATCTCGACGTGCCAGGCGGTGTCGACCCAGCGCGCACGGGCCGAGATCTCGGCGCTGGGCCATTCGCCGTCGGCGTCGTCGGCCAGCGCGAAGCGCAGGCAGCGGCGCTTGCCGGCCTGGGCTTGCCAGATGTCGGTGTAGGGGTCGTCGCACGGGAACACGGCGACGCCGTCGCCCGGCAGCGAGGCGATCGCCGCGCCGTTCTCGCGCGCCACGGCCTCGACGGTGCCCATGAACTCCTGATGCTCGCGCTGCGCGTTGTTGACGAGCGCCACCGTGGCCTGCGCGATGCGCGCCAGCACGGCGATCTCGCCCGGGTGGTTCATGCCGAGCTCGACGACCGCGGCGCGGTGCGTCGAGCGCAGTTGCAACACCGTCAGCGGCACGCCGATGTGGTTGTTCAAATTGCCGGTGGTCGCGTGCGAGCGCTCGCCATACGCGGCGCGCAGGATGGACGCGATCATCTGCGTCACCGTCGTCTTGCCGTTGCTGCCGGTGACGGCGATCACCTGGCCGAAGTAGCGCCGACGCCAGCCGGCCGCGAGCTGCTGCAAGGCCGCGAGCGAGTCGTCGACGACGAGCCCATCCAGGCCGGCCTCCGCGACGCCGTGCGTGCCAATCGCGGCCACCGCGCCGGCGGCGCGCGCCTGCGGCAGGAAGTCGTGCGCGTCGAAGCGCTCGCCCTGGAGCGCGACGAACAGGTCGCCCGCGCGCAGCGTGCGCGTGTCGGTGTGCACGCGCTCGAACGCGCGCGCGCCGTCGCCGACGAGCGCCGCACCCGGCACCATCGCGACCGCGTCCGCGAGCGTCATGTAGGCGCTCATGCCACCCAGCCTCGCTTCTCGAGGCCGGACAGCGCCTCTTCCACGTCCGAGAACGGCTGGCGCACGCCATTGATTTCCTGGTAGTCCTCGTGGCCCTTGCCGGCGATCAGCACGACGTCGTTCGCGCCCGCGCCCGCGAGAACCTGCGCGATCGCCACGCGGCGGTCGACGATCTTGACGACCGGGTTGCCGTCGAACGCGCCGTCGGCCACCTGGTCGACGATCTTCTGCGGATCCTCGGTGCGCGGGTTGTCGCTGGTGACCACCACCGCGTCGGCCAGGCGCGCGGCGATCTCGCCCATCAGCGGACGCTTGGTCGCATCGCGGTCGCCGCCGCAGCCGAACACGCAGTGCAGCTGGCCGCCGCGCGCGGTGGCCAGCGGGCGCAGCGCGGCGATGACCTTTTCGAGCGCGTCCGGCGTGTGCGCGTAGTCGACCACCACTTCCGGTTGGCCGACCGCGCCGGCGGCGATGCGCTGCATGCGCCCCGGCACCGGCGTGACCAGCCCGGCCACGCGTGCGGCGTCGACCATCATCACGCCCTGCGCGCGCAGCCCGCCGATCACGGCCAGCAGGTTGTGCACGTTGTAGTCGCCGATCAGCGTGGTGACGACCGATTCGCGGCGCGCCCTGCCGCCGACGGCCACGTCTTCCACCAGCGTGAAGGCAAGGCCGCCGTCCCGGTAGCCAATCTCGTCGGCGATCAGGCGGGCGCCGGAGTCGGCGCGCGTCGAGTACGTCCACGAGTCGATCTGGCCGCGGCGCAGCTCGTCGGCCAGCAATGCGCCGGCGTCGTCGTCGATGTTGATCACGGCGGACTTCAGGCCCACCCAGCCGAACAACAGGCGCTTGGCGGCCCAGTAGTTGTCCATGCTGCCGTGGTAGTCGAGGTGGTCGCGCGTGAAGTTGGTGAACAGCGCCACTTCGATGCGCGTGCCGGCCAGGCGCTGCTCGACGATGCCGATCGAGCTGGCCTCGATCGCGCAGGCGGTGAAGCCGTCGTTGGCCATGCGGCGGAACGCGGCCTGCAACAGCACGGGGTCGGGCGTGGTCAGGCCGGTGGGCTTGATGCTCCAGTCTTCCTTCGAGTCAGCCGCGGCGACGGGCATCGGCAGCGGCGGCACGCCGACGCCCAGCGTGCCGACGAAGCCCGCGCGCCGGCCCAGCAGATTGAGCGTCTGCGCCGTCCACCACGCGGTCGACGTCTTGCCGTTGGTGCCGGTGGTGGCGATGACCTTGATCGCCTGGCTGGGCTCGTCGAAGAAGGTCGCGGCGATCTGGCCGGTGGCAGCCTTCATCGATTTCAGCGTCGCGACGCGTGCGTCCTCGAAGCCGAACGCGTCGACCTCTTTTTCTTCGACCAGGCACGTGGCCGCGCCCGCCGCGAGGGCGCTGGCGACGAAGCCGCGGCCGTCGTTGGCATAGCCCGGCCATGCGATGAACGCGTCGCCTGGCTGGACGGAACGGCTGTCCGTGCGCAGCGTGCCGGTGACCCAGGACTTGAGCCAGCGGGCCGCGGCGGCGGGGGACTTGAGGCGGGTGAGCGGCATCAGCGACGCCCGGCCGCCCGAAGGCGCTGATGGGCCCCCTCGGGGGGCAGTGAACAGAGTGAGCGTGGGGGCTTCATGTCTTTAGTTCTCGGGTGTCTGGATGACGTTGGTCTGCGTGATCTGCGTGCGGACGTCGAGATCGGGTGCGACGCCCAGCAGCGGCAGCGTCTGCGACACCACCTGGCTGAACACCGGCGCGGCCACGTCGCCGCCGTAGTGCAGGCCGGCCGTGGGCTCGTCGATCATCACGGCGACGACGATGCGCGGATGCGAGATCGGCGCCAGGCCGACGAACCAGGGCCGGTACTTGTTCTGCGCGTAGCCATGGCCCTCGGCCTTGTACGCGGTGCCCGACTTGCCGCCGACGCTGTAGCCCAGCGTGCGTGCCTTGGGGGCGGTGCCGCCCGGCGACGTCACCATCTGCAGCATGGTCAGGAGCTCCTTGACCGTCGCCGGCTGGAACACGCGCGGGCCCGGGCCGGGCGCGGGCTGGCGCAGCATCGACACGTTCTCCAGCACGCCGTCGTTGGCGAACACCGTGTAGGCGCGCGCCAGCTGGAACAGCGAAGCCGACAGGCCGTAGCCATAGGCCATCGTCGCCTGCTCGATCGGGCGCCACGTCTTGTACGGGCGCAGGCGGCCGGTGACGACGCCGGGGAAGTTGATCTGCGGCTTCTGGCCCAGGCCGATGGACGAGAACTTCTCCCACATCTCCTTGGGCGTGAGCTTCATCGCGAGGCGCGCCGCGCCGATGTTGCTGGACTTCTGGATCACCTGCTGCACGGTCAGCATGCCGTTGGGCTCGGCGTCCTTCGGGCTGAAGCCGCCGACCGTCAAGGAGCCGGGCGTCGCGTCGACCAGCGAGAAGGGCGTGACCAGGCCCTTCTCCAGCGCGGTGCCGACGATGAACGGCTTCATCGTCGAGCCAGGCTCGAACACGTCGGTCAGCGCCCGGTTGCGCAGCTGCGCGCCCGACAGGTGGTGGCGGTCGCCCGGGTTGAAGCTCGGGTAGTTGGCAAGCGCCAGCACTTCGCCGGTGAGCGTGTCGATCACGACGACGCTGCCGCCCTTGGCCTTCTGCGCGATCACCTGGTCGCGCACGCGCTGGTACGCGAAGAACTGCACCTTGGAGTCGATCGCGAGTTCGATGTCCTCCCCATTGATCGGGCGCTGCGGGTCGCCGATGTTCTCGACGATGCGGCCCAGGCGATCCTTGACCACTTCGCGCGAGCCGTCGCGGCCCTGCAGCTGTTGCTGGTACGCCAGCTCGATGCCTTCCTGGCCTTTGTCTTCGTCGCCGGTGAAGCCGACCACGTGCGCGGCGGCCTCGCCTTCCGGATAGCGACGGCGGAACTCGCTGACCTGGTGGATGCCCTTCAGCTCCAACTGCTTGACGGCCACGCCCACGCCGTCGTCGACCTGGCGCTTGAGCCAGACGAAGTTCGGGTTGCCGTCGAGGCGGTCGTCGAGCTCGCTCACCGTCATGCCCAGCGCCTGTGCAAGCTGCTTCTTCTCGCCGGCGTCCGCGTCGACGTCCTTGGGGATCGCCCACACCGACGGCGTCGGCACGCTGGTGGCCAGCAGCAGCCCGTTGCGGTCGACGATGCGGCCGCGGCTGGCCGGCATCTCGAGCGTGTGCGCGTAGCGCGCCTCGCCCTGCTTCAGGTAGAAGTTGTTGGCGATGATCTGGATGTAGGCGGCGCGGCCGATCAGCACCAGCGAGCCGATGCCCACCAGCACGACCAGGAAGCGGCTGCGCCACAGGGGTGTCTTCGACGCCAGCAGCGGGCTGTTGGCGTACGTGACGTTACTCACCGCGCGGGCGCGCGACGGCTGCTGCGTGCGCTTGTTGGGCTTGTTGGGCTTGTTGGGCTTGTTGGGCTTGTTCATTGCGAAGCCCCCGACGTCGGGGCGCTGGCGGCCGTCGCCGGCGTCTGCAATGGCGACGTGAGCGGCGCCGTCATGGGCGCCGCCGCGAGGCCGGCGTCGACCACGTACTGGGTATTGGCCGGCGTGGCGGCGCGCATGCCCAGCTTGGTGCGCGCCGTCGCCTCGACGCGCAGGTGCGTGGCCTGGCCCTGGCGCTCGGCTTCGAGGCGGCGGCGGTCGGACTCGAGCTGGCGCTCGGCGCCGTGCGCGTTCTCGATCTCGGCGAACAGGCGGCGCGACTCGTAGCTGATTTTGACGAGGTAGAGCCCGCTGACGATCAGCACGATCGCGAGCAGGAAGTTGAGCCGCACCATCACGGAGCCATCGCTCATAGCCGCTCCGCCACGCGCAGGATCGCCGAGCGCGAGCGCCCGTTGGTCAGCACCTCGGTGGGCCCGGGCTTGATGCGCCCGAGCGCGGCCAGGCGCAGCTTCGTCGACGGCGGCGCCATCGGCGCGCGACGGTCGATCTCGTCCTTGCTCTCGCGCGCAATGAAGGTCTTGACGATGCGATCTTCGAGCGAATGGAAGCTGATCACCGACAGGCGGCCGCCGGACTCGAGCAGGTCCAGCGAGCTCTTCAGAACCTGCTCGAGCTCTTCGAGCTCGGCATTGACGAAAATCCGAAGAGCCTGAAAGGTGCGTGTGGCGGGATCCTGGTTCGGCTCGCGGGTCTTGACCGTACGAGCCACGACGGCGGACAGCTCGCGCGTGGTTCGCACGGGAGCGCCGCTTTCGCGCACAGCAACAAGCGCCTTTGCAATCGACACAGCAAACCGTTCTTCCCCGTAGTCACGAATCACCTCTGCAATGTGACGCTCGTCGGCGCGAGCGAGAAATTCGGCAGCGGTCTCGCCGCGGGTGGTGTCCATGCGCATGTCCAGCGGGCCGTCGAAACGGAAGCTGAAGCCGCGCTCGGGCGTGTCGATCTGCGGCGACGAGACGCCCAGGTCGAGCAACAAGCCGGTGATCTTCGCAATGCCGCGTTCGGCCAGCGCCGTTGGCAACTGCGCGAAGCTGGCATGCACCATCTCGAAACGCGCGTCGACGATCGCGTCCGGGCCGGTCCGGGCCGCCTCGACGGCGACCGGGTCGCGATCGATGCCGATCACGCGCGCGCCCGGGCCCAACCGCGACAGCAGCTCGCGCGTGTGCCCGCCCCGGCCAAAGGTGCCGTCGACATAGAGGCCGTCCGGATCAGTCACAAGCGAATCGATCGCTTCGTGGAGCAGGACGGTGGTGTGCAACCCCGAATGTTCCACGATGGTCAGAAGATGAGATTGTCGAGGGCGGCGGTGGCCTGCTCCTGCATCACGCGCGCTTCGTTCGCGGCGTATGCAGGGGTCGCCCACAGTTCGAAGTGACTGCCCATGCCCAGCAGCGTCACGTCCTTTTCGAGTCCGGCCCAGGTGCGGAGTTCCGGGCGAATGAGCACGCGTGAAGTGGCATCCCACTCGACGTCGTCCGCGTGTCCGAGGAAGACGCGCTTGACGCCTACCTGCGAGAACGGCAGTTGCGCCACCTGGTCGCGGAAGCTTTCCCAGTAGGGCCGCGGAAACACCATCAGGCAGCCGTGCGGGTGCTTGGTGACGGTGAGCCGGCCGGCGCACAATGTTTGGAGGTCGTCACGATAACGGGCCGGCATGGAGACTCGCCCCTTGCCGTCCAGCGTCAACGCCGAAGGACCTTCAAAAATCAGAGATGCCACAACCCACCACAAAAGTGCACTTTGATGCACTTTAGCGAATCACCAGGGGTGGGTCAACGCGTCATCTTCGGAAAAAATCAATCAAATCAAGCACTTAGCCGACGTTCTGCAAGCGAATGTCGTTCTAAATGAAGGACTTGCACGCGGCTATGAAAGTGAAGTGTTAGCTGACTTCACTGCGCCTAGTTCGTGGGGGATTTCCCTCATTGCCGCTACAGCCGAGTGAAATTCGGCCGATAGGGCTCGCGGCCGAGTTGGCTGCGGCAATTCGCTGATGGGGACGATAGGGCTGCAAAGGCTCATGGGGTGAGCCAGTCAGGAGTCGGCTGCCCTGCGCTCGGCTCCGCCCGGGCGCCATCCCGGGTCGTCAGAGGCCCGTCGCAAGACACTCGGCGCGCGGAAATGCGGTCGCACCCGGGGCGTGTCGATGCGCCTCGCAACAGGCTGCGATCGCGTCGACGTAGGCGCGGCACGACCCGGCCAGGCCGGCCGCGAGCTGGGCGTGTGCAGCCCGCGACTCCTGGAAGCGTCCGGCGACGTGGCTCAGGCGCGCGTCGACGAGGCGGCCGATCGGGTGCTCGCGCAGCCAGCCCGCCAGCGTCGAGACGCTGGCCGCGGCCGCCTCGAGGCGGCCGTCCTCGAGCAGCAGCCAGGCGGCGTCCAGGCGCGCCTGCGCATGCCACCAGCCGGGTCGCGTGACGCCGATGGCCGCGTCCAGGCGATCCAGCGCCTGGGCGCGGTCGCCCAGCGCGTGCGCCAGTTGCGCGCGGCAGTGGTGCAGCGCGCCTTGCAGGTTGCGGTCGCGCTGGAACCGCGGCAGGCGCTCGATCTCGTCGCAGGCCTGCTCGGCCTCGATCAGGCGGCCGGCGCCCACCAGGCTGCCCGCGAGCAGCGGCAGGACGAAGTGAAGCTCGAGGTGCTGCCCCGCGGCCACCACCTCCTCGCGCGCCTGCGCCAGGTAGAGCGCCGCCCCGGCGTGGCGGCCATGCACCGCTTCGCGCTGGGCGTGCGCGACCAGGTGGAACAAGTCGTTGCGAGGGGACTCGCCCGTGTCGAACTCGTTGAGCGCGGCCAGGGCGCGCTCGAGGTCGGCCGGCCGGCGCAGGTGGCGATAGAGCCCGCACAGCGTCGTCACCGTCACGGCCGCATCCGTCGGGATGCCCAGGCTGCGCGACAAGGCCAGCCCGGCCTCGGCATGTCGCGTGGCGTCGTCGAGCCGGCCCAGGCTGGCGCTCGCGTTGGCCAGGCTCGCGAGCGCGCGGGCGTGGCCGGCCAGCACGCCGTGATCGCGGTACATCGAGGCGCAGGTGAGCGCGTGCGCGTGCGCCGCGGCCATGTCGCCCGTCTCCGCCTCGTGGACGATGCGCAGGCTGGTCAGGCGGATCCGGTCCAGCACGTTGCCGTGCAGGTCGCACTGCTTGGCCGCGCGCTCGAGCAGCCGCGCCGACTGCGCGAACTCGAATTCGGCCATGGCGATCGACGCCCTCAACAGCGAGGTCGCGAACAGGTCCGCGGGCACCAGGTCGGCGGGAGCGTGGCGCAGCGCGGCGTCCAGGTGACGCTTCGCGTCGCTCGCCAGGCGGCGCCGGACATAGGCCTGGGCCAGCTCGAGGTGGATCGCGGCCTGGGCGGCGGCGTCGTGCGCGCCGGCGGCCTCCCGAAGCAGGGCGTCGCCAAGTTCGAACGCGCGGTTGTCGTCGAGCGCGACCAGCGCGCGCAGGCGTTCGCGCCGGACGGCTGCGTCCTGCGGATCCGCCAGCAACACCTCGTCGAGCAAGGCGAGCGCGCGGCTCCACTGCTGCGCGGCGAGGGCCTGCAATGCCCTCGCGAGCAGCCGCCTGCCAGCAAGGCCGTCCGCGGCTTGCGGCAGCGCCGCCTTCGCGCGCTGCGGGAACCAGCATTCCCCCAGGCGGCGCGCCAGCAGCTCGGCCAGCGCCGCAGGCTCGTCGCTCGTGACGTCCAGCGACTGCGCGGCGGCCGGGGTGAGCGTGGCGCGCAATCGATAGCGGTACCCCTCCAGGTGCACGCTGGCGAACACGACGCGGTCGGCGCCCAGCAGGCGGCGCACGACTGCGGCACGCGCGGCGCCGTCGACGCCCGCCGCGGACGACTGCAACGCCGACAGCACGGTGCTGGGCGCGAGCACGCGCACGGGCGCGTGACGCGGGAGGTCGCGCGCGACCAGGGACACCAGGCCGAGTTCGACCCAGTCGAGATCCGGCAGGCCGGTGCGGTTCTCGAACGGCAGCAACGCGACGCTGCCTGGCGTCGGCGCGGTCGCGGCGACCGCGCTCGCCACCGCCTCGACCTGGCCGACGAACTGGTAGCCGGCGCGCGCCACGGTGCGCACGAGCGAGCCTGCGGCGTCGCGATCCACGGCCTGGCGGATCTTCATGATGGCCCGCGTCAGCCCGCTCGCGGACGCCGACTCGGCACGCCAGAACTCGCGCAGCAGCTCCTCGCGAGTGACGCAGCGATGGCGCTGCACCACGAGGTGCACGAGCACGTCGAACGGCAGCGGCTCGAGCGCGCGCTCGGTGCCGGCCACACGCAGCATCCGCGTGGGCACGTGCAGCTCGCAGCCGTCGAATCTGAAATGCTGGCTGGACATCGGGGACTGTGTGCCGCTCACGGGCTCAGCGCAAAGGCGCGAGTGTAGTGGCCGGCGGCGCGTTGCCGAGCGGCATCGACACCCCCATTACAGGTGGTTTCCAGCCCGGCACGCGCGGGGCGCGGTCCGTCACCGGTCCGTCACTTCGCGCGTGGCCAGCGTCCCGAAAATGACGGCGATCCTCACACGGGGCGGTCCCGCGTCGACCGCGCGATCCCCTCGTTCCACCAATCGAAAGCACCCATGACTCCTTTCACGATCTCGCGGCTCGCCTGCGTCGGCCTGCTGTTCTCGGCGGCCCAGCAGGCGTCGGCCACCGACTGGCCGGCCGGCTATTCCAAATGCGCCGACGAAGGCGGCACCTGCAAGGTCGGCACGACGCCGCGCCAGGTCTCGTTCGGCATCGACGGCAACTGGGTGCTCAAGACGTTGTCGGGCGACCAGCACTGCACGCTGGCGACCTTCGGCACCGATCCGGCGCCGGCCGAGACCAAGAAGTGCGCCGTGATCAAGGTGGCGACGCCGGCCCCCGCGCCCTCACCTGCACCGTCCCCCGCTCCCACGCCTTCGCCCGCGCCGGACGACACCCGCGCCAGCGCGCCACCGACCGGCTGGGCCGGCACGGCAGGGGGCACCGACGGCGGCGCCAAGGCGACCGCCTCCGCCGTGGTGATCGTCGGCACGGCCAGCGACCTCGCCGCCGCGGTGCATGCCAGCGGCAGCGCGCCGCGCATCATCAAGGTCGTCGGCCGCATCGACATGAGCGCCGCCGACAACGGCGGCGCGTTCCGCAGCACCAGGGACCAGGCCGCGCGCGGCGAGCTCAAGCTGCCCGCCAACACCACGCTGGTGGGCGTCGGCGCCAACGCGACGCTGCTCAACGCAAGCCTCATGATCAAGGGCGTCGACAACGTGATCGTGCGCAACCTGACGCTCGTCAACCCGTGCGACGTCGCACCCGTCTGGGACTCCAGCGACGGCGCGTCGGGCAACTGGAACTCCGAATTCGACGGCGTCACCATCGACGGCGCGCACCACGTGTGGATCGACCACGACCGCTTCACCGACACGCCGCAGACCGACGACCTGTCCCCGGTCGTGCACGGCAAGGTGGAACAGTGCCACGACGGCGCGGTCGACATCAAGAACGCGGCTGACTACGTCACCGTCTCCTACAACGTGTTCGACCACCACGACAAGAACGACCTGATCGGCTCGTCCGACAGCACCGCCACCGACGACGGCCACCTGAGCGTGACGTTCAACGACAACTGGTTCGCGGCGCTCACCCAGCGCGCGCCGCGCGTGCGCTTCGGCAAGGTGCACGTCTACGACAATCTCTACAGCGGCAGCAAGGCCGACGCCGTCTATCCGCATGCCTACAGCATCGGCGTGGGCTACAAGGCCAAGGTGATCTCCGAGCAGAACGTGTTCGAAATCGCGGGCGCCAGCGGCTGCCCGTCCGTGATCGACAACCCAGGCTCGTCGAGCAAGGCCGGCGCGATCGTCGATTCGGGCTCGCTGCTGAACGGCGCGGCGCTGGTGATGGCGCAATGCGCGATGAGCGCCAGCGTCGGCTGGACGGTGCCTTACGACTACCGCAGCCGCCTGCGCGCGGCCTCCACCGTCAAGGCCTGGGTGCAGGCGCAGGCCGGCGTCGGCAAGCTGAACGTGCCGCGCTGAGCGAACGGGTCCGGCGCGCCGGACGTCCAAAGAAACGGGGGCGGCTCCCACCGCCCCCCAAGGACAATCCCGCTTCGATGCCGGCAGGCTGGCGAAACGGGAAAGGCACGCGTTACAGCTTGGCGCTGAATTCGAACTGGATGCGACGCGGGTCGCTGTACGACGCCGTGTACGGGACGCCCACCGCGGACGACAGGGTGCTGAGGCCGGACACGTAGCGCTTGTCGAGCAGGTTGTTGACGATCATCGCCACGCCCCAATGATCGCCGGGCGCCGACCAGCCCAGGCGCGTGTCGACGCGGTTGCGCGCCTCGCCCACCTTGAACGCGGGCGTCGCCAGGCAGCTGCCCTGCGCGGCCGAGTCGGCGTTGCAGCGCGTGGCGCCGGTGTGGCTGCCCTGCAGCGACCAGGCCGCCTTGCCGCCGGCCAGCGACAGCGTGACGTCGACGCCCGCGGCCAGTTGCAGGTTGGGCGTGCCGTAGGGCTGGCCGGTCAGGTCGTTGGCGCCCGTCGAGCGGTTGTGCTGGCCCTGGTACTTCTGGTCGATCCACTCGCCGTTCGCGAACAGGCGCACCGGGGAGGCGACCTGCCAGCTCAGCTCGGCGTCCAGGCCGGTCGCCTCGACGTCGCTGACCGTGATCACGTAGACCGGCACCGCGGGCGTCTGGTCCAGCGTGATCGACTGCAGGTTCTTGAACAGGTAGTGGAACAGCGCCGCGCTGTAGCTGATCCCCGCCTCGGCGATGCGGCCCTTGGCGCCCAGCTCGTAGCTGGTGATCGTCTCCGGGTCGAAGCGCCCGCCGTTGGCCTGCGTGCTGACCGAGTTGAAGCCGCCGGCCTGGTAGCCGCGCGTCACCGAGCCGTAGACCATCGTGTCGGGCGTCAACTGGTGGTCGACCACCAGGCGCGGGCTGGTGTTGTGCCAGGTCTTGCTGGCGTACACAGGTGCGGCCGCCCACTCGGGGTTGTTGAACTCGATGTTGGTCTGCTGCAGGCCTTGCGCGAGGCCGGCCAGGCCGTCGGCGGTGGGTTGGTCAAGCGCGCCTGCCGCCACGAGCTGGTTGAAGAAGTCCGGCGACAGCACCGCCAGCTGCGCGTCCAGGCCGGGCGCGGAGCGCAGCGGGTTGTACCAACTGAACTTCTTGGTGTCCTGCGTGAAGCGCACGCCAGTGGTCACGTTGGTCTTGTCGCCGACGTGCCAGATGATGTCGCCCATCAGCGCCTCGGAGTGCGCGGCGAGCGTGTTGTGGATGCCTTCCTTCCAGTCCTGGCCCTGCAAGTCGAAGCCGGGGATGCCAGCCATCTGGCCGATGCCAGTCAGTAGGCGGAACGGCCGATCCGGCAGCGGAGGCTGGCCCGCAGCGATCAGTTGCTGGTCGATGACCTGCTCCAGCACCGGGTCGAGCGTGGTCGTGTTGAGGTCGATGCGGCTCGTCTGCGCCGAATGCTCGCTGGCGAAGCTCGCGCCGATGAGCCAGTCGGCCAGCTTGTTCTTGCCGTTGACGCGGAACTCCTGCTCGAACGTCGTGCTCTTCTCGAAGTTGCCGGTCGCGAGGTAGGTCGCCGGGTTGGCGGTGCCGTCGTTGTCCTCGAGGTTGACAGAATTGAAGTGGCGCCAGCCCGTGGTCGACGTGAACATGATCTTGTCGGCGAGCTCGTGCTCGATGCGCAGGTTCATGCCATTGAACAGGCGTGCCTCCTTGCCACCGACGACGTCGTTGGCGAGCGGCTCGTGGCGCGGATCGATGTAGGTGACGACCGAGCGGTCGTCGTTGTAGGCGGCGGCGGCCCAGGTGGGACGCGGGCGCTCGTTCAGGTCCTCGTGTTCCCACGTCAGGACGACGCTCGTCTCGTCGCTCGGCGACCAGCGCGCGCCCATGCGCGTGCCCCAGGTGTGCGCCTGCGGGTTCTTCTTGCCGTCGACGGTGTTGGTGGCGTAGCCGTCGCTCTTCTCGCCGACCGCCGAGATGCGCAGGCTGAGGTCCTCGCCCAGCGGCTGGTTGAGCACGCCCTCGGCATGCACCGTGCCGTAGTTGCCCACGCGCACGAGGCCCGAGACCAGGTGCTGGCTGTCAGGGTCGTTGGTGACGATGGCGATCGCGCCGCCGGCGCTGTTGCGGCCGAACAGCGTGCCCTGCGGCCCCTTGAGCACTTCGACGCGCTTGATGTCGTTGAAGTTCAGCAGCGCGCCGCCGGTCTTGCCGGTGTAGACGCCGTTGACGTAGACGCCCACCGGCGCGTCGGTGCCGATGCCGAAGTCGCCGTTGCCCAGGCCGCGCAGCGCGTAGCTGGGCTGGGTGGGCTGGCTGGCGTCGACGGACAGGCCCGGCACGAAGTCGGCCACCTGCGCCAGGTTGACCGCGCCCACCTTGGCGATGTCCTGCGGCCCGATCAGCTGGATCGCGATCGGCACTTTCTGCACCTCCTGCTTGCGCCCCTGCGCGGTGACGGTCACCACCTGCGCGTCATCCACGGGCGCGGACGCGGCGGCTTCAGGCGCGGGCGCGGCGGCCTGTGCATGGGCGCCGGCGCTCGCGAGCACGCCCGCGAGGGCGGCGATGGCCAGGGCTACGGAAGTCGGATGGCGGGCGGGGAGTCGTTGCATGTCAGTCCTTCTGTGGAACGTCGTTATTGCAATGGCCGGGCATGGCGGTGATCCAGTCGCGGATCAGCTGCACGCCTTCCTGATGAATGGTGCTGCGGCCCAGCTCGGGCATCATCACGCCGCCTTCCGTGCTCGCGAGCCGGAACGGCAGGATGGACTCGTCCGGCTTGCCCGGCACGATGTCGTGGATGCGGTCGCCCGTGCCCTTGCCGGCGGCCACCGACGGCTTGCACAGGCCCAGCGACCAGTCGGCCGGGCCCAGCGAGTCCAGGCGCAGCGAGGTGTTGCTGGCGGTGCCTCCGGTCTGGTGGCAGTGCGCGCAGTTGACGTCGAGGTAGGTACGCGCGCGCTCGGCGATCGGCTCCTGCGTGTCGCGCCAGTCGGCGGCGTGCGGCAGCTCACCTGTGGGCACGCCCTTGAGGAAGCCGGCGCGCACCCAGCGCGCGATCTGGTTCTCCGTGCCGTCCGCGTAGGCCAGCGTGCGGTTGAGGTTGCGCGCCTTCGGGCCCAGCGGCGTGAACTCACCGTTCTTCAGGTTGGTAACGTGGCACGAGGCGCATTGATTCTCGTTGGGAACGACGTAGGTGAACTTCTGTCCGTGGCCTTTCGAGTCGACCAGATCGAGGGTCTTCTGGTCGCCCGTGCGTTCCAGCTGCGCCTCTGTCTGGTCGGCGTTCCACACATAAGGCAGAACCGTCCAGCCATCCGCTCGGCGCACGAGCAGGCGCGTCTCGACCAGGCGCACGCGTGAAAGATCGAGGCCTGCGGCGGGCGCGCCCGGCTCCGGGTCATAGGTCTTGAGGACGGCATCGGGGCCTGCGGCGCGCGGGTAGTAGAACGTCTTCGACAGGATGGTGCCGACGGGGAAGTTGAACGCCTTGTCGGATGTGTAGGTGGCCGCCATGCCGGCCGGCATCCACACCGTGCGCAGCTTGTGCGCGTAGTCGCTGAACAGCGGCGTGACGAGGTCGTAGGGCAGCACGCCCGCATTGGCCATCAAGCGTCCATCGGCGACGTTGAGCAGGTGCCAGTCCGACAGGTGCTCGGGCTTGCCTTCGGTGATGAAGTTGACGGGCGCCGGGGCACGCGTGCAGCTCGCCAGGGCGGCGAGCAGGCACACGACGGAGCCGAGGAGAAAGCGCAGACGCATGGAAAGACGATGGATCAGATGCTGGCTGCCGAGGCAGCGGACGACGCGCCGGGCGCAGTCAACGTGATCGGCGAGAGCGGCGCGAGCTTGCAGCGCAACGCATCGCTGATCACCTTGGGATCCTTGTACTTGTGCGGGCCGTCGGCGTTCAACACGCCCGACGCGGTGGCGTCGACGCACAGGCGCTCCTCAGCCACGTTGGCGCGTGCGGTATCCACGTAGCCATCCCACAGCACGTCGGGGAAATGGCCATTGATGCCGAACAACGCCGTCTTGAGCACCTTCAACTCCATGCCGTCGGGCGAGTCGCCGCCGCCCTTGAAGCGATTGTCGTGAACGTTGATGCCGCGCGGATACGGGTCGTAGTTCGGCTGCACGCCCTTGGTGTTGAAGTAGCCGGTGGAGAAGTAGCTGGAGATGATGACGTTGGCGGTCGCGTTGTTGGTGACGTCGTTGTCGAAGATCTCCACCAGCGAGTTCGAATTGATCACCACGCCCGAGCCGGCTGGCACGCTGGACACGGCCGTGCCCTTGGCGCCGAAGTTGCCGAGGTTGTTGGCGTCCACCGTGTTGTGGAACACGCGCGTGCTGTGCCCGGGCTGCGACAGGTTGGGCATGTTGAACACGAGGATGCCGCCGGTGTTGCCGGTGGCCACGTTGTCGTGCACGTCGGCGTCGATGGTGTTCTCGATCTCGATGCCGGCCACGTTCTGCTCGGCGCGGCAGCCGCGCACGATCACGTTGTGCGACTGGCCGACATAGATGCCGGCGTCGGCGGCGCCGAACGACTGCGAGTTCTCGATCAGCACGTTCTTCGTCTTGACCGGATACAGGCCGTAGGCGCCGTTGGTGGTCTTGGGGCCGTCCGTCCAGCGCACGCGCACGCCGCGGATCGTGATGTTCTCGCCGCTGTTGATCTTCAGCGCGTCGCCCTGGGTGTCCTCGATGGTGAAGTTCTCGGCGGTGAAGTCGCTCGCCTGGACCAGCAGGCCCTCGGGGCCGGAGGTCTGGTTGCGGAACGACAGGATCGTCTGCGCCATGCCGGCGCCGCGCAAGGTGACGCCGTTGATGCGCAACGACAGGCCGCGGTCGAGGTGGTAGTGGCCGGCCGGCACCTCGATGACCGTGCCGGGCTTGGCATCGAGCAGTTGCCCCTGCAGCTTCTTGGCGAACTCGGTGTCCACCGGCAGGTCGCCCACGCGCACGTTCGGATCCGATGCGGACTTGCTGCAGCCGCCCAGGGCGCCGAACGCGGCGATCGCCAGGGCGGAGAAAATCAGGACGACCGGACGGTGGGGGGTGCGGATCGGATGCATGGAGTCCTCGCTGGCGGCGCATCGCAAAGGGCGACTGCGACAGCTCTAAAAGATAGCAACAGCTATCGTTAATGGGGTTGGTGCTTTCCCTGAATCAAAAAATCCAAAAGCGGAACACCATAGTCATGGCTACTGTATTGGCCACCAGCGGTCTTGACTACACCGTGGATACACTCCCCCCCGAGCCACCCCCCGACGCCCCCATGCCGCGCAAGAAAACCGCTTCCGACGACACGACGCCACCCGTCGCAGTCAGTGTCGAACTCGACAGAAAGCGAGTACCCACTCAAACGCGAGCCTTGGAAACCTGCGAGCGCATCCTGGATGCGGCTGCGGGCCTGCTGGGTGAGGTGGGCATCGAACGGCTGTCGACCAACCTGATTTGCGAACGCGCCGGCCTGTCGCCGCCGGCGCTCTACCGCTACTACCCGAACAAGTACGCTGTGCTGGCCGAGCTGGGCGTGCGCCTGATGATGAGCCAGAACGACTTGCTCGAGAAGTGGGCGACGCCGGCGACCATGAAGCTGGCGGCCGCGCGTTTCGAGGAACGCCTGCGCCAGTTGTTCCTGGAGACGCTGGAGATCACGCGCAAGGCGATCGCCGGCGAATGGATCACGCGCGCGCTGCGGGCGGTGCCGTCGCTGGCGCCGGTGCGCATCGAGTCGCACGAGCACGTCACCGGCTTGCTGGTGGCCGCGTTCGCCGTGGCATGGCCGGCCGTTCCCACGGCACGCGTGCGTCTCGTGTCACGCCTGGCGATCGAAGTGATGTACTCGGCGCAGGAACTGCTGGTCGACGACTCGACGCTGGACGCCGTCGAGGTGGCCACCGTGATGTCGCACATGGTCACGACGCAGGTCGTTCAACTGCGGCGCGAGACGGGTCAGGCGCTGTGAATGGATCGAGCGCGCCCGAGCGGCGCGTCCGATTCGTTCACAGCTTTTTGCCGAGCAAGTCCGCGTAGAGCGTTTCGAGCGCACGGCAATATGCCGGTGTGTCGAACAGCGGCGCTGCCGCGCGCGCCTGCGCGAGACGTGCGCGCACGCGGGCCAGGCGCGCGGGGTCGCGCGCGAGCTCGATGGCGCGCGCCTCGTAGCCGGCCGCATCGTCCACCAGCAGGTCGTCACCCAGGTCCAACGCGTGCAGCAGGCTCGCGCCGACGCGGCCCGGGAAGGTCGTGCCACGGCACGACAGCAGCGGCAGCCCCGCCCACAACGCGTCGCTGCCGGTGGTGTGGGCGTTGTAGGGCAGCGTGTCGAGGAACAGGTCGGCGCACGCGTGGCGCGCGAGGTGCTCGTCGAGGCGGATCCGCGGCGCGAAGTGCAGGCGCTCCGGAGAGACGCCTCGGGCGACGGCCGCGGCGCGCAGGTGGCGCGTGGCGGCGTCGTTGTCCTGCAACAGCCACAGCACGCTGGCGTCGACGGCGGCGAGGATGCGCATCCAGGCCGCGAACTGGTCCGGCGTGATCTTGTAGGTGTTGTTGAAGCACGCGAACACGACGACGTCGGCCGGCAACCCCAGCTCGGCGCGCGTGGGCGCCGCGGCGATCGAGCGCTGGCGGTCGTTGGGTTGGTAGCTGTGGGGCAGGCGCACGACACGCTCGACGTACGCGCCCTCCTCGCCCGCGGGAATCGTGTCTGCGTCGGCGACGATCGCGTCGAGATACGGCGCGCCCAACGTGCCCGGGAAGCCGAGGTAGTTCACCTGCACCGGTGCCGGCCGGCGCGCGAACACGCCGGTGCGGCCGAGGCCGAAATAGCCGTTGAGGTTGACCAGGATGTCGATGCGCCGGTCGGCGATGGCCTTCGCGGCAGCGTCATCGGCCAGCGCCGCGACGGGGACGAACTCGTCGAACGCGGCCGTCATGCGCCGGCGCAGCGTGCTGGCGTCGTCCCAGCCGTTGTCGAATGCGACGACCTCGAAGCGGCTCTTGTCATGCAGCTCGAACAGCTCCGCCGCGAGGATGGAGGTGGCCTGGTTGCGGAACTCGCCGCCGAGATAGCCGATGCGGATCTTCGGATTGGCCAGGCGCGTGCCGGGCGCGACGAGCGCGGGCTGCGCGGGAAACTGGTCGGCGGCGAACAGTTCCGCGCAACGGCGCAGCGCCATCGGGTCGGTGGCGATCGCCGCGAACGCGAACGGCTCGATCACGGCGCGGCCCTGGGCGAGGCCCGCGTGGAGCTGCGCGACGAGCGCGTCGAGATCGCGCCAGTCGCAGGCCATCGCCTGGGCATGGACGCGCTTGCCGATCGCATACGGGTAGTCGGCGTCCAGCGCCAGCACGCGCTCGAATGCGAGCGCCGCCTCGTCGTAGCGCTTGAGCTCCAGCAGCGCATTGCCGCGGTTGCAGGCGACGCCGGCGGCGTCGGGCGTGATGGCGAGCACGGCGTCGAAGTCGGCGATGGCGTCCTCGTGGCGACGCAGCTCGGACAACGCGTTGCCGCGCTGGATGCGGGCGTCGATGCGGGCGCTGGCGATGTCGAGGCAGCGCGTGAACGCCAGCACGGCTTCGTCGGCGCGACGCAGCGCGAACAACGCACTGCCGCGGCCTTCGTGCGCCGACGCGCTCCGCGGGTCGATGCGCAGCGCGGCATCGAAGTCGACCAGCGCCGCCGCCGGTTGCTTGAGCGCGAGGCGGGTCGTGCCGCGGCCGACGATCGCATGCAGGTACTTGGGCGCGAGCACGACGGCGTGGTCGTAGCCGGCCAGCGCCTCGTCGTGCCGCGCCAGATCCTGCAGCACACGGGCACGGTTGTTGTGAGCCTGCGCGATGTCCGCGCGCGCCGCGATCACCGCGTCGTAGGCGGCCAGCGCGTCGGCCAGCAGCCCGGCCGCGTGCAGCGCGTTGCCGCGGTTGTAGGCGGCCTCGACGTATTCGGGCTTGAGGCCGAGTGCGCGATCGAACGACGCGACGGACTCGCCGTGCCGGCCCAGCACGCTGAGCGTGTTGCCGCGGTTGTTCAGTGCCTCGAGCTGCTCGGGATTGATCGCCAGCGCGCGGTCGAGGCTTTGCAGCGCCTCGTCATGGCGCCCCAGCACATGCAGCGCATAGCCGAGATTGCCGTGCGCGCCGGCGTCCTGCGGCGCCTCGGCCAGCGCCTTGGCGATCAGATCGGCAGCGGCCTGCGGATGGCCGGCCTGGAGCGCCAGCATGCCCAGCGAGTGCAGCGCGTCGGCATGGCGCGGCGAGCGGCGCAGCACCTCGCGATAGACCGGCTCGGCTCGCGCGATTTGGCCGCCGTGGTGCAGCGACTGCGCCTGCGCCATCAACTGTTCCAGCGTCGGCACCGCGACGAACGTGGGCGGGCGCAGGACGGCGGGCGGGGGAGGGGCGGGTTTCTTGGCCATGGCAACAGGAGTCCGGGAGCACCGCGCCCGGGTGGCGCGCTGCGGCATTGTGGCCGGCCCGCGCGCCTCCTAGCGTGGCTTCAATGCCGTGGCCAGGTCGCCGACGGCGCCCAGCACGCCCTCGACGACCTGCTGCGACTTGGCGTCCTTCAAGGCGCCGGCTTCGTCGAACGCCTCGCTCGCACGGCCGAGTGCGAACTGCTGCGGCACGACGATCATCGCGAACGCACCTTGCAGGTATTGGCGCAGCAGGTTCATCGAGCGCAGCCCACCCAACGGACCCGGCGATGCGGACAGCAGCGCCGCCGGCTTGTTGGTGGTGGCCGCCATCCCGCCGCCGCCGGGCGCCGTGGCCGGGATGCGCGACAGCCAATCGAACGCGTTGAGGACCAGCGGCGTCGGGAACGCGTTGTACTCGGGCGTGACGAGCAGCAGCGCGTCATGGGCGTGCAGCGCGTCGCGCAGCTGCAGCGCGGCCGCGGGCACGCCCGAGGCGTGCTCGATGTCGCCGTCGTACAACGGCAGCAACAGTGCGCGCAGGTCCAACTCGGTGACGTCGCAGCCGTCGCGTCGCGCAGCGGCCGCGGCCACGCGGGCCAGCGAACGATTGAACGAGCCGGCGCGTTCGCTGCCGGAGATGATCAACAGGCGGATCGGCTTCAAGATGACTCCAGGCCGCGTCGCGGACCCGGGAGGGGAGTCTTCACGCGCGGATGTTCCGCGCCAGCATAGGCCAGGGCGCAAGACCCCTCAGTTCGATTCCTTGATCAACCGGCCGTCGGCCTGCTGGATCGGGCGCGCGTTCATCGGATACAGGCGCGCGAAGATCGCGACCTGCTCCACCGAGATCGGCACCGGCTGCTTCATCACCATCCACAGCACGCCTTCGCTGCATGGCGGCGTGGTGAGCGAGCCCATGTAGGTGTAGTAGCGCTTGTCCTCGGGCAGCAACTGCGTGAGGTCGATGCGCGAGCCAGCGCGGACCTCGTCGCCTTTTTCGAGCGGCAGGTTGTTCCACACCGTCTGCACGATCGCCTGTGCACTGCCGCGATCGAGCATCACGGCGACGACCGCGAGGCGGCCGTCGGCGTCCTTGTGCACCAGATGGACCACCATGTCGTACTGGCGGCCGTTGATGCGCTCCTCGGACGGGCGGTGGAAGTGGAACTGCACCAGCTCGTAGCGCTTGCCGGTGATCGTGATCGCGTTGCCCGGCTCCACGTTGACCTGCACCGTGTGGCCGTTGTCGATCACCGAGAAGGCGCTCGGGCGGTAGTCGAACTTGATCTGCTCGAGGTCGACGGCGATGCCACCGCGGATGTCGATCGGGCTCTGGCGCGTGCCCGACGTGCACTTGCTGTACTCGGGCCGCATCTTGCCCCAGGCGTCGGGGCCTTCATTGCCGGTGTAGTCCCAATGCGTGGGCAACAGCGACTGGCCGGCGTTGGCGGCGATGTCGAGGTTCGCGTCGCTGGCGACGGCCGACGCCGCTGCGGCAGGATGCCTGGGCTTGTGCGTGGCGGCGATTGCCGCGGCGCTGGGGCGAACCGACGTGATGACGTTCTCGCCGGACTCACCGCGCGTGGACACCTGCATCGCGTATTTGCCACCGCCGGCCGGCTTCGCGCCGAGCTTGGCGGCGAGCTTCTCGCGCAGCACATCCATCGGACTGGCGCTGGCGGCCGACGCGCCGCCCTTCGCGGCTTCCGGCCTGGAATCCTTCCTGGCCTCGGCGACCTTCTTGTCGTCCGACACCTTGGCTTCCGCGTTCTTGCCGTCGGACTTCGTTCCGGCGCCCTTGTCCTGGTCTTCCTTTTCAGCGGAGGGGTGCGCCGAGTTGCCGCTCCACTCGGCGGCCCTGGACGGCTTCTTCTCGATCGGCACGGGGCCGATCGCGGTGGGCTCCGGCGCGCCCGTGTCGCTGCGGTTGACGGCCATCTTGAAGCCGGGCGAGGCAGGCGCCAACTGCGCGACGACGACTCCCGGGCCGGGTTGTACCGCGGCGGCGGCACCGACCGCCGACGTCACGCTGGCCAGCGCGAGGGCTCTGGCGGCGGCAGTGGCGACGAGGGAAAAGGAGTAACGAGACGACATGGTGGGCTCCACACGGACGGTGTGCCCCCATGAGATCGGCCGCAACCGCCGAAAGTTGAGTGAAAGCTTACCGATTTCCGTCGGTTGCGAGCACGCTTCGACGCACGAAGAACCACGCCACCATGCCGATGCACGACATCAGCAGCGACGCCAGGGCCAGGTGCAGCGCGGAATGCATCACGAGCGGCGAGATCACGCCGGCGACGAACGCGTTGGCAACGCTGCCGATGCAGGCCTGCAGCGACGAGGCCATGCCGCGCCGCAACGGGGCCTGGTCCAGCACCAGCAGCGTCACCACCGGCACCATCAACGCCCAACCGAACGAGAAGATGCCGATCGGCGGGATCGCCCACCACGCCTGCGCCGTGAACAGCGAGTTCAGGATGAGATTGATCACCCCGATCGTGAACATGATCATGAAGCCGATGCGGATCTGCTTGGCCGGTTTCATCTTGCCGGCCAGCTTGCCCGAGAGGAAGGCGCCGCCCATGATCCCGCCGATCGTGCACAGGAACAGGAAGAAGAAGTGCGTCGGCTCCAGGTGCAGCAGGTCGCCCAGGAACACCGGCGCCGACAGGATGTACAGGAACATGCCGTTGAACGGCACGCCCGAGGCCAGCGCCAGCGCCAGGAAGCGCGGGCTCGAGAACATCTCCCAGTAGCCCTTGAGCAGGTGCGCCACGTGGAAGGACTGCACCTGCGTGGGGTGCAAGGTCTCGGGCAGCAGGCGCCAGCTGATCGTCCACAGCAGCATGCCCACGAGCGTGAGGAAGACGAACACCGACTGCCAGCCGAAGTGCACCAGCAGCAGCCCGCCGACGATGGGTGCGACCGCCGGCGCGACGCCGAAATAGATCGTCACCTGCGACATCACGCGCTGCGCCTCGTCGGGCGGGAACATGTCGCGGATGATCGCGCGCCCCACCACCATGCTGGCCCCGGAGCTCATGCCCTGGGCCAGGCGGAAGAACACGAGGTGCCCCACCGTGTGCGACGCGGCGCAGCCCAGCGACGACAGCGTGAAGATGGCGATGCCCCACAACACCACCGGCCGGCGCCCGAAGCTGTCGGCCAGTGCGCCGTGGAACAGGTTCATCACCGCGAAGCCGAACAGGTACGCCGACAGCGTCTGCTGCATCTGCACCGGCGTCGCGTCGAGCGCCTGCGCGATGCCCTTGAATGCAGGGATGTAGGTGTCGATCGAGAACGCGCCCAGCATGCCGAGGCAGGCGAGCAGCGCCGCGAGCGCCGAACGGGGTCGGCGCCAGAGCGTGGCGGCGTCAGGATTCATGGAGGGAAAAGGCGGCTTGTCTTGCGGCCCGCCTCGACAGGCGCGCCGCTGGAATTATTGTGAAGCGAGCCGATAGGCCGGATTCTGTGCGTCGCCAGTCCTCTTTCGAGCACTGGCGGCGTGACCGTCATTCGTCTGGGCCGGCTGTCGCCAGCACGGCTCGATGCCATCTACCCGCGGACTCCCCGGGTCAGGTCGTCGTCCGCCTACTTGATGTTGCTGCACGCAGAGATTGCCCGTTTCACCCGAACTGAATCGGCTCGTCTCTGTTGCTCTGATCCTCGCCGCATTGGCAAGACTTTCGCCTTGCGGTCTGTGACGGGCAGGTGTTACCTGCTGCGCTACCCTGTGCAGTCCGGACCTTCCTCCAGTACAGCCTTTCGGCCGACGTACCAGCGACGGTCTGGCTCGCTTCACGGGGACGATTGTCCCATGCGGAGCAGAGTCCCCCGGCCGCGCCGGGGTTCAGCGCGTCGCCGAAGAATGGCCCGGCGGACGACGGTAGTAGTTGTCCCACTCGGCGCGTTCGACGATCTGGAAGCCGTGGCGCACGTAGAAGCGGTTGGCGTCGCTGTCGCGCAACACGCCCACGCGCACGCCGCAGCCACGCGCATCGGCGTGCGCGAAGACGTCGGCCAGCACCGCGGAGCCGATGCCGCGCCCCTCGAAGCCGGGCCGAACGTAGAGGTGGTCGAGTAGCAGGCCATCGTCGACGGGGTGCAGGACGACGCAGCCGACGCGTTGGCCATCGACGACCACATGGCGCGTGTGCTCGGCGCGCCAGGTGTCGAGGAAGCGCGTGCGGGCGCGCGCCGGGTCGAACCGCGCGACCCGCTCCAGGCTCGCGCGCATCGCGGCGACGCGCAGCTCGGCCAGCGCGCCGGCGTCGGCTTCGACCGCGGGTTCGAACGAAACCCGCGCCGCGCTCAGGCCTGCTTCCACGCCAGCGTCTCGCCGGCGCGCAGCGGCTTGAGCGACGCGTCTCCGAAGGGCACGCTCGCGGGCAGCTCGTACGATTCGCGGCGCAGCGTGACGCTGCCGGCGTTGCGCGGCAGGCCGTAGAAGTCGGGACCGTGGTGGCTCGCGAAGCCTTCAAGCTTGTCGAGGGCGCCGACGTTGTCGAACGCCTCGGCGTAGAGCTCCAGCGCCGACAGCGCCGTGAAGCAGCCCGCGCCGCAGACCGACGCCTCCTTCATCACCGACGCGTGCGGCGCGCTGTCGGTGCCCAGAAAGAACTTGGCGCTGCCGGAGGTCGCGGCCGCCATCAGCGCCACGCGGTGCAGCTCGCGCTTGAGCACCGGCAGGCAGTAGTAGTGCGGCCGCAGGCCACCCTGGAAGATCGCGTTGCGGTTGTAGAGCAGGTGGTGCGCGGTGATGGTGGCGGCGGTGTGTGCGTCGGCCTCCATCACGTACTGCGCAGCCTCCTTCGTCGTGATGTGCTCGAACACCACCTTGAGCTCGGGCAGGTCGCGGCGCAGTGGCTCGAACACCTGGTCTATGAAGACGGCCTCGCGGTCGAACAGGTCGACGGACGGGTCGGTGACCTCGCCGTGCACCAGCAGCTTGAGGCCCGCGCGCTGCATCGCCTCCAGCGTCCTGTAGGTCTTGCGCAGGTCGGTGACGCCCGCGTCGGAGTTGGTGGTGGCGCCGGCTGGATACAGCTTGACCGCGACGATGCCGGCGTCGACGGCCCGCTTGATCTCGTCAGGCGGCAGGTTGTCGGTGAGATACAGCGTCATCAGCGGCTCGAACGCGCTCCCCTGCGGCAGCGCGGCCAGGATGCGCGCGCGGTACGCCACGGCCTGCGCGGTCGTCGTGATCGGCGGGCGCAGGTTGGGCATGATGATCGCGCGGCCGAACTGGCGTGCGGTGTAGGGCAGCACGGCGGCCATCGCGGCGCCGTCGCGGATGTGCAGGTGCCAGTCGTCCGGCGTCTGGATCGAGAGTTCATTGAGCGTCGTCATGGGCAGGATTTTCGCACCGTCAGGCGCGGTCGGGCAGGCACAATCGACGCATGAATGCGTCGATCTTCCGCCTCGCCGATCCTGTGGCCGACAGGGCAGCCCTGCTCGACATCAACATCGAGTACGTCACGTGGGTGTTCGCGGAGATCGAGAAGATGTCGGCCATGACGGCCCGCGACATCCTGGGCGCGGAGGTCACCGACTACGTGCCGGGCGTCATCGACAAGGTCTGCGGCGACCCGCCGCCGCTTGGCGCGTTCTACCTGGTCGAACACGCCGGACAGGTCGTCGCAATGGGTGGACTGCGCCGCAGCGAAGACGGGGTCGCCGAGCTCAAGCGCGTCTACGTGCGGCCCACTGGCCGCGGCCATCGACTCGGCGAAGCACTGGCCCGCCGCCTCGTTGCCGACGCGCGCATGTTCGGCTACCGCAGCGTGCGGCTGGACACACTGCCTTTCATGGGCACCGCTCAGGCGTTGTACGAAGCGATGGGCTTCGTCGATTGCGCGCCCTACCCGGTCGAGATGCCGGAGGCGTTCCGGGCACACATCCGCTACATGCAAGTCGATTTCTAGCGTCGGCGGACTCCGGCTCCGCCGCCGCCGCATCGCAAAAGAAGTCCAAGGGAGCGCGGGATCCGGCTCTGCCGGGCGCGCCGCGGAGCGCCCCCTCGAGGGGCAGCGAGCGCCAGCGAGCGTGGGGGCCTCGTCTAGTGCTGCAGGATCTTCGAGAGGAAGTCCTTGGCCCGTGGCGAACGCTCGTCGGGCTTGCCGAAAAAGTCGGTGCTGGAGCAGTCTTCGACGATCTTGCCGGCGTCCATGAAGATCACCTTGTTGCTGACGCGCTTGGCGAAGCCCATCTCGTGCGTCACGCACATCATGGTCATGCCTTCGTGGGCCAGGCCCACCATCACGTCCAGCACCTCGCCCACCATCTCGGGGTCGAGGGCCGACGTCGGCTCGTCGAACAGCATCACGATCGGATCCATCGACAGCGCGCGGGCGATCGCCACGCGCTGTTGCTGGCCGCCGGAGAGCTGGCCGGGGAACTTGTCCTTGTGCGCGGACAGGCCCACGCGGTCCAGCATCTTGAGGCCGCGCGTGAGCGACTCGTCCTTGGAGCGGCCCAGCACCTTGATCTGCGCCAGCGTGAGGTTGTCGGTGATCGACAGGTGCGGGAACAGTTCGAAGTGCTGGAACACCATGCCCACGCGCGAACGCAGCTTGGGCAGGTTGGTCTTCGGGTCGCTGATGGAGGTGCCGTCGACGACGATGTCGCCCTGCTGGATCGGCTCGAGCGCGTTGACCGTCTTGATCAACGTCGACTTGCCGGACCCCGAGGGCCCGCAGACGACGACGACGTCACCCTTGTTGATCGTCGTCGTGCAGTCGGTCAGCACCTGGAAGCTGCCGTACCACTTGGAGATGTTCTTGATGTCGATCATGGATGTGCGCTCAGCGGATGATCTGGATCTTCGCCTGCAGTCGACGCACGAGCATCGACAGGCCGAAGCAGAGGATGAAGTAGGCGGCGGCGGCCGGCAACAGGATCTCCGCTGGCCGGTTGTAGACCTGCCCGACGGTGATGAAGCCCTTCAGGAAATCATAGGCGCCGATCGCGTAGACCAGCGAGGTGTCCTGGAACAGCACGATGGTCTGCGTCAGCAGCACCGGCAGCATGTTGCGGAACGCCTGCGGCAGCACGATCAGCTTCATGCACTGCGCGTAGGTCATGCCCACCGCGTAGCCGGCGTTGACCTGGCCGCGCGAAACCGACTGGATGCCTGCACGCATGATCTCCGAGTAGTACGCCGCCTCGAAGATCGAGAACGTGATGACGGCGGAGAACTCGGCCCGGTGATCCAATCCGAATTGCCCGGCGATCGCCGCGTAAAAGCCCGGCGGGATCAGCAGGTAGAACCAGAGGATCACCATCAGCAGCGGAATCGATCGCAACGCGTCGACGTAGACGGTCGCGAAGCGCTGGAACGCCTTGATGGACGACAGTCGCATCAGCGCCACCAAGGTGCCGATGACGATGCCGGCCCCCATCGCCACGACCGTCAGCTCAAGCGAGTAGATCAGGCCCGGAACAATGTTGGTCCTGACGATGTCGGTCGTCAGGAACGAGTAGTCGAGGGTGAGTGCCATCAGTGTGCACTCCCCGGCAGACGCGAACGCTTCTCGACCAGCGCCGCCAAGCGGTTGATCGTGAACGCCGAGATGAAGTAGAGCACGGTCACCGAGAAGTACATCGTGATGTGCATCGACGTCTCCTCGCCCGCCTGCGTGGCGAAGTAGATCATCTCGGTGACGCCGATGGCGTAGGCCACCGACGAGTTCTTGATGATGTTCATGGATTCCGACGTCAGTGTCGGCAGCACCACCCGCAGAGCCACGGGCAGCAGCACGAAGCGGTAGGTCTGCGCCAGCGTCAATCCCATCGCGAGGCCCGCGTAGCGCTGGCCCGTGGGCAGCGTGTTGATGCCGGCCTTGACCTGCTGGCCGATGCGCGCCGAGGTGAACAGGCCCAGTCCGATGCAGGCCAGCACCAGCTCCGGAACGTTCTTGAGCGGGGTGATCACTTCAGGCACCACGTGGTACCAGATCAGCAGTTGCACGATGATCGGGACGTTGCGGAACACCTCGGTCCACGCCTCGCCGAAAAACGCGAGCCCCTTGTTCGGCAGCGTGCGCATCACGCCAATGACCAGTCCGACGACCAGCGCGATGACGAGCGCCACCAGCGCCACGATCAGCGTCCAGCCCCACGAGTGGATCAACCATTGGAAGTAGGTGAGGTCGCCCTTGCCCGCCCAGCAGGTCGAGTAGATCGTCTCGTCGGTGGTGCTCTTGCACATCACCTCCGCACTGGCCTTGATGGCCGGGATCCAGTCGCTCACCCTCTTCTCCTCGTGTCCTGCCGGCCGCTCGTACGGCCTGACTTCATTTGCGACGCGCGCGGCGCCCGTGTGTCAGGCCCGCGCGCGCGAGATTCGCCGTTGCGGATGGCCGCCGTCACGCCCCTGGCGCGCCGGCGGCGACGCCGCATTTACTTCTTGTTGGCAGCAGCCAGGGCCTCGGTGCCCATGCTGTTCGGGTTCTTCCACGCGTTCTTGGTGGCTTCCGACGCCGGCAGGCCGACCTTGGTGTTGGTCGGCGGGATCGCCTGGACAAACCACTTGTCGTACAGCTTGGCCATCTCGCCCGACTTGGCCATGCCGTCGATCGTCTTGTCGACGGCCGCCAGGAAGGCCGGATCGTCCTTGCGCACCATGATGGCGATCGGCTCGACCGAGAGCACTTCGCCGACGATGTGGAAGTCGCCCGGAGTCTTGGCCTTGGAGGCCAGGCCCGCGACGATCTGGCCGTCCATCACGAACGCGTCCGCGCGGCCGGATTCCAGCAGCAGGAAGCTGTCGGCGTGATCCTTGCCGAAGACTTCCTTGAAGTCGACACCGGTGGCGCGCTCATGCTTGCGCAGCAGTTGGACGGACGTGGTGCCCGTGGTCGTGGCGACGCTCTTGCCGTTCAGGTCGGCGATGCTCTTGATGCCGGAGTTCACCTTGGTCAGGATGCGCACTTCCTCGACGTAGGCGGTGTGGGCGAACGCCACGTCCTTGGCACGCGCCTCGTTGTTGGTGGTGGAGCCGCACTCGATGTCCACGGTGCCGTTCTGCACCAGCGGGATGCGGTTGGCCGAGGTCACTTCCTGGTACTTGATGTCCAGCTTGGCCAGGCCCAGCTGCTTGCGAACGTCTTCCAGCGCGCGCTGGCAGAGCTCGACGTGGAAACCGGCGTACTTGCCCTCGCCGAGGGTGTACGACAGCGCGCCGGAGGAGCTCCGCACGCCCATGACGACGGCGCCCGTGTCCTTGATCTTCTTCAGCGTGTCGGTGGTCTGCGCCTGGGCCGTGAAGGCGGTGGCAAGCAGCGTGGCGACCAAAAGGGACTTGTTCATTTGTGCTCCTGATTCTTCGAGAGAGACGATTTGCAATGTTGCTGGCGCAAGGCCAAACAGGGAAAACGGGGCCGCCTGACGGCAGGCTTAACCAAGTCTAGGATTTAACTCACTCTCCCACCGTTCGTGAAAGCACGTACTGGACCAAGGGCCCCCACGCTCCACCCGTCGCTGCCCCCAAGGGGAGCTCGGTTTGGCTCGGATGTGATCCTCGCTTCCCGAGAGCTTGACTCCGAGGTGCGCCCTGCGGTCGGCTCATTTAAACAACAAACCTGCTAGTTGGCGACCGCATCGGATGGATATTTCCACGAATCGCGCAGGAGGTAGCTCATGGGCAGGTTCATCGAGACGTTCTTTGGCGGGATCGGCGCCATGAACCAGTGCTCGTAGATCTTCTCGGCCTCGCCAGAGCGGATCAGGTGGCGCATCTCGTCGTCGACCACCTTCTTGAACGCGGCGTCGTCCTTGCTCAGCATGATGGCCAGCGGCTCGATCGTGAGGAACTTGCCGACCACCTTGAACTGCGTCGGGTTGCCCGATTCGGCGATCAGGCCGTAGAGCTGGACGTCGTCCATTGCGAAGCCATCGGCACTCTTGTCGGCGAGCATCTTCATCGCCTCGGCGTTGTCCTTGACGCCGCGCAGGTCGATGCCCAGCAGCCGATCGCGATTGGCGGAGTCGATCGCCTTGAACGGCGTCGAGCCCGCCGTCGACACAAGGACGTGCTTTTCGAACTGCGAGAGTTCGGCGATCGGGCTGTCGGCGCGCACGGCGTAGCGCGAGCCCGTGATGTAGTGCGGGATCGTGAACGCCACCTTGAGGCGCCGCTCGGCGTTGTTGGTGGTGGAGCCGCACTCGAGGTCGGCCTTGCCGCTGGCGATCGCGTCGATGCGCGTGGCGGTCGTGATCGGGAGGTAGGCGATCTCGATCGCCTTCAGGCCCAGGTGCTTGCGCACGGCCTCGGCGACGTCCTTGCACAGGTCCAGCGCGTAGCCGACCGGCTTCTTGTTGGCGTCGTAAAAGGAGAACGGCACTGACGACTCGCGGTGCGCCAGCACGATGCGGCCGCTGCTGCGGATGCGATCGAGCACCGGATGCGGCCCGGCATCGGCCGCCTGCGAGGCGGCGGCGACGGCACTGTCGGCCTTGCTCCTGGCCTGCGCCGAAGGCACCAGGCAGAGGGCGACGAGGAGCGCCGGAATCGACGAGGCACCCCGAGCGAAGCGAGCCTTGTGGGCAGGTGCTCCAGGGGTCGCGCTGATGGCGCTGGCGTGCGGAAAATGTTGCATGGTCGCGGACTGTATGCGGCGCCTCAGGGCGGCGCCAATGCCTTTTGGAGGCCGCATCATGCATCATTTGCATGACCACATAAGGGTTATTACCTGATTCGCGCGGCCGGGCGTGACAGACAGCATGCGACGACGCTGAGGCCGTCGCAAGTACGCCAGCGACAACGGCCTACGCACCGTCCTTGAGGAAGTCCCACAAGGCCTGGGCTCCGGCCTTTGGATGGCGGGCCAGCTCGGGCCGCTCGCGGTAGATCCGCACTTCCATCGTCACCTCGTAGGCATGGCTGGCGTCGTCGTGCAACGGCGCCGCCGACACCAGCCGGCGCGCACGCAGCTCCTTCTTGACAGAGCTGGAAGGCAGGAACGCGATGCCATGCCCCTCCAGCGCCATCGCCTTCAGGCCTTCGGCCATGTCGGTCTCGTAGACGGTGTCGAGAGTGGGCAGCACCGGCGTCGACTTGAGGATCTGGTCGACCAGGCGCGCCATGTAGGCGCCCGACGCGTAGCCCAGGAACGGGATGCGCGCGTCGCTCGTGGTGGAAAAACGGAACAGCGGCTTGCCGTCCGCGCCGCCCTTGGCGTACGGGGCCAGCGTCTCCTGGCCCAGGCTCAGCATTTCGTAGCGGTCCGGGCTCAGTTGCAGCGGCTGCGACGCGTGGTGGTAGGCCACCAGCAGGTCGCAACTGCCTTCGGTCAGGCGCATCACCGCGTCGTGGACATTGAGCGCGATGAGTCGGCTCTTCATCTCGCCAAAGCGCTTGCGCAGGTCCATCACCCAAGTGGGGAAGAACGTGAACGCGAGCGTGTGTGGCACGGCGAACTCGATCATGTCGGCGCCCCCGGCCTGCAGCCCGCGCATCATGTTGCGAGTGGCCTGCAGGCTGCCCAGCACCTCCAGCGCCTGGCCGTGGAAGGTCTCGCCGGCCGGCGTCAGCCGCGTCGGGTAGGACGAGCGATCGACCAGGTCGAGCCCGGCCCAGGCCTCGAGCGCCTGGATGCGGCGCGAGAATGCCGGCTGCGTGACGTGGCGGAGCTGGGCGGAGCGCGAGAAACTGCGCGTCTCGGCCAGGCTGACGAAATCTTCAAGCCACTTGGTTTCCACGCGATCAGTGTAGTCCGGCTCAGGGCGCGTCGACGAAGGCCGAATCGCCCAGGGTCGGCGACTCCAGCGCGTCGCTGGCGGCGGCGCTGTCGCCGTGGGTCTGCTGCAGGCGCCACATGTGCGCGTAGCGGCCGTCCATGGCCAGCAACTCGGGGTGGGTGCCCCGCTCGACGACGCGACCGTCGGCCATCACCAGGATCTGCGCGGCGTTGACCACCGTCGACAGCCGATGCGCGATGACCAGCGTCGTGCGGCCCTGCGCGGCCTGCGACAGCTCGGCCTGGATCGCGCGCTCGTTGGCCGAGTCGAGCGCCGAGGTGGCCTCGTCGAAGATCATCAGCGGCGGGTTCTTGAGCAGCGTGCGCGCGATCGCGACGCGCTGCTTCTCGCCGCCGGACAGCTTGAGGCCGCGCTCGCCCACCATCGTGGCGTAGCCCAGTGGCGTGGCCGAGATGAAGTCATGGATGCGGGCCGCGCGCGCGGCGCCCTCGATCTCGGCCTGCGACGCCCCGGGGCGGCCGTACGCGATGTTGTAGGCGACGGTGTCGTTGAACAGCACCGTGTCCTGCGGCACGAGGCCGATCGCCTTGCGCAGGCTGTTCTGGGTGATCTGGCGCAGGTCCTGGCCGTCGATGCGGATCGCGCCGCCGGTGACGTCGTAGAAGCGGTAGAGCAGCCGCGCCAGCGTGCTCTTGCCCGCGCCGCTGGGGCCGACAACTGCCACTGTCTTGCCGGCGGGGATCTCGAAGCTGACGTCGTGAAGGATCGGACGCGCCGGGTCGTACGCGAAGCTCACGTTCTCGAAACGCACCGCGCCTCCGGCGAGGCGCCGCGGCGCCTCGCCGGAGGCGATGGGCGGTGCCTGCCCGTCGCCGCCGCCGATCTGCAGCACGGTGGCGTCGGGCGCGTCGGCGATCTCGCGATCCTTCTCGAGCAGCGCGAACATGCGCTCCAGGTCGGTCAGGCCCTGCTTGACCTCGCGGTACAGCACGCCCAGGAAGTTCAGTGGCACGTACAGCTGGATCAGCAGCGCGTTGACCATCACGAAGTCGCCCAGCGTCATCGAGTGGGCGATGACGCCGCCGGTGGCGCGCCAAAGCAGGGCGACGAGGCTGGCGGCGATGATCAACTGCTGGCCGGTGTTGAGCATCGACAGCGTGGCCTGCGACTTCATCTGTGCCGCGCGGTAGGCCTCGAGGCCGGTCTCGTAGCGCGCCGACTCGAACTGCTCGTTGTTGAAGTACTTGACCGTCTCGAAGTTCAGCAGCGCGTCGATGGCCTTGGTGTTGGCCTTCGAGTCGAGTTCGTTCATCGCCTTGCGGTACTTGGTGCGCCACTCGGTGACCGTGATGGTGAACACGCCGTACAACACCAGCGCGCTGAGCGTGATCCACACATAGCCCATGTCGAACTTGTGGCCCAGCAGCACCAGCACGAAGCTCAGCTCCACCAGCGTCGGGACGATCGTGTACAGGGAGTACGACACCAGCGTCTGCAGCGCCCGCGTGCCGCGTTCGATGTCGCGCGTCAGGCCGCCCGTCTGGCGCTCGAGGTGGAAGCGCAGGGACAACGCGTTGAGGTGCTCGAAGGTCTCCAGCGCCACGCGCTTGGCGGCGCCGAAGGTGGCGCGTGCGAACACGATCTCGCGCAGCTCGGTGAACAGCGTCATCGCCAGGCGCAGGCTGGCGTAGCCCAGCAGCAGGCCCAGCGGCACCACCAGCAGCGCGCGCGGGTCGGTGGTGGTGATGTTGAGCGCGTCGACCAGGCGCTTGAGCAGCAGCGGCACGCTGACGCTCGCCACCTTGGCGCTGATGAGGAACAGCAGCGCGAACACCATGCGAACGCGGTACTCCCAGAAGTAGGGCATCAGCCGCTTGAGGGTGTACCAGTCGCTGCGCGGCTCGGTGGATGGGGTGGTGTCTCGGGCGGCGGCGGGAGGATTCGGGTGCATGAGGGGTCGAAGGTGGGGCGCCGGGGACCATATCAAGAATCGCCGCCACAAATCGGAACACAGGGTAAACCCCTTCAAGCACAATCAAGCACGAGCTCGACACCAGGATGAAGCCCCGATGACCCCCGACGAACTGCAAGCCGCCGCGAACGCACCGACCACCCTGCCAGCCGACAAGGAGCTCGCGCTGCGCGTGATCCCGATGCCGTCGGACGCCAACTTCAACGGCGACATCTTCGGCGGCTGGATCATGGCGCAGGTCGACCTGGCGGGCTCCGTGCTGCCGGTGCGCATCGCCAAGGGCCGTGTGACCACCGTCGCGGTGAACCAGTTCGTGTTCAAGCAGCCGGTGTCCGTGGGCGACCTGCTGAGCTTCTACGCGACGGTCGAACGCGTCGGCAACACGTCGATCACCGTTCGCGTGGAGGTCTACGCCGAGCGCAATCCGGCGGACATCCAGGTGGTCAAGGTCACCGAGGCCAACCTGACCTACGTGGCGATCGACAAGGACGGCAAGCCGCGCCAGATCCCGCGCTGAGGCGCGGCCGCGGCGCCGGCGGTCCTGTCATCAGCCGATCGCCTCGGCCACCTGCCGGCCCCACTGCCGGTAGCCCAGCAGCCCCGGATGGAAGCCGTCGCGCGCCATCCAGCCCTCGGGCGTCGAATCGTTCTTGCCGGGCACGTGCGGCGCCTCGGGCAGCGGCAAGTGCAGGCGCGCCGTCTGGCCTGCAAGATGGTTCACCAACGCGTTGTCCAGGTGCGCGGCGTCGCGCCCGAGGATCCAGCGCAACGGCTGCGGCAGCAACGGGAACGTGGCCATCGGGGGCAGCCCGCAATGCCAGGAATGCGTCACCTGCGCGCGCGTGATCGCGAGCGCGTGGATCTCGTCGAGGGCCTTCAGGAAAGCCGCGGGTCGCGTCTGGCTGACGACGTCGTTGACGCCAAGCGCAGTCACCAGCAGGTCGGCCGGCGCGAGCGCAGCGCCCGTGAGCGCGCGAGCAGCGTCCGCGGCGGTGTGGCCGCTCGTGGCGACAAGTTGCCAGCCGACGGCTGCGCCGGTGCGCTCGGCGAGCGCCTGCGCCAGCTGGCCGGCGAAAGCCTCGTCCTGCGTGCCGACGCCGACGCCGGCGGCCGACGAATCGCCAACGATCAGCACCCGCAATCCGACCCGCCCGGCGCCCGCGACGCCTTGGCGTTCGCCGGCGGCCTCGGGCAACTTCAACGCGACGGAGCGCACCTGCTTGCCCTGCGCGATCAGCAACGGAAAGAGCACGAGCTTGGACGCGAGCGTCGCAAGTCGCGACGGCACCGGCAACGGGCGCGCGTCTCCGCCTTCGCGGGGTTCGAGCGTGAGCTCGGAAGTCATCTCAGCGCCGCCCGGCCGCCCGAAGGCGCCAAGCACCCACTCGGGGGGCAGAGAACGCAGCGACGATGGCGGCAGTCATCTCAGAATTTGGAAAAGTCCGGCTTGCGCTTCTGGAAGAAAGCCTGGAACGCCTCCATCGCCTCGGGGCTGCGCAGGCGCTTGCCGAAGACGCCGGCCTCGACCGCTATCGTTTCCTTGACCAGTGCTTGCTGGCCCCGGCGCATCAGCGCCTTGCTCTCGCGCACCGCGCCCGGCGGCAACGCGTTGAAGCGCTCGGCCATGCGGCGTGCGTGGTTGACCACCTCGGCGGCCGGCAGCACCGCGTTGGCGATGCCCATCTCGACGGCGCTCTGGCCATTGAACGGCTCGCCCAGCAACAGCAGCTCGGTGGCCTTGGCGTTGCCCACGCGTTGCGGGATCAGCAGGCTGGACGCGTACTCGGGCACCAGGCCCAAGGTGACGAACGGCATCGCCAGGCGCGCTTCGTCGCTGACGTAGACCAGGTCGCAGTGCAGCAGCATCGTCGTGCCGATGCCGATCGCCCCGCCGGTGACGGCCGCCACGACGGGCTTGCCGCACTCGGCCAGCGCCTTCATGAACTGGAACACCGGCGAATCCTCGCCCTGCGGCGGGCGCTGCATGAAGTCCTCGAGGTCGTTGCCCGACGTGAAGATGCCCGGCTGGCCGGTGATCAGCAGCGCGCGGATGGTGGCGTCCGCATCGGCCGCGAGGATCGCCTCGGTCATGGCGGTGTACATCGCCTGCGTCAGCGCGTTCTTCTTCTCGGGACGCGCGATCTCGATGACGGCGACGCCGTTCGTGTTGACGGTGCGGATGCTCATGCTGAACCTCGTTGAATCTGGACTGGATTGTCCGCCATTGCGTGGCGCGGACGTGAAAACGGCGACAGGGCCGACGAACCGCGGATAGCGATTCGAGACTTCCTGCCGCCGTCGGCGAACCCCTCGATCAGAGGCGTTCGAAAATACCTGCCGCGCCCTGGCCCGTGCCGACGCACATGGTGACCATGCCGTACTTCAGGTTGTTGCGACGCAGTGCGTGCACGACGGTGGCGGAGCGGATCGCGCCGGTCGCGCCCAGCGGGTGGCCGAGGGCGATCGCGCCGCCCATCGGGTTCACCTTCGTGGCATCGAGGCCGACGGTCTCGATCACGGCCAGCGCCTGGGCGGCGAAGGCTTCGTTCAGTTCGATCCAGTCGAGCTGCGAGATGTTGAGGCCGGCGGACTTGAGCGCGGCGGGGATCGCCTCGATCGGGCCGATGCCCATGATCTCGGGCGGCACGCCCTTGGACGCGAAGCTCACGAAACGCGCCAGCGGCGTCAGGCCGAACTGCTTGAGGGCCTTCTCGCTGCACAGGATCAGGCAGCCGGCGCCGTCGCTGGTCTGCGAGCTGTTGCCGGCGGTGACGCTGCCCTTGGCGGCGAAGACGGCCTTGAGCTTGGCCAGGCCTTCGAGCGACGTGTCGGGACGCGGGCCCTCGTCGGTGTCGACCATGCGGCTGGTGACGGTGATCTCGCCCGTGGCCAGGTCCGGCGTGCGGGTGAAGACCTCGACCGGCGTGATCTCGTCCTTGAACTGGCCGTCGGCGATCGCCTTGAGGGCCTTCTGGTGCGAGGCCAGCGCGAACGCGTCCTGCGCTTCGCGCGAGACCTTCCACTTGTCGGCGACCTTCTCCGCGGTCAGGCCCATGCCGTAGGCGATGCCGATGTTCTCGTCCTTGTCGAACACGTGCGGGTTGAACGAGGGCTTGTTGCCGCTCATCGGCACCATGCTCATGCTCTCGGCGCCGGCGGCGATCATCACGTCGGCTTCGCCGACGCGGATGCGGTCGGCCGCCATCTGCACGGCCGACAGGCCGGACGCGCAGAAACGGTTCACCGTGATGCCGCCCACGGAGTTGGGCAGGCCGGCCAGCAGCACGCTGGTGCGCGCGAAGTTCAGGCCCTGCTCGCCTTCGGGCATCGCGCAGCCGACGATCGCGTCTTCGATGGCGGCGGGGTCCAGCGTGGGCACCTGGGCCAGCGCGGCCTGGATGACGGCGACGAGCAGGTCGTCGGGTCGCGTGTTGCGGAACATGCCGCGACCGGACTTGCCGATCGGCGCGCGGGTGGCTGCGACGATGTAGGCGTCGGAAAGTTGCTTGCTCATGTTGCTGTGTCCAATCAGTTGCGAACCGGCTTGCCCGTTTGGAGCATGCCCATGATTCGTTCTTGCGACTTCGGGTGCTCCAGGAGCGCGCAGAAGTGCTTGCGCTCGAGCGCCATCAGGTATTCCTCGGTCACCAGCGTGCCGGCATCGACTTCGCCGCCGCAGCAGACGTCGGCGATCAGGCCGCCGATGAAGAAGTCGTGCTGGCTGATGAAGCCGCCATCGCGCATCGCGACCAGCGACGCCTTGATCGTGGCGATGCCGGAGCGGCCAGCAACGGGGATCAGGCGCTTGACCGGCGGCCGGTAGCCCGTCTCGTACATCGCCTTGGCCTGCGCCGAGGCGACGTAGAGCAGTTCGTCCTTGTGCGCGACGATGATGTCGGAGTCCAGCAGGTAGCCGATCTTGCGCGACTCGAGCGCGCTGGTGCCCACCGTGGCCGAGGCCGCGGCGACGACGCCGTCCTTGAGGAATGCCAGCAGGTCGGAGCCCGGCGCCTTGGCGGCGTTCTCGGCCGCGCGACGCGCCACGTAGGTCAGTCCGCCACCGCCCGGCACCAGGCCGACGCCGACTTCCACCAGGCCCATGTAGCTTTCCATCGCGGCGACCCGCGCCGACGAGTAGATGGCCAGTTCGCAGCCGCCACCGAGCGCGATGCCGCGGATCGCAGAGACCACCGGCACCGTGGAGTAGCGCAGGCGCAGCATCATGTCCTGCAGCTTCTTCTCTTCCGGAGCGATGCCCTTGGCGCCCATCTTCATGAAGACGGGCATCAGCGCCTCGAGATTGGCGCCAGCGGAGAACATCTCGTCCGGCGACCAGATCACCAGGCCCTTGTACTTCTGCTCGGCGATCTCGACCGCCTTCAGCAGGCCTTCGGTGACCGTCGGCGAGATCAGGTGCAGCTTGGCGGTGATGCTGGCGATCAGCACCTCGCCGTCCAGCGTCCAGACACGCACTTCGTCGTTCTTGAATTCTTCCGTGCCTGCCTTCAGCGCGTTGACCGCACCGGCGCCGAGAACGGTTTCCGGGAACGGCTGGCGTTTGTAGACGTCCAGCGTCGACACCGGCAGGTACTTGGCCTGCGCGGCGCTCCACGAGCCTTCGGGGGTGTGCACGCCGTCGCGGCCGTCGAACACCCAGTCGGGCAGCGGCGCGGTCGACAGCGCCTTGCCGGCGTCGATGTCTTCCTTGATCCAGCCGGCGACCTGCTTCCAGCCGGCGTCCTGCCACAGCTCGAACGGGCCTTGTTTCATGCCGAAGCCCCAGCGCATCGCGAAGTCGATCTCGCGCGCGGAGTCGGCCACGTCGACCAGGTGCACGGCGGAGTAGTGGAAGCCGTCGCGCAGGATCGCCCACAGGAACTGCGCTTGCGGGTTGGTGGATTCGCGCAGCAGCTTCAGGCGCTCGGCAGCGGGCTTCTTGAGGATGCGGTCGACGATGGTGTCGGCCTTGGCGCCGCCGGCCACGTAGGTGCCGCTGGCGGGGTCCAGACGCTGGATCTCGCGTCCGACCTTCTTGTAGAAGCCGGCACCGGTCTTCTGGCCCAGCGCGCCCTGTTCGATCAGGCGGGCGACGACGGCGGGCGTCGTGTAGGTCGGGAAGAACGGGTCGGCGGCGAGGTTGTCCTGCAGCGTCTTGATGACGTGGGCCATCGTGTCCAGGCCGACGACGTCCGCGGTGCGGAACGTGCCCGAGCTGGCGCGACCGAGCTTCTTGCCGGTCAGGTCGTCGACGAGGTCGACGCTGAGGCCGAACTTCTCGGCTTCGATGATGGTGGCCAGCATGCCGGCGATGCCGACGCGGTTGGCCACGAAATTGGGGGTGTCCTTCGCGCGCACGATGCCCTTGCCGAGCGCCGTGGTGACGAAGCTCTCGAGCTGGTCGAGGATCAACGGCTGCGTGGTGGGCGTGGGGATCAGCTCCACCAGGCTCATGTAGCGCGGCGGGTTGAAGAAGTGGATGCCGCAGAAGCGCGGCTTGATCTCTTGCGGCAGCACTTCCGACAGCTTCGTGATCGACAGGCCGGAGGTGTTGGACGCGACGATCGCGTGCGGCGCGATGAACGGCGCGACCTTGGTGTACAGGTCCAGCTTCCAGTCCATGCGCTCGGCGATGGCTTCGATGATCAGGTCGCAGTCGCGCAGCAGTTCGAGGTCGGTCTCGTAGTTGGCCTGCTGGATCAGCACCGCGTCATCGGCCACGCCCAGGGGCGCGGGCTTGAGCTTCTTCAGGCCGTCGACGGCCTTCGTGACGATCCCGTTCCTGGGGCCTGACTTGGCGGGCAGGTCGAACAGCACGACCGGCACCTTGACGTTGACCAGATGGGCGGCGATCTGCGCGCCCATCACGCCGGCGCCGAGCACGGCCACCTTGCGAACTTGGAATCGACTCACTTGTATTTCTCCAGAGGGTGAACGGGGAGGGCGGACTGCCGCCACCCTGCCCCGGTTTCTTGCTTCTTACTCGGCGCGAACCCAGGTTTGCGTGCGACCGAACATCGGTGAACCGATGTAGCCGCGCACTTCCAGCTTCTTGCCGCCGTCGATCGGCTTCAGGCGCACCTTGTAGGAGCTGCCCTTGGCGGGGTCCAGGATCTGGCCGCCAGCGAACAGGCCCGCGTCTTCCGCGTCCTGGCGCACTTCCCAGATGATGGTCATGCCGACGATGGGCTTGTCCTTGCGCTCGTCGTCGCACTTGACGCACTTCTCTTCGGCCTTGGCCGGGTCGTTGATCTTCTCGACCTTGCCGCTGTAGACGCCGCCGGTGTTGGTGATGCGCACCAGCGACTTCTCGGTCTTGCCGTCGTCGTCGATGGTCTTCCAGAGGCCGGCCGGCGTGGCTTGCGCCATCGCGAGAACGCTGGCGGTGGCGAGGACGAAGGCAACTGCTGCTTTTTTCAATTCGGTCTCCAAAGGATTGTTGAAACGGCACGGGCCGTCCTGCAATGATCGCTCCGATTTCTTCGAACCGGTGTCAGACGCGGGACTAACGAGCCCGCGGTTTCTACTTAGGACGACCTATCCCCGCCTGCGCGTGCTCGGCCGCTCCGGACAAAGCCGGCGAGCCCCTCGGGGGCAGTGAGCGCGAGCGGGGCAGTCATTCCTAGAACAGCGCTTCGTCCATCTCCATCAGCGGCGCCAGGCCGGTGCGGCAGGTGCGGATCAGGCCGGCCGTCTCCGGCAGCAGCTTGGCGAAATAGAAGCGCGCCGTCGTCAGCTTGGCCGTGTAGAACGTGTCACCGGAGTTCTTTTTCTCCAGCGCGACCTTGGCCATGCGGGCGAAGAAGTACGCGAACACGAGGTGGCCGCAGACGCGCAGGTAGTCGACAGCGGCGGCGCCGACTTCGTCGGGGTTCTGGAACGCCTTCATGCCGATCTCGGTCGTCAGCTTCGTGACCTTGTCGCCCAGTTCGGCCAGCGGATTCACGAATTCCTGCATCTCTTCGCTGATGCCTTCGTCCTCGACGAACTGGGCGATCTTCTTGCCGAACTTCTTGAGCTTGGCGCCGTTGTCGCCCAGCACCTTGCGGCCCAGCAGGTCGAGCGACTGGATCGTGTTGGTGCCCTCGTAGATCATGTTGATGCGCGCGTCGCGCACATACTGCTCCATGCCCCACTCGTGGATGAAGCCGTGGCCGCCGTACACCTGCATGCAGTGCGACGTGGCGATCCAGCCGTTGTCGGTCATGAAGGCCTTGACGATCGGCGTCAGCAGCGCCACTTCGTCGGCGCATTCCTTGCGGACGTCGGCGTCGGGGTGGTGCAGCTCCTTGTCGATCAGCAGCGCGGTATGGATGGCCAGCGCGCGGCCGCCTTCGGCGTAGGCACGGGCCGTCATCAACATCTTGCGCACGTCCGGGTGCACGATGATCGGGTCGGCCGGCTTGTCCGGCGCCTTCGGGCCCGAGAGCGCGCGCATCTGCAGGCGGTCCTTGGCGTAGGCCACGGCGTTCTGGTAGGCCACTTCGGTCAGGCCGAGCGACTGCACGCCCACGCCCAGGCGGGCGGCGTTCATCATCACGAACATCGCGGCCAGGCCCTTGTTGGGCTCGCCCACCATCGTGCCGACGGCGCCTTCGAGCACCATCTGGCAGGTGGCGTTGCCGTGGATGCCCATCTTGTGTTCGAGACCGGCGCAGAAGACCGGGTTGCGCGTGCCCAGCGAGCCGTCGGCATTGACGTTGAACTTGGGCACGACGAACAGCGAGATGCCCTTCGAGCCCGCGGGCGCGTCCGGCAGGCGCGCGAGCACCAGGTGGAGGATGTTGTCGACCAGGTCGTGCTCGCCGGCCGAGATGAAGATCTTGGCGCCGGTGATCTTGTACGTGCCGTCGGCCTGCGGCTCGGCCTTGGAGCGCAGCATGCCGAGGTCGGTGCCGCAATGCGACTCGGTCAGGCACATCGTGCCGGTCCATTCGCCCGACGTCAGCTTGGGCAGGTACATCGCCTTCTGCTCTGCGGTGCCGTGCGCCTTCAGTGCTTCGTACGCGCCGTGCGACAGGCCCGGGTACATGGTCCACGCCTGGTTGCCGCTGTTGAGCATCTCGTAGAAGCACTGGTTCAGCGCGACCGGCAGGCCCTGGCCGCCGAATTCGGTGTCGCACGACAGCGCCGCCCAACCGCCTTCTACGAAGGTCTTGTAGGCCGCCTTGAAGCCATTGGGCGGGGTCACTTCGTGCGTCGCCTTGTCGAGCGTGCAGCCCTCGGCGTCGCCGCTCAGGTTCAGCGGAAAGATCACTTCCTTGGCGAACTTGCCGCCTTCCTCGAGCACGGCGTTGATGGTGTCGACGTCGGTCTCCGCATGCTGGGGCAACGCCTTCAGTTCGTCCGCAACGTTCAGGACTTCATGCAGCACGAACTGCATGTCGCGGATCGGAGGGTTGTATTGGGGCATGGGAGAACTCCTGGAGACGGGTCGAAATGGAAAGCGGAGGGAGGTCGATCAGCGGCGCGCCGTGCGCGCCTCTTTCGAACGGGTAGCGGTGGCTTCGGGCGCGGCGATGGATGTCGCGCCAGACAGCGAATGCGCGAGCAGGCGCTCGAAGCCCAGGCGCGCGCGCTCGACGCTGCCGGGGTTGCGCAGGAAACGCGCGTCGTGGTGCAGCGCGAGGATCAGGCCGTGGATCTCGAACATCAGTTGCTCGGGCGAGGTCTCGCCGGACAGGTGGCCTTCGTCGATCGCCAACTGGATGGAACGGGTCAGTGCGTCCTGCCAGGTCTGCACCATCGTGGCCAGCGCGTCGCGCACCGGGCCCGGCCGGTCGTCGAACTCGACGGCGCCGCTGATGTAGATGCAGCCGGAGTCGATCTCGAACGAGACGCGGCGCACCCAGCGCTCGAACATCGCGCGCAGGCGCGGCAGGCCGCGCGTCTCGCGGATGGCGGGAAGAAAGACCTCTTCCTCGAACTTGACGTGATAGTCTCGGATCACCGAGATCTGGAGCTCCTCGCGCGAACCGAAATGCGCGAAGACACCGGATTTGCTCATGCCCGTCACTTCGGCCAGCAGGCCGATGGACAAGCCCTCGAGGCCCTTGTTGGCCGCCAGGCCCAGCGCCGCCTCGATGATCGTGGCGCGCGTCTGCAGACCCTTTTGCAGGGGACGAGGCGGGCGGCGAAGAGCGGAAGCGTCGTTCACGGAGTCTGCCGGGGCGAACCGGAGTGCGTTGAGTGCCTGTCGGGATCTTCGGCAGTCGGGCGCGCCGGCTGAACCAAGAAATCGAACGGTCGTGCTATTTTGCATAGGACCGGGCCCAACGCCAATGCCGTCGACCACTTTTTTTAGGGTCTGGCTCCTAGAAAACCCGCAGCTCGGTCACAAAACCGACAAAAATAGCACGATCGTGCGATTTCCATAGTGGTTAACGCTGAACCCGTCGGCAATTCGGAGATTCGCGCGCTGCGCGGTCGAGCGCGATGGCAGGCCTGCAACACGCTGGGTCTCCGACCAGTTGAGGTTTCATCCAGTAGTTGTATGCTGCAGTTCGAAGGAGCGCCCCGGAATGGATGTTCTGCAGCTGGACGTGTCGGGAAGGCCACAAGCCTGGATGACGGTCAAGGAGGCCGCAGTGCTCTATGCCTGCGACTGCGTCGCGTGGACCCTGGGTGACCCGTGCCACGTGATGCGCGGCGGCACGCAGCGCACCACCGGCCTGCAATCGCGCATCGAGGTGCACTCGATCATCGCGGTGCGGGGCTCTATCCCCTCGCGCGCCTGGCGCCACACGCCGGCGCTCACCAATGGCAAGCTGTTCGCACGCGATCGCCACGTCTGCGCCTACTGCGCCGGGCGCTTCGTCAGCGAGGAACTCACCCGCGAGCACATCATCCCGGTGTCGCGTCGCGGCCTCGACACCTGGATGAACTGCATCACCGCCTGCCGCTCGTGCAACGGCCGCAAGGGCAACCGCATGCCCGAGGAGGCGAACATGACGCTGATGTACCTGCCGTATGTCCCCAGCCTGCACGAGGACATGATCCTGCGTGGCAGGCGCATCCTGACCGACCAGATGGAGTTCCTGCTGGCCAGCGTGCCGCGCAGCAGCCGCCTGCACGGCTGACCGCGGCCTGTAGCCGCCACACTTCTTTACCCACTGCTGCCACCTCGGGCAATTGCTTTGCTGCAGAGTGCAGGCATCTGAAGACTGTCAACGCAGTGCGACTTGCCGGCGTTGGCGGGCTATTCCCGGAGAAACCTCATGTTCAAGCAAATCGTCCTGATCGCGGCCGTCGCCAGCATCGGTTCCCTGGCCGGCTGCGTCGTCGCCAATCCCAACACCGTGAGCGCCTACGACGCCCAGCGCATGTCCACTGTTCAGGACGCGACCGTGCTGTCGGTGCGCCCCGTCACGCTGCAGGGCCGCGACACGGGCATCGGCACCGTCAGCGGCGCCGTGGTCGGCGGCATCGCCGGCTCCAACGTCGGCGGACCGCGCACGGGTGGCATCGTCGGCATCGCTGGCATGATCGTCGGCGGACTGATCGGCAATGCCGTCGAGCGCGACGCCACGCAACAGCAAGCCTTCGAGATCCTGATGCAGCTCAGGAACGGCGATCGCCGCGCCGTCGTGCAGGGCGTGTCCGGCGACCAGTTCGTCGCTGGCGACCCGGTCATCCTGGTTACCACCGGCGGCCGCACGCGCGTGATGCACGCGCCGCCCGTCACCACCGGCAGCACGGCGCCCAACGCCTACCCGGCCGCCTATCCTGTGCCCGCGCAGCAGTAGGCGCGGCGCCCCGGCGGCGCCTCACGCAGTGAGCGAGTGAACCTTCAAAGTGCGGTCTACGGCTCGCACTTTTCTTTTGGCAGTTCCGAAAGACGCGGGGCGGCGGGAGAGATGAAGTGCCCCTCAAGATCGTCGTGACGCTGCACGGGATCCGCACGCGCGGACAGTGGCAGAAGCAGATCACGCCTTACCTGGCCCGCCACGGGTTGATTCCCTACCACCTCGACTACGGCTTTTTCGGCGTGCTGTCGTTCCTGATGCCGTGGACGCGCGCGAACCGCGTCCAGTGGCTGCGCACCGAGTTGCGCGACCTGATGGATCGCACCGGCACGAAGCGCGTCAGCCTGATCGCTCACAGCTTCGGCACCTGGCTCGCGCTCGAGGTGCTCGAGGCCGAGAACGGCAACATCCGCTTCGACCGCGTCGTGCTCACCGGCAGCATCGTGCGGCGCGATTTCCCCTGGGGCTCGGCGCTGCTGCGCAAGCGCTGGATCCAGGCCGTGCGCAACGAGAGCGCCACTGGCGACTGGGTGGTGCGCGCCGCAGCGTTGTTCGCGCGCCTGGCAGGCCCGCTCGCGCCCCGCGCGGGCGCGAGCGGCGCACTCGGCTTCAACACAGGCTGCCCCGGCGTCCACCAGCACCAGATCGCGGGTGGCCACAGCGAGGTGCTCAACATCGCCAACTACGACAAGTGGGCGCGCTTCATCGCGTTCCCCCGCCTGCCGCCCGACCACCTGCGCCGCGTGCGCATGCTGGTGCAGCAGATCCGCGCGCTCGCGGCCTCCCGGCTGGGCGTCGACGTGGCGCTGGTGCGCGCCAACATCTTCGTGCCGAACGCCAACGCGCTGCGCATGATCCCCGGTGCCTGGGACAACATGACCTGGGCGCCCGAGCACGACATCGAGCTCGAGCTCGACCACGGCAGCACCGGCCGCGCGTTCACCGACGGCACGCCGTTCTCGATCCGTCGCTTCGGCACCGGGTGGACGGCCGGCGTGCTGCCTGGCCCCGAGCAGGCCAAGCTCAATCCGCGGCTGCAGTGGGTGTTGTCGCTGCCGATCGGCCGCCTCGTCACGCGCAACGAACTCACGGTGGCACGCGACGTCGTCGGCGTGCTCAATCTCGACGGGCTCGACAGCGTTCCGCCCTTGTTGCAGACTGCGGATGACCCGACGCTGAAGGCGCTGGTCTTCACGCTGTGGGCCTCGACGGAGAAGATCCGCCAATCGCTGGCCCTGGCCAACATGGGAGAACCGCTGCATGACGATTGACCCCCACGCCACCGGCACCGACATCGCCGAACGCCACGACGACATGGTTCAGTTCGTCTATCGCGCCGTCGGTGCCACGGGCCTGCTGGCGCACGCCCGCGCGCTGCTCGACGCGGCACCGAAGGAGCTGGCCGAGTCCTTCGAGCAGGCGGTGCGCAGTTCGGGTCTCGCATCCTGAGCGCCGTTTCCATGCCCATCAGCGAGGCGGTGCTGGCTGACCTGGTCGAGCGCGCCCGCGCCGTGCTGCCCCACGCGCACGCGCCCTACTCCGACTTCCGCGTCGCCGCCGCCGTGCTCGACGATCAGGGCCGCGTGCATCTGGGCGTCAACGTGGAGAACGCGTCGTACGGACTGACCAACTGCGCCGAGCGCGTCGCGATCGGCGTGGCCGTCGCGGCCGGTGCGAAGCGCATCCTGGCCGTCGGCGTCACGGCCGCGAAGCTGCATCCGATCACGCCGTGCGGCGCCTGCCGCCAGGTCATCCGCGAGTTCGCCGACGCCGACGCACCGGTGGCCAGCGACGCGCTGGACGGCAGCCTGGTCGTGACCACCGCGGGCGCGCTGCTGCCAGCCGCGTTCCTCAGCCTGGTGCAGGGCGATTAGGCCTTTGCGGCCAGCTCTCGCACAAGCTGCGCGGCGGGGATCGCCCGGCAGCCACTGACGTCCTGCCCGGCCCACAGCGGCGAGAAGTCGCCGCGTCCGGCCTGCTCCGCGGCGGCTCGCAGTGGCGCGATCGCGTTGACGGCCGACGGGAACACCGGCGGCAGCGTGCTGATCGGGCCCAGCTCGCGCATCAACCGGTTGACGATGCCGCGCGCCGGCCGTCCGCTGAAGAGATTGGTCAGCGCCGTGTGCCGCGCCTCGTCGCCCTGCAACGCGACGCGGTGGACGGCGCTGGTGGTCGCTTCGGTGCACAGCAGGAAGGCGGTGCCCAGTTGCACGGCGCTGGCGCCCAGGCGCAAGGCGCCGTCGATGCCGGCCGTGTCGACGATGCCGCCGGCCGCGATCACCGGCACGCGCACCGCCTGCAGGATCGCCGTCGACAACGCCAGCGTGCGCAGTTGCGTACCGAGGTCGACGTGCTGGCCCTCGGGCAGGAACGTGCCCCGGTGGCCACCCGCCTCCAGACCTTGGGCGATGATCGCGTCGACGCCGTGCGCGGCCAGCCACTGCGCCTCGGCCACCGTCGTCGCCGACGACCACACCTGCGCACCCGCGCGCCTCACGCGCTCGAGCAGGGGCGCGGGCGGGAGGCCAAAATGAAAGCTGACGACCTCGGGGCGCAGCGCCTCGATCACGTCGGCCGCTTCGTCGCCGAACGGCAGCCGGCCCGAGCCAGTCGCGATCGCGGAGAACGACAGGCCCAGCTCCTCGTAGTACGGCCGCAACGCCTCGCGCCACGCGGTTTCGCGCGCGGGGTCGACCGGGGGCGCGGCGTGGCAGAAGAAGTTGAGGTTGACCGGCAAGCCGCCGGCGCGCCGCAACTCGCCGACCGCATCGCGCAAGGCCTGGGGTGTCATCGCGGCGCCCGGCAGCGAGCCGAGGGCGCCGGCACCCGACACGGCCGCCGCCATGGCCGCGCCCTGGAACCCGGCCATGGGCGCCTGGACGAGCGGCAACTCGAGGCCCAGGCGGGCGGCGAACGAACGGGTGGCGGGGGTGTCCAGCATGGGGGGATGGTGGCACCAAACGACTGCCCCGCACTGCTGTCGGGACATGGGCTTGGCACGCTTCATTCCAGGGCCCAGGGCACGAGCCAACACGCTGGAAATAACACTACAAGCAGCATGGAATCTGCTGTCGCCACCCGGTCACGTGGCGTTTCCGAGCACAGGCAACGAGAGGCGCTTCCCGTATGCTCGCGCCGAACCCGCTCCGCAACCAGGGAGTTGCGTCACTCCCCATGAAACCGAAGCAACAGCAACTCCAGGAGCAACGCAAGCAGACGACCGCCATGACGGTGGCCAGTTCGTTGCTGCAGTCCTCGCTGATCGGCCTGTTCGCGTGGAACGCCACCACCACCTGGAACGTCGCCATCGCCTTCTTCCTGCTGAGCGCAGGCAGCACCGGCTTCTTCCACCTGGCAGTTCACCGCGGCTGGAACCTGCGCTTTCCAGATCGATGGCTGCTGTGGGCGCAGCTGATGTGCAACTACGTCATCCAGCTGGTCTTCATCGTCGCGGCGCCCCCGCTGTGGATGATCTTCCTGGCGTCGAGCCTCGTCTCGTTCAACTACGCCATGCTGGGCTTCACGCCGAACCAGTTCCGCTGGACCTGGCTGGGCTTCGGCGCGACGACCGCGCTCGCGCTGTGGATCGGCCGCGACCGCTTCGCCTATCCGGCGCTGAACGACGTCAACATCACGCTGTTGTGGCTGTTCTTCTTCCTCGCGGTGCGCCGCCTGGCGCTGATCGGCACGCAGTTCGCCACGCTGCGCACCCAACTGTCGGAGCGCAACCGCCAGCTGACGCGGTCGCTGGCGCGCATCCAGGAGCTCGCCAGCCATGACGACCTGACCGGCGCCTTCAACCGCCGCCACTTCATGGAACTCCTGCTCGACGAGCGCGAACGCTCGCACCGCACGCAGCAGCCCTACTCGGTGGCGCTGTTCGATCTCGACCACTTCAAGTCGATCAACGACCGCTTCGGCCATGCCGCGGGCGACTCGGTGCTGCGCGACTTCTGCACGCTGGTGCAGGCCCACATGCGCGTGACCGACCGCTTCGCGCGCTGGGGCGGCGAGGAGTTCGTGCTGCTGATGCCGGTGACGACGCCGGTAGAAAGCGCGTCACTGGCCGTCGAACGAATCCGCAGCGCAGTCGCGGCGCACGACTGGAGCAGCACGTCGGTGCTGCCGGCCGACGTGCGCGTGACGGTGTCGGCGGGCGTGGCCACCTGCGTCGCAGGCGAGTCGGTGGAGATGCTCATCGCGCGCGCCGACGTTGCGCTGTACCAAGCCAAGGAAGCCGGCCGCAACTGCTTCGTGATGGCGTCCTAGGAGCCTGCCAAGCTGGTGACGAACAGGCCGGCGACGGCTGCGCCCATCACGGCTGTCGCGGCCCAGCCGAAGAAGCGGTGGCGCAGGCTGATCGTGAGATCGCCCATCAGCGCCTTGGACTGGCCGATCCACATCATCACCACCATGATGGGCACCGAGATCACGCCGTTGACGATCGCGCTCCACACCAGCGCCTTGATCGGGTCGACCTCCACCGTGCTCATCAACGTGCCGATGAGCGTGGCCGCGATGATGATCACGTAGAAGCCGCGCGCCTCGTGGAAGCCGCGCGAGAGCCCGGCCTTCCAGCCGAAGGCCTCGCTGACCGCGTAGGCCGCCGAACCCGCGAGCACCGGCACCGCCAGCAAGCCGGTGCCGATGATGCCGATGGCGAAGATCGCGAACGCGAACTCGCCCGCCACCGGACGCAGCGCCTCGGCCGCCTGCGACGAGGTCTGGATGCTGGTGACGCCGTGCAGGTTGAGCGTGACGGCCGTGGCGATGACGATGCACAGCGCGATCACGTTGGAAAACACCATGCCGAAGGACGTGTCCTGCTTGATGCGCGACAAATGCTCCGCCGCGTATTCGGGATGGAGGCGCAACGCCGCGGCCTCGGGCCGGCGGGCGCTGTCCTCCACCTCCTGCGAAGCCTGCCAGAAGAACAGGTAGGGGCTGATCGTGGTGCCCAGCACGGCGACCACCATGGAGGCGTAGTCGTTCATCGACGTTCCCGGCGGGATGAAATGCCACGGCGTCAGGCCTTCCAGCACCACCCGGCGCCAGGGCACCGACACCGACAGGATCACCGCCACGTAGGCGAACAGTCCGAGCGTGAGCCACTTGAGCACGCGTACCGTGCGCTCGTAGGAGAACGTCACCTGGCAGACGATTGACAGCACGCCGAAGCCGACCACGTAGATCGGCGCGTGGCCGCCCGCGAGCAGGCGCACGCCCTCGCCCATTGCGCCGATGTCGGCCGCGATGTTGATGGTGTTGGCCACCACCAGCAGGCCCACCAGCAGCAAGGTCAGCCAGCGCGGGCACATCTTGGCGATGTTGGCAGCCAGACCTTCGCCGGTGACCCAGCCGATGCGTGCCGACAACATCTGGATGCCGATCATCAGCGGCGTGGTGAGCAGCAGGGTCCAGATGAGGCCGAAGCGGAACTGCGAGCCGACCTGCGAGTAGGTGGCGATGCCGCTCGGATCGTCATCGGCGGCGCCGGTGATCAGGCCAGGGCCCAGGCGCCTGGCGAGGCCGTCGATGCGGTCATTGAGTTTGACGTTCATGGGAGACTCCTCCGCGCGTCGCTGCGGACGCTGGCGGATGGACGACGCGATGCGTCGGATGAGGAGAACCGGGAAGAAAGCGCCGGGGCATGAGGCGCCCCCTGGGAAAAGCTTCCTTGCCGGGCGTGCGAGAGGCGAGCTGCCTTCTCCGCCCTGCAAGCAAGCGCAGCGATCAGGCTTGCGACGCGGGCGACGAAGGCACGCAAGCAGGATGTGAGTCCATGAGCCTGAGCTTGTCGTGATCGAAGCGCGAATTATCGGCAGCCTTGCGAAACCGGGTCAAGAGACTTCGTCGTCGGCCTGACCCGGGGTTGTCTGGCGCATCGGCAGGCCATGGCACGCCGCCTGCCATGCGGCTGCATGAATCCGCCATCGCCCTCCCCTCGCCGGCTGCGTCCGCGCTCGCTCGCGGGCCGGATCGCGCTGGGCGGGCTCATCGCGCTGGTCGCGTTCGCATGGGCTTTCGACTGGAACTGGTGCCGGCCGCTGATCCGCCACTACGTGATGTCGCACTCGGGCCGCAGCTTCGAGTTCGACGACCTGCAGGTGCACTGGCGCCACGGACTTGACCCGACGATCGAGTTCCGCGGGCTGACGATCCAGAACGCGCCCTGGGCGGCTTCGAAGGCGCCATTCATCCGCGCCGGTCGCATCGCAGCGACGCTGTCGTGGCGCAGCCTCGGCTCCGACATGGTCATCGTCGACCTGATCGAGCTTGAAGACGCGCAGTTGGACATGGAGCGCCAGGCCGACGGCATCCGCAACTGGCGCATCACGCACCCCGACGACCGCGGTCCGCAGCACGTGCGCGTGCTCGCGCTGCGCGCCCAGCGCAGCCAGTTGCACACCATCCACCGCGGCATTGGCCTGGAGCTCGATGCGTCGACGACGTCGCTGGCGGCGCCCGAGCCCTTCGACGGCCATCCCGACCTGCCCTTGACGACGCTGCTCGCCTTCAAGGGGACAATCCGCGACGACATGTTCGACGGCCAGTTCCACGTCAGCGATGTCCTGACGTTCGGCGGCACCGAGCCGAGCTTCTCGCTGCGAGGCCAGGCGCATTCGGGCGCGTTGACGCTGGAGGCGTCGGGCCTGTCCAATGACGTGCATGCGCTCGGTGACCTGGACTGCGACATCCGGCTCTCCGCCTTGGCCAGCGGCCCCGCCAAGCCCCTGCCCGAAGCGCTCGCGCGCCTGCGCCCGCTCTTCGCCCAGGGCCACGTCACCAAGAGCGGCGAGACGTGGCGCGGCACCGACGTGCGACTGCGCGCGGGACGCCGTACGTCCCTGGTGGCCGACGTCGCGTTCAGCGGCAACGCCAAGACCGACACGCCGCGGCGCATGCTCAACGCGACGCTGCGCGACGCGGTCATCGACGTCGACGACCTCTCGCTGCTGCGCGGCAAGACGCCGCCTGGCGAAAAGACACTGCCCGCGATGCGGCCCGATGCCGACCACGCACTGTCGACGCATCCGTTGCCGTTCGACCGCCTGCGCGAGTTCGACGCGGAGATCGACCTGGGCCAGGCGCGCTTCACCGGCTCCGAGCGCGGCCTTGCGCAGACGCTGCGCGGTCATGCGACGCTGGCCGGCGGCGTGCTGCGCCTGTCGTCGCTGGACATCGGCGTGGCCGGCGGCCATGTCGCCGGCACGCTGGAGATCGACGCCGCGCAACCACCCGCCAAGCTGTCGCTCGAACTCGACGCGCACGGGTTGCGCGTCGAGCAACTCTCGGCGACGCTCGCCGCCAATGCCGCGTTGACGGGCGCCATCGACGCGCATGCCAGCGTAAAGACGCGCGGCGAGTCCTCGCGCGCGCTCGTCGAGAGCGCGAGCGGCAGCGTCAAGCTCTCCCTGGCCGAAGGAGCGAGCGTGTCGAAGCGGCTCGATGCCAAGCTGGGCCTGAACGGCGGCGAGTGGCTGCGCACGCTGCTCGACAAGTCGGCACGCGTGCCGGTGCAGTGCGCGTCCGTGACGCTGGCGCTGGAGCGCGGGGTGGCCACGCCGCGCCACTTCGTGTTCGAGACCGCGGACACCGCGATCGCCGGCCAGGGCTCGCTCAACCTGGTCGACGAGAGCGTCGACGCGACACTGACGCCGGTGCACAAGAAGCTCGCGCTGCTGTCGCTGGACAAGTCCATCCACGCCGAGGGCTCGTGGCACGCCGTCAAGATCGCGTTGACGGCGCCGGCCGCCGTCGAGCCGGCGCGCTGCTCGCGCTAGGCCTGGATGGGGCGCGAGATCGGGGCCGTCATCGACGGCCGCCATCGCGATGCTGGCCGAGGGCGAGGCCGCAGGCGTGCCGATCGTCGTGGCAGGCGCCTAGAAGAACTTCGGGATCGGCCCGTTCTGCGGCGTAGTGTCAGGCAACTCGAGCATCAGCTTGTCGACGAAGCACCAGCCCCAGCCTTGCGGCGGGTCGTAGCCTTCGATGACGGGATGCTGGGTCGCTTGGAAGTGCCTGGTCGCGTGGCGGTTGGGCGAATCGTCGCAGCAGCCCACGTGGCCGCAGATGCGGCACAAGCGCAGGTGCACCCACTCGTCGCCGGTCTTCAGGCACTCCTCGCAGCCGAGCGCGCTCGGCGTGACGGTGGCGATCAGGTGCGTGTGCGTGCAATGCCTGCTCATCGGGGGCTCTCCAGGGCAACAGCCCATTCTGCGCGAAAGCCGGCGCCACTGTCACGGCAGCCGGTTGTCACAGGCGATTCACGGGCCTGACTTACGCTGCGCGTGTTGCTTCGGGAGCCTGCATGAAGATCCTCATCGTCACGGACGCCTGGACACCGCAGATCAACGGCGTCGTGCGAACCCTGCAGATGACCGTGCGCGAACTGCTGGCGCTCGGCCATGACGTCGAGATCCTGTCGCCCGACCTGTTCCGCTCCATCGCCTGTCCCGGATACGCCGAGATCCGGCTCGCGCTGGTGAGCCGCCGCACCTTGGCGCGGCGCATGCGGGCGATCGCGCCGGACGCGCTGCACCTGGCCACGGAAGGACCGCTGGGACTGCACGCGCGGTCGATCGCGCTGGCGCTCGGCTGGCCGTTCACGACGGCGTATCACACGCGCTTTCCGCAATACCTGCGCGCCCGCCTGCCGATCCCCTTGTCGATGAGCTACGCGTTCCTGCGCCGCTTCCACGACGCCGGCGTCGCCACGCTGGCGGCGACGCCGGCGATCGTCGACGACCTGCGCGCGCATGGCTTCGCATCCCCGCGCGTGTGGTCGCGCGGCGTCGACACCACGCTGTTCAACCCTGACGGCCCGCGCGAGCCGCGCGGCGACGCGCCGGTGTTCCTGCATGTGGGCCGCATCGCGGTCGAGAAGCAGGTCGACGCGTTCCTCAAGCTGGACCTGCCCGGCCAGAAGTGGGTTGTCGGCGACGGCCCCGAGCGGGCCCGGCTGCAGGCCGCGTATCCGCAAGCGCGCTGGTTCGGCGCGCTGCAGGGCGCGGCGCTGGCGCGCGTGTTCCGCAGCGCCGACGTCAAGGTGTTCACCAGCCTGACCGACACCTTCGGCCTGGTGCTGGTCGAGGCGATGGCCAGCGGAACGCCGGTGGCGGCATTCCCGGTGGCCGGGCCGATCGACGTCGTCGGCTCGTCGGCCGGCGGCGTGCTCGACGCCGACCTGCGCCGCGCGTGCCTCGCGGCCCTCGCGCTCCCGCGCGACGGCGTTCGCGCGCACGCGCTGACCTTCAGCTGGGCGGCGGCCACGCGCCAGTTCGTCGATGCGCTGCCGCTGATCGCGCGGCCTGTGACGGGCGTGTTGCAGCACGCCGCCTGAGGCGCCGAAGCGTCGAACGCGAGGCCGTTGGCTCAACGGCCAGCCATCACCTCGGACAGCAGCGCCAGCTCCGGCCGGCGAACGCCTGCCTGCGGCACTTCGGCGTCGTCGCGTCTCGCGGGCTTGCCGCTCACGTCGCGCTTCGACCAGTCGATGATCTCGAGCTGGCCATCGGCGTGCTCGACGAGCGCGGTGAGGCTTTCCACCCAGTCGCCGTCGTTGCAGTACAGCACGCCGTCGATGTCGCGCATCTCGGCGTGGTGGATGTGGCCGCAGATGACGCCGTCGGCACCGCGCTTCTTGGCCTCGCGCGCCACCGCCACCTCGAAGTCGCCGATGTAGCTCACCGCGCGCTTGACCTTCTGCTTCAGGTATTTCGACAGGCTCCAGTACGGCAGACCCGCCCGAGCGCGCAGGGAGTTGAAGTGCTTGTTGAGCTTGAGGATGAACGTGTAGAGCGAATCGCCGACGTAGGCCAGCCACTTCGCGCACTGGATGACGCCGTCGAACAGGTCGCCGTGCGTGACCCACATGCGGCGGCCGTCGGCTGTCACGTGCATCCAGTCGGTCACCACCTCGATGCCGCCGAACTCGTGCTCGACGTACTTGCGGGCGAACTCGTCGTGGTTGCCCGGCACGAAGATCACGCGCGTGCCCTTGCGCGCCTTGCGCAGCAGCTTCTGGATCACGTCGTTGTGGGCTTGCGGCCAGTACCACGAGCGGCGCAGCTGCCAGCCGTCGATGATGTCGCCCACCAGGAACAGCTGGTCACAGTCGACCTGCTTGAGGAAGTCCAGCAGCGCTTCGGCCTGGCAGCCGGGCGTGCCCAGGTGGAGGTCGGAGATCCAGACCGTGCGCACACGCATCGACGCGCCATCGCGCGGCCGGTTGTCGTCGAGCGGCGGGGCGAGGGGGTGGGCATGGCGATCCATGGTTCGTCATCGTGGGCCCGGTGCATGATGGTGGCGCGACAGTGGCGTGACGATTGCGTGACTCGGCACCGATTTCGGCGCGGGCTGGCGCGCACCTTGCATCACTGATACAAAACGACGACCTCAGGAGCCGCTTCATGAAGCAAAAGCCCGTCCTCACGCGCGACGACGTCGCCCGTATCCTCGACCGTGCCCGCGCCGAGGCGCAAGCCAACCAGTGGGCCGTGACGATCGCGATCGTCGACGACGGCGGCCATCCCCTGGCGCTCGAGCGCCTGGACGGCGCGGCACCAGCGTCGGCCTACATCGCCACCGAGAAGGCACGCACCTCGGCGATGGGCCGCCGGCCCTCGGGCGACTACGAGGAAATGATCAAGGCCGGGCGCAACGCGTTCCTGTCGGTGCCGCTGACCGCGATGCTCGAAGGAGGCGTGCCCATCGTCGTCGACGGACAGGTGATCGGCGCGGTGGGGGTGTCCGGCGTGAAGTCGAACCAGGACGCCCAGGTGGCCAGGGTCGGCATCGCGAGCCTCGACGCGGCCTGAACACTGGCGCCACACGTCGGTGCGCACGCACCACCGAGTGGCGCCTGTCGGTGCACGCTGACGCCGTATCGGCCCCCAGGCCGACTGACAGCGTGAGTGGTGTGAAAGAAGATGACACTCATCGGCCGCACTGTGACTGCCGTGAAACCCAACGGCAGGCCCCATGCTCATCAAGATCGGCTACGACATCGAACTCAGCGTCACCACTCCCATGGCGTTGATCTACCTGCTTCACGTGCACCCGTCGCGCAACGGCGACCTGCAGGCGCCGGAAAACTTCCGCGCCTCACCGCCGGTCGAGGTCGACAACTACATCGACTACTTCGGCAACCACTGCGGCCGCATCAACGTGCCGGTCGGCGTCGACTCGGTGCGCTTCACCAACGATGCCGTCGTCGCTGACTCCGGCCTGCCCGACCCGACCACCTGGGACGCGTGGCAGCACGATCCGTGCGAGCTGCCGGTCAGCACGCTGCAGTTCCTGCTCGCCAGCCGCTACTGCGAAGTCGATAGCGAGCTCATGCAGTTCGCGTGGGCCCAGTTCGGGCAGGCGCCGATGGGCTGGGGCCGGGTCCAGGCGATCTGCGACTTCGTGCACAACCACCTGCGCTTCGACTACCAGAACGCCCGCGCCACCCGAACGGCGCTCGAGGGATTCCGCGAGAAGACCGGCGTGTGCCGAGACTTCACGCACCTGGCGATCACGCTGTGTCGCTGCATGAACATCCCCGCGCGCTACTGCACCGGCTATCTGGGCGACATCGGCATCCCGCCCGTGCCGTATCCGATGGACTTCAGCGCGTGGTTCGAGGTGTTCCTGGGCGACCGCTGGCACACGTTCGACGCGCGCCACAACACGCCGCGCATCGGCCGCATCGTGATGGCCCGCGGTCGCGACGCCAGCGACGTGCCCATCACGATGGCCTTCGGCCAGAACACCCTCAAGCGCTTCGAGGTCACGACATACGAGGTGACGTACGCCTGACGCTTCGCATCCGGTGATGGCGGCATGACGAGCCGGCGAAGCCCCTTGGGTGCGCTGCGATGAGCCCCCGGCAGGCACGCCGCGTGCGTACACTGGTGCGATCCCAATCCAGATGCCACGCTCGCGCGCGGCCGCCCGCACCGTGAGCACCACCGACTCGTTCGAATCCGTTCCCATCCTCACGCAGGCGGTGGCCGTCACGCCCACGCAGGACGCGACGATCTCGCGCATCCACCTGATCGGTGGCGAGAAGGGCGGTGTCGGCAAGTCGGTGGTCGCGCGCCTGCTCGCGCAGCACTTCATCGACCACAACCTCGCGTTCACCGGCTTCGACACCGACCGCTCGCATGGCGCGCTGATGCGCTTCTACAAGGACTACGCGTCGCCGGTACTGGTCGACCGCTTCGAGGCACTGGACGCCATCGTCGAGAGCGCGATCGAACACGCCGGCCAGCGCGTGCTGGTCGACCTCGCCGCACAGACGCACGACCCGCTGGTGCGCTGGATGGACGAGTCCGGCGTGCTGGAGCTCGCCGCCGAGTCCGGCGTGCAGATCCACTACTGGCACGTGATGGACGCCGGACGCGACTCCGTCGACCTGCTCGAACGCCTGATCGATCGCTTCGAGGACCGGCTGGCGTACGTGCTGGTGCTCAACGAGTTGCGCGGCGACGACTTCGGCAACCTCGAGCGCTCGGGCCAATTCGAACGCGCCAAGGCGCTCGGCGCACGCGTGGTGCACCTGAAGCACCTGCACGACGCCGTCCTGCGCAAGATCGACGCCACCGACAGCAGCTTCTGGGCCGCCCGCACGATGGGCAGCAACGAAGGCCCGAAGCTGGGCCTGCTGGAGCGCCAGCGCCTGAAGATGTGGATGGCGCACGCGTCGGCCGAGATCACGGCCGCCGGCATCTAGTCCGTCTTGCCGCGGCGCCCTTGCGCCATCTCCACCGAATAGCCGTCCGGGTCGAACGCGGTCATCGCGCGTTCCCACGGTTCGTCGTGCGGCGGAACGTCGATGACGACGCCCTTGGCGACCAGGTCGGCGTACAGGCCGTCCAGGTCGTCGGTGCTCAGTTCCACGTGCACCGCTCGCGCCTGCGAGCGCGTTAGGCGCGTGGCGCCCTCCTTTTCGGCCTCGGTCCACGACAGCAGGCCCAGCGTCGTCGTGCCGCCGATCACCCGCAGCATCGAGAATTGCGGCGCCGCGTTCCACTCGAGCTTGAACAGGCCGAGCTGGTTGCAGTAGTAGTCCGCCGACGCCGCCACGTCGGCGACCGTCAGCGTGAGGCCTTCCATGCGAACTTCGCGGGTCATCTCGGGATCCTGTTGAACGGGAGCGGCATCTTAGGCGAATCGCCAATGAAAAGGCCCGCAGCGGCCAGGCCGGAGCGGGCGAATCACCGGGAAGAGGCTGCCCGAGCAGCCCTTCGCCGGATCAGAACGCGTGACGCACGCCGACGGCGATTTCGGTCAGCGACTTGTCGGTCGTCGTCGTCAGGCCCGAGATCGACGAGTTGTAGCGGCCCAGGCCGTCGCCGGTGTTCTGGAAGCGCGTGGCCGAGGAGTACAGCGCGGTGCGCTTCGAAAAGTCGAACTGGTAGCCGAGGCCGAACGCGTTCAACTTCGCGTCCTTGGCGCCGACGGCATTGTTGTCGATCTTGTTGTCGAGCCACTGGGCCTTGAACAGGCTTTGGCCGACGCGGTAGTCGCCGCCGAGCCAGAAGCCACGGCCGTCGTGCTGCAGCGTCGAGGCGATGGCGCGCTTGTCGTCGCCCTTGAGGTAGCCGCCTTCGACGTGGAACGCGTCGAAGGCGTAGCCGGCGCCGATCAGGATCGTGTTGACGTTGGCGGAGGTGGCCGGCGTCGCACCGTTGGCCTTGTCGCTGACGATGCCCAGCATCAGGTCGAGGCCGTTGGCGGTGTAGCGCACCGAGCCGTCGAACAGGCGGGTCTTGGTCGTCGCGCCCGTGACTTCGCCGGCGCCGTACAGCGCGCTGGCCTTGAAGCCCGAGAACGTCGGGGTCGTGTAGCGCACCGAGTTGTTGACGCGTGCCGGGCCGCCGTTGAGGCTTTCGCCGGTGGCGTTGGTCTGCGTGGTGGCCGTGCCCGAGCCGCCTTGCACCGGCTCGTAGCCGCCGGCGTAGCCACCGAGGGCCGCCGTCGTCGGGCCGACGTTGGTGTTGCTGAAGGCGCTGAAATCGCTGGAGATCGTGTAGATGCTGCTGTACTGGCGGCCGGCGCTGAGCGTGCCGAGCGAGGTCGAGCGCAGGGCGCCGAAGGCCTGCCGGCCGAACAGCGCGCCACCCTGGGCCGAGCTGCCGACGTCGGCGTTGATCCCGCCTTCGAGCACGAAGTCGGCATACAGGCCACTGCCGAGGTCTTCGGTGCCCTTGAATCCGATGCGGCTGCCCTGCAGGCCACCGGAGGTCACGCGGACGGCCTTCGAGGGGCCGGAGATGTACTCGCCGTTGAGGTCGATGATGCCGTAGAGGGTGACGGTGGACTGGGCGAAAACGGAGCCGGAGAGGGCCAGGGCGATGGCGCCAAGGGTGAATTTCATGGGGTGCTTTCGAGAAACTGAAAAGAATGGGACGGGCAAGCCGACCGTTGGCGTTGCATGCACTGGTTTGGATCGGCCGGTTCGGCTGCGGACAAGGAGGGATTGTCGAAGGCAGACGAAAATTCAGCGTGAGTTCAAACTTTCAAATGAATCGCTAAGCTTATGAATTTATTGAGCTTTACGCCGCTTGACCGGTCTTGCCATGGTGCGGATCAGGTGTGACACCTAATTGACAATCACCCTTTTTTGCCTACAGAAAGTCGCGTCGGCACAACGAAACCATCGCACCACGTTGGTGCAATGGCGAGACCGGTCCACAAAACCCCGTGAAAACCCGCATGTCTATGCCCTTGCCAGGTGCAGAGGGCTCCGCGTAAAGTCCGCGCAATCGTTTGCGCAAACGTTTGCGCGGCGAGTTCCCGTGGCTTCATCCGGCCCGACAGCACGGCAGCAACGACGCCGGCGCGGCCCCCTCACTTCAGGAGACAACCCATGACCCGTTCGACCCGCCGCCTGGCCCTGCACACCCTGGCCGGTGCCGCCGCCCTCGCGCTGCTGCCGCAATTCGCCGTCGCTGCCGACGCCAAGCCGCGCGTCGCGCTGGTGATGAAGTCGCTCGCCAACGAGTTCTTCCAGACGATGCAGGATGGCGCCAAGGCCGACCAGAAGGCGCGTGCCTCGCAGTACACGCTGATCTCCAACGGCATCAAGGACGAGACCGACACCGCCGCGCAGATCAAGATCGTCCAGCAGATGCTGGTCGAACACGTCGACGCGATCGTCATCGCCCCGGCCGACTCCAAGGCCCTGGTGCCCGTGCTGGCCGAAGCCGTGGCCAAGGGCGTGATCGTCGTCAACATCGACAACAAGCTCGACGACGCCGCGCTCAAGGAAAAGAACCTGGTCGTGCCGTTCGTCGGCCCGGACAACCGCAAGGGCGCCAAGCTCGCCGGCGACTTCCTCGGCAAGCAGCTCAAGGCCGGCGACAAGGTGGGCATCCTCGAAGGCGTCTCCACCACGTTCAACGCGCAGCAGCGCACCGCCGGTTTCACCGACGCGATGAAGGCCGTCGGCGCCAACGTGGTCAGCACGCAGTCGGGCCAGTGGGAGATGGACAAGGCCAACGCCGTCGCCGCCGCGATGCTGCGCGAGCACCCGGACCTGCGCGCCCTGCTCGCCGGCAACGACAACATGGCGCTCGGCGCCGTCGCCGCGGTCAAGAGTGCGGGCAAGACGGGCAAGGTGCTGGTGGTCGGCTACGACAACATCAGCGCGCTCAAGCCGATGCTGGCCGACGGCCGCGTGCTGGCCACGGTGGACCAGTTCGGCGCCAAGCAGGCCGTGTTCGGCATCGACACCGCACTGAAGGCGATCAAGGACAAGAAGGCGCAGAAGGACCTGGCGCCGACGGTCGAGACGCAAGTCACGCTGATCACGAAGTGACGACGCCGATGTCGCCGGCCCCGCAAGCGGCGGGGGCCGCGTCGCCGCCCGTGCTGCTGCAGGGCCGCGGCATCGGCAAGACCTACGCCACGCCGGTGCTCGTCGGCGTGGACTTCGACCTGCACGCCGGCGAGGTGCTCGCCCTCACCGGCGAGAACGGCGCCGGCAAGAGCACGCTGTCCAAGATCGTCGCCGGGCTGGTGCAGCCGACCGACGGCACGCTGAGGCTGGGCGGCTCGCCATATGCACCCGGCTCGCGCCAGGACGCCGAGAAGCAGGGCGTGCGCATGGTGATGCAGGAGCTGAGCCTGGTTCCCACGCTCAGCGTCGCCGAGAACCTGCTGCTGGGACGTCTGCCGAACCGCTGGGGCTTCATCCGCAACGACGCCTTGAACGAGGCCGCCGCCCGGCAGATGGCGCTGATCGGACTGCAGGACATCGACCCGCGCCTGAGCGTCAGCACGCTGGGCGTGGGCTACCAGCAGATGGTGGAGATCGCGCGCAGCCTGGTCGGCGAGTGCCGGCTGCTGATCCTCGACGAGCCCACCGCGACGCTCACGTCGCGCGAGATCGCCCACCTGTTCAAGCAGATCGAGCTGCTGAAGGCGCGCGGCGTGGCCATCGTCTACATCTCGCACCGCCTCGACGAGTTGCAACAGGTGGCCGACCGCGTGATGGTGCTGCGCGACGGCCGCCACATCGACACCCGGCCGATGCGCGAGCTCACGCAGGCCGCCATCGTCAAGCGCATGGTCGGCCATGACGTGCACGAAGGGCTCGACCGTGACCGCCGGCCCGCGGGTCCGGTGGCGCTGCGAATCAGGAACATGGGCCGCGGCAGCGTCGTGCGCGACGTCAGCCTCGACCTTCACCACGGCGAGGTGATGGGCCTCGCGGGCCTGGTCGGCTCGGGCCGCACCGAACTGCTGCGTCTGATCTACGGCGCCGATCGCAAGGACAGCGGCCTCCTGCAGCGTGGCGAGCCCAAGCGCGAACTCGTGGTGAATTCGCCGATGCAGGCCGTGGGCGCCGGCATCGGGCTGGTGACGGAAGACCGCAAGTCGCAAGGGCTGCTGCTACCGCAATCGATCCGCGTCAACACGACGCTGGCCAACCTGGGCGCGGTGTCGCGCGCGGGCTGGCTGCAACGCGCACGGGAGCAGGCCGAGGTCGAGCGACTGCGCGACCTGCTGCGCGTGCGCAGCGACTCGATCGAGCAGCCGGTCGACCAGCTGTCCGGAGGCAACCAGCAGAAGGTCGTGTTCGCGCGCTGGCTGCACCGCGACTGCGACGTGCTGCTGCTCGATGAGCCGACGCGCGGAGTCGACATCGGCGCGCGCGCCGACATCTACGCGCAGATGGACAAGCTCGCCGCCGCCGGCAAGGCGCTGCTGATGGTGTCGTCGGACCTGCGCGAGCTGATGTCCGTGTGCGACCGCATCGGCGTGATGAGCGCGGGCAAGCTCGTGCGCATCTTCGAGCGTGGCGAGTGGACCGAGCAATTGCTGCTGGAGGCCGCGTTCAGCGCCTATTCGGCCGTCGAGAAACAAGTCGCCCAAGAACAAGCCGCATGAGCTCATCGAAACCTCTCTCCACCCGCGCCGCGCTCGTCAGCGCCATCGGCACCGTCGCCGGCCTGCTGGTGGCGCTCGCGCTGATGATCGCCTTCTTCAGCTGGCAGAGCGAATACTTCTTCACGCCCGACACGTTCATCACGATCGCCAACGACATTCCCGCCGTGGCCGTGACGGCCGTGGGAATGACCTTCGTGCTGATCATCGCGGGCATCGACTTGTCCGTCGGCTCGACGATGGCGCTGGCCGCGGCCGTGGCCGGCATCGCGATGCTGCAGTGGCACTGGCCGCTGCTGCCGGCGACACTGCTGGCCATGGTCGTGGGCGTCGCCGTCGGTGCGATCAACGGCGCCGTGACGGTGGCCTGGCGGCTGCCGTCGTTCATCGTCACGTTGGGCATGCTGGAGATGGCGCGCGGCGCGGCCTACCTCGCCACCGACTCGCGCACGCAGTACATCGGCGGCCGCATCGAGTGGCTCGGCAAACCGATGGTGGGCGGACTGTCGCCGGCGTTCTTCATCGCGATTGCCATCGTCGTCGTGGCGCAGGTCGTGCTGACGCGAACGGTGTTCGGACGCAGCCTGATCGGCATCGGCACCAACGAGGAAGCGATGCGCCTGGCCGGCGTCGATCCGCGACCTCTCAAGATCACCGTCTTCGCGCTGGCCGGCCTGCTCGCGGGGCTGGGTGGTGTGTTCCTGTCGTCACGGCTGGAGGCGGCCGACCCGAACGCAGGCACCGGCGCGGAACTGGTGGTGATCGCATCGGTGGTCATCGGCGGCACCAGCCTGATGGGCGGTCGCGGTTCGGTGGCGAGCACGTTCTTCGGGGTGCTGGTGATCTCGGTCCTCGAAGCTGGCCTCGCTCAGATCGGCGCCAGCGAGCCGACCAAACGCATCATCACGGGCTGCGTCATCATCATCGCCGTGGTGCTCGACACCCTGCGCGAACGCCGGAAAGCATCCGCATGACAACCCACCCGCGCGGCCACGCCGCCCTGCCCACCGGTCGCGCCAGCATCCGCGACGTGGCGGCGCGTGCCGGCGTCTCCGTCACGACGGTCTCGCACACGCTCAACAACACGCGCTTTGTCAGCGACGCGGCCAAGGCCAAGGTGCACGAGGCGGCACATGCGCTCGGCTACGTGCCCAGTGAGATCGCGCGCGGCCTCAAGCACAACACCACGCGCACGCTGGGCATGCTGGTGCCCAACAACTCCAACCCGTACTTCGCCGAGATCATCCGCGGGGTCGAACACCACTGCTACGGCGCCGGCTACAGCCTGCTGCTGTGCAACTCCAACGACGATGCGCAGCAGCAGGCCGACCACCTGCGCGTGCTCGCCGAGCGCCGCGTCGACGGCATCGTGCTGGTGGCCTCGGGCGACGACGACTCCATCGTCGCCGCATGCAAGGACCTGCGCCTGCCGCTGGTGCTGGTCGACCGCGAGATCGAAGCGATCGCTGTCGACCTGATCGAGGTCGACCACGCCGCCGGCGGCGAGATGGCAACGGCGCACCTCCTGTCGCAAGGCCATGCGCGGGTCGCATGCATCGTCGGCCCGGCCGACCTGCGGCCCAGCCAGCAGCGCGAGGCCGGCTGGCGTCGCGCGCTCGAGCGCGCGGGCATCACGCCGCGCGCGGACGAGATCGTGCGCGGCGACTTCGGCCCGGCGAGCGGCGCCGCCGCGATGCGCAGGCTGCTGCAGTCCGCCCAGCGGCCGACGGCGGTGTTCGTCTGCAACGACATGATGGCCATCGGCGCACTGCACGCGGCGCACGAGGCGGGCATCGCCGTGCCGCGCCAGCTGTCGGTCGTCGGCTTCGACGACATCGAGCTCGCCGCCTACACCTCGCCGCCGCTGACCACCGTCGCGCAACCCAAGGAAGCCATCGGCACCGGCGCGGCCGGTCTGCTGCTGGAGCGCCTGCGCAACGGCCGCACCGAACCGCGGCGCGCAATCCTGCAACCCGAACTGCACCTGCGCGCTACCACCGCGCGCCCGCAAGCCTGACGTGACATCATGAATCCTTCCGTCCCCAACCTCACTGCGAGGGCCCGCGCATGACTTCCTCCATCGTCGTTGTCGGCAGCCTCAACATGGACCTGGTCATGCGCATGAAACGCGCACCGATCGGCGGCGAGACCGTGCCCGGCCTGGACTTCGCGATGCTGCCTGGCGGCAAGGGCGCGAACCAGGCCGTCGCATGCGCCCGCATGGGGGCCAACGTCAGCATGGTCGGCCGCGTGGGGATCGACCCGAACGGCGACGTGCTCAAGGCCGGCCTGGCCGCCGACGGCGTCGATGCGCGCGAAGTCAAGGGCCTGGCGTCGACGCACACCGGTGTCGCCTCGATCTGGGTCGAGGAAGACGGCCAGAACCGCATCGTGCTCGCGCCTGGCGCCAACGGCCTGCTCGATCCGGCCAGCGTCGCGCGCGCCAACACGATGATCGACATGGCCGGCATGCTGATCGTGCAGCTCGAGGTGCCGATCCCCGCGGTGCAGGCCGCCATCGACCGCGCGTTCGCCGCCCACGTGCCGGTGCTGCTCAACCCGGCACCGGCCGCGCCGTTGCCCGATTCGATGTGGAAGCAGATCGACATCCTCGTGCTCAACGAGAGCGAAGCCACCGCCTACGCCGGCCTGCCGGTGGTCGATCCGAACTCCGCGGCCGAAGCCGGCGGCCTGCTGCGCGCCCGCGGCCCCGACCGCGTGCTGGTGACCCTCGGCGCGCAAGGCGTCGTCGTCGTCGACGGCGCTGGCGCGCGCCACACGCCTGCACGCAAGGTCAAGGCCGTCGACACCACCGCTGCCGGCGACACCTTCATCGGTGCGCTCGCCACCGCGCTGTGCGAGGGCCAGTCGCTGGACGACGCCGTCGCGCTCGGCCAGGCGGCCAGTGCGTTGTGCGTCACGCGCCGCGGTGCGCAGACGTCGATCCCGTACCGCCGCCAGCTCGCGCCCGCGCGGCTTTCCGGGGACGAGCACGCATGAAACGCACGACGCTGCTGCACGCCGAGCTGTCCGAGGTCATCGCACGGCTGGGCCACGGCGACCTGCTGGTGATCGGCGACGCCGGCCTGCCGATCCCGGACGGCCCGCGCCGCATCGACCTGGCGGTCAGCGCCAACGTGCCGCGCTTCATCGACGTGCTGTGCGCGGTGCTGGCGGAGATGCAGGTCGAGGGCGCCGTCGCCGCCGAGGAACTCGCGCAGGCGAACCCGGTCATTCGCGCGCAGTTGCTCGACAAGCTCGGCGCCACCCCGCTGGCGACGCTGTCGCACGAACAGTTCAAGGCCGCCACGCGCGGTGCACGCGCGATCGTGCGCACGGGGGAGTTCTCTGCGTACGCCAACGTGATCCTGCGTGCTGGCGTCGTGTTCTAGCCCGAGATGCCGATCACGTCGCGCACGATCGGATAGATCTGGCTCTGCCAGCGCTTGCCGCTGAACACGCCGTAGTGGCCGACGTTGGCCTGCACGTAGTGCGTGCGCATGTAGGGCCGCAGGCTGCTGGCCAGGTCCTGCGCGGCCAGCGTCTGGCCGACGGCGCAGATGTCGTCGCGCTCGCCCTCGATGGTCACCAGCGCCGTCTTGCGGATCGCCGCCGGGTCGATCTTGCGGCCGCGGTACGTCAGCTCGCCCTTGGGCAGCGCGAACTCCTGGAACACCTTGGCAACCGTCTCGATGTAGAAGTCCGCGGCGAGGTCGGCCACCGCCAGGTACTCCTCGTAGAAGATGCGCGTGACGTCGGCGCGGTCAAAGTCGCCCTCGAGCAACTGCTTGTAGTACGCCTTGAATGCGTTCTCATGGCGTTCTCGGTTCATGCTGATGAAGGCCGACAGCTGCACGAAACCAGGGTAGACGCGGCGTCCGCTGCCGCCGTGCTGCCAGGGCACGACGCTGATCAGGTTTTTCTCGAACCACTCGATCGGCTTGGACATCGCCAGCTGGTTGACGCCAGTCGGGCTGATGCGGCAGTCGATCGGGCCGGCCATCAGCGTGAGGCTGGCGGGCGTCGCCGGGTGGTTGTCCTCGGACATCAAGGCCACCGCCGCCAACGCGGCGACAGTGGGCTGGCACACGGCCAGGACGTGGCCGCCCGGGCCCAACGCCTCGGTGAACTGGATCACGTGCTCGATGTATTCGTCCAGGCCGAAGCGTCCGGCCGCGAGCGGCACGTCGCGCACGTTGAGCCAGTCGGTGACATAGACGTCGTGATCCTGCAGCGCGGTGCGCACCGTGTCGCGCAGCAGCGTGGCGAAGTGGCCGGACATCGGCGCCACCACCAGCAGCCTGGGCTGGCCCGCGACGCCCGGCTTGTGAAAGCGCAGCAGCTCGGCGAACGGCGTGCGCATCACGACATCCTGGACGATGGGCTGCTCATGCCCCTTGACCATCACGCTGTCCAGGCGCCAGGCCGGGCGACTATGCGTCACTTCCGACAGCTCGAACACCTTGCTGGCGGCCATGCCGGGGCGACCCATGCCGGCCAGCCCGGGTTGCGGCGGTTCGGTGCCGAGCATCGATCCATGCGCCTTCGCCATGTCACGCAGCGGTCGCAAGAGGTCGGACTGCGCCTGGTAGGCCTGGTACATCATGGATTCTCCAGAGAGGTTCACCCGGGAAGCGTTGCAACTAGCGTGCCGCCGCATGCAGGCACTTCCCACAGCGTGGCACGGCGCTTGCGTCGAACTTGCCGAGTCCGCCACGGAGTTCCCATGCCCGCATCCGCCAAGAGCCCGATGAAGCCCGCTGCACGCAAGCCTGCCGCCAAAGCCGTCAAGGCGCCCGCGGCGACGCCCAGGACCACGGCCACCGCGTCGTTGACCCTGAGCAGCAAGAACTACTCGTCGTGGTCACTGCGCGGCTGGTTGCTGGCGAAGTTCGCCGGGCTGGATTTCGCCGAGACGATGGTGTCGCCCGACGACGCCGACGCGCGGCGCGAGCTGCTGCTGCTGGCGCCGTCGATCCGCGTGCCGTGCCTCACGCACGACGGCGCGCGCGTGTGGAACACGATGGCGATCGCGTACTACCTCGACGAGGTGTGCCCCGGCGCCGACCTGTTTCCGGTCGACCGCATCGCGCGGGCCCACAGCCGCTCGATCTGCGGCGAGATGAACTCCGGTTTCGCCAACCTGCGCTCGTCGCTGCCGATGAACCTGAAGGCCCGCCTTCCGGGCCACAAGATCTGGGGCGGCGCGCAGCCCGACATCGACCGCATCGTCGAGATCTGGACCGAGTGCATCGCCACCTACGGCGGCCCGTACCTGTTCGGCGCCAGGCGCGGCGCGGCGGACGCCATGTACGCGCCCGTGGTCACGCGCTTCCTGACCTATGACGTCAAGCTCAACCGTGCGTGCATCGAGTACGCACGCACGATCATGGCCATGCCGGAGATGGGCGAATGGATGGCCGCCGCCAAGCTCGAGCCCGACGACATCGAAGAACTCGACATGGACTTCTGAAGCCCGCCGCCGGCGCGCGCGAGACGCCCGCGCCAGCGGCGGCGCCCGCTCACCAGCCCCCGGGCGCCGGCACCTCGGCCGCGGGTGGCACGTCGAGCGACGTGAAATTGGCGGGCGACACGACCTCCAGGTACTCCATGTCCGCCGAGTAGTCGAACAGGTAGTGGGAGATGCCGGGCATCTGGTGCACGCAATCGCCCGCCTCGACCAGCGTTTCCTGGTCGCCGTACATGAACTTGGCCCAGCCCTTGGTCATCAGCACGATCTGGAATTCGGCCTCATGCCGGTGCCAACCCGTGCCCTTTTCCGGTGCCATGTTGGCTTTCACAAGGTGCGCGATGACCTTGCCGTTGGTGGCCGCCGCCACGCCCAGGTCCTTGTACAGAAAGAAGTCGCGCAGGCCATCGCTGCGCCAGGGCGTGTCGCCCGGCTTGACATGCGAGAAGCGGGTGGCAGTCTGATCCGTCATGAGGCAGCCCTCCTGGGAAGTGGAACTTGCCGGGGAGCATGCATAAGCTGTACCAGATTGCTGCGCTGCAGCGAAGCCCCCGTCGCGGAGCCCGCCCCGCGCTGCCGGCAGGCGCGTTCGGCGATACCGGAGATCACCCTGGGGGGGCGGTCACGGCTTTGTAAAGAGGCACTCCATAATCCCGCGACGCCATCACGCAGGGAGTGCGCTTGAAACTGTTGTTCGGACTGATCGGAGCTGTCGTCGGCGGCGTGCTGGGTAGCGTGTCCAGCATCCTGGCGCTGAGTGTGCTGGGGGCGCTCGTTGGCTGGCGGTGGGCGGCGCGCACCAACTCGAAGGACGGCACAGCGATCGACATCGACGCGCCCACGCTGCTGCGCCGCGTCGCGGCGCTCGAAAAGGAAGTCGCGGCACTGCGAGGCAGCGGGGTCTGCGCGGCCATGCCATCACCGGTGGCGAAGGTTCCGGAAATCGACCTGGTCGTCGCCCCTGCCGGGGACACCCCGATCGCCGCGCCAGAGCCGGTGGTCGCCCGCGTCGTGGTGCCCGAGGACATGGCGCCCGCGCCGCGCGCCGCCGTGGCCGCGCGTCCGGCCGACGTTGCCAGGCTCGCCGTCGCTGCGGTCGTCGCCCCGCCGCCTCCGCGCCCGGTCGCACCGCCTGCGCCGCCCGCCGTGCCGCTGCGCGACCGCTTGCCACCGTTCCTGGCGAACTGGATCTTCGGCGGCAACACCATCGTCAAGATCGGCGTGCTGATCCTGTTCCTGGGCTTGGCCTTCCTGTTGCGCTACACGGCCGAACGCGTGACGGTGCCGGTGGAGTTCCGCTACGCCGGCGTGGCGCTGATCGGCGCCGCGCTCACGGCCATCGGCTGGCGCCTGCGCGACCGGCTCGACGCCGCCGGCGGCACCGGCTACGGCCTGATCCTGCAGGGCGCCGGCATCGGCGTGTTCTACCTGACGACGCTGGGCGCGCTGCGCCTGAACCCGCTGTTGTCACCCGACCTCGCGTTCGCGTTCATGGCGCTGGTGGCCGTCTTCGGCGCGATCCTGGCCGTGCTGCAGGACGCGCCGTGGCTCGCCCTGGTGGCCGTCGCCGAAGGCTTCGCGGCGCCGGTGCTGGTCAGCACGGGCAGCGCCGCGTACGTGCCGCTGATGGCGTACATGGTGATCCTGGACGCCGGCATCCTCGCGATGGCCTGGTTCAAGGCATGGCGTCCGCTGAACCTGGTCGGCGCCGTCGCCACGTTCACGCTGGCGGGTGGCTGGGCCCACGAACATTACGTGGCCTCGGACTACGCCGGCGTGCAGGCCTTCCTGCTGCTGTTCTTCCTGCTGTTCACGCTCACCGGCATGCTGTTCGCGCGCCGAGCGCTGGCGGCTGGCGACGGTCCGCCGACGGACGCGTCGCTGGCCGAGCGCGCGGTCGACGCACTGCGCCAGGTCGGCCGGGTCGACAGCACGCTGACCTTCGGCGTGCCGCTGGCGGCGTTCTCGCTGCAGTACCTGCTGGTGCGCGACATCGCGTGGGGCCCGCCCTGGGCCGCCGCCGCCTTCGCGCTGTTCCACATCCTGCTGGGCGGTGCGCTGATGCGCTCGCGCCTGCCGCGCTACGCGCTGCTGGGCGAGGCCCACGTGATCGTCGGCGTGATCTTCGGGACGCTCGCGGTCCCGCTGGCACTGCAGCAAGGCGCGTGGACCGGCGCCACCTGGGCGATCGAGGCCGCGGGCATGTACTGGCTCGGTGCCCGCCAGCGCCGCACCTACGCCCGAGCGTTCGCATTGGCCGTGATGCTGGGCGCCGCCATGAAACTGATGGCCGCGATGTCCATCGACCTGGGCGACGGCGTCCCGCTGCTCGTCGGCTCGTCGCTGGGCATGACGATGCTCGCGGTGGCACTCGGCGCCGTCGACGTCGTCCGCCGGCGCATCGCCGACGGCCAGCGCAGCGCCGTCGAGGCGCTTGCAGCCACCACCGTGCCATTCGCCGCGGCGCTGGCACTCACGGCGCTGGCGTGGATGCTGTGCCCGGTCCTGTGGGCCGCCGCGCTCACCGCGTGGATCGCCTTCGGCTGCGCGGCGCTCGCGGCTCGGCTCGCCGCGCCGTCGCTGCGCGTGGCCAGCGCGTTGCTGCACCTGGGCGCGTTGAGCGCGATGTGCGTGTCGCTTCAGGTCGCGAGCGCGGCCTCGACGCAGGCGCACGCCTGGCAGGACCTGGCCGCCGCGCTGCTGATCGGATTCGCGCTGCTGGCCACCGGCTGGCTGGGCCTGCGCGACGCGTGGCGCGCGGCCTCACAAGGCACGCCGCGGTCGATTCCGATCGGCAGCAGCATCGGACTCGTGCTGGGCCTGGCCAGCGCCAGCATGAGCCTGTTGTTCGAGCTGGCGCCGGCCGACGCCGCGCTGGCCTGGCCGCTGATCGGCCTCGCGGCCGCCTACATCGGCGTGCGCCTGCGCAGCGACGCCTTGATCGGCTCCGGTTTCGCCCTGCAAGTCGCGGCCGGCGTGGCCAGCCTGGCCTGCGAGCCGTCGGTGTGGCAGTACGTGCCGGCCGGGGTCGTGATCGCCTCCACGCTGTGGATCCCGTTGCTGTTGACAGCCACGGGCCTGCTGCTCGGCGACTGGCTGCGCGCTGCGGCCAGCGGCGAACGGCGCGCCTGGTGGCACGCCACGCCCACGCAGTGGATCGTCGTCGGGTGGGCACTGGCGTGGTGGTCGCGCACGCTGCCGCCGCTGGTCTGGCATGCGCTGCAAGGCGCCATCCCTGGCCCCGGTACCTTCGACGTCTGGCCGCACTGGCAGTTGATCTGGATCACGCTGACCGCGGTCGCGGCCGTCGCGCTCGCGCGCTGGCGCGACTGGCGCGTGCTGGGGCAGGCCACGCTGATCACCGTGCCAGTGTGGATCGCCATGGCCTGCATCGAGTCGCCCGGCCTCGCGCCATCCGCCAACCTCGGCTGGCTGGCGTGGCTGCTGGCGCTCGCCGCGCATCCGCTGCTGGCACGCCAGCAGGCCCGCTGGCGACCGGCGCTGGCGACCGCGCCCTTGAACGTGGCCGGCTGGTGGCTGTTCGTCGCGCTCGCGACGCGCGAGTGCGTCGTCCGCGCGCAGGCGAACGTGCCGCACGATTCAGCCTGGATCTCACTGGCCGAGATGATGGTGCCGGCGCTGGTGATGATCGCCAGCGCGCAGCCCGCATTGCTGCGCCGTTTCCGCGACGAGGCCCAGGCGATCGCCTGGCGCGTCGCGGGCTGTGGTGCGCTGGCGGTGTACCTGTTCGCGTGGCTGTGGTTCGGCAACCTGGGCTCCGGCGATGCCGCGCCGCTGCCGTATCTGCCGCTGCTCAATCCGCTGGAGATCGGCCAGGGCGTCGCGTTGCTCGCGCTGCTGGTCTGGGTGCGCGCACTGCCGCCGGCCTGGCGTGGCCGCGTGCCGCCGCTCGCGCTGCCCGCTGTCGCCGGGGTCACCGCGTTCGGTCTCGTCACCGGCCTGGTACTGCGCACCTGCCATCACTGGGCGGGCATCGCGTGGAACGCCGATGCGCTCTACGACTCGACGCTGGCGCAGGCCGCGCTGTCGGTGACGTGGTCGCTGATCGGCGTCGCGTTGATGGTGGCGGGGCACCGCGGCGGGCGCCGCGTGGTCTGGGGCGTCGGCGCCGCGTTGCTGGGCGTCGTCGTGGTCAAGCTGTTCCTGGTCGAGCTCGCGGACCGCGGCACGGTGTCGCGCAGCGTGTCGTTCATGGTCGTGGGCGGATTGATGCTGGCCGTCGGATACTTCGCCCCGATCCCGCCGCGCCGTCCTGACGGCGAGCCGGCGCCACCGGACGTTCCTGGAGAGACTGCATGAAGATCGCCGCCCTCGCCGGCCTCGCCGCGCTGGCCCTGGCCTGCACGCAGGCCGCACCGGCCGCCGCGGCCGACGCTGCGTTGCCGCTGACGCTCAACGGCGCCGGCCCGTACTACACGCTGGCCGTGAACTTGCAGGCGCGCCAACTGTCGACCTCGAGCAGCCTGGCTGACCTGCGCGTGCGCAACGCCGCGGGCGAGGCGATGGCCTTCGCCTGGGTCGACGCGCCGCTGCCGCCGCCGCTCGCGCCGCAGCGCACCCCAGCCCGGATCTACAAGGTGCCGCTGCCACCCGCCGCCGCCTCGGCCACGGACGGCCTGCCGCGCCAGGCCTGGATCGTCGATGCCAAGGACGCCAGCAACGACCTGCTGCGCCTCGACCTGGGCCTCGAGCACGACACCCAGGGCGTCTACACACTGTCCATCGAGTCCAGCGACGACCTGCAGCACTGGCGCATGCTGCAGGAGGACGCGCAGCTGGTGCAGTTGCAAGCCCTGCCGCAGGTGGGTGCCGCCGGCACGCTGGCGACGCTGGCCGAGCGCGAGCACCTCAGCTCCAACGGCATCGACCTGGACAACGTGCCGGCACGCTACCTGCGTCTGACGACGGCGCCGCGCTCCGCGATACCGCCCCTTGTATCGGCGACACTCACCCGCGCGCCGCATCGCCCTGCGCCGGCGCCGCTGGAATGGAGCGCGGCGATCACCGCCTCGGGTTGCGAGGCGACGTCGTGCGACTACCCGCTGCCGCGCAACTCGCCCATCGCCACGCTGCAGATCGCCCCCGCCGACGTCGACACCATCGGCCAGGTGATGGTGATGGGCCAGATGGACGCCGCGCTCGTGCCGCCGCCGCGCCACTCGCTGCTGCACGGTCCGCTGCACGCGCTGCGACTGAAGGCCGAGCGCGCGCCGACGCAGGCCGGCATGGCCTGGGACAGCGCGGCGCTGGCCAGTGTCTACTGGCTCACGCAGGCCTCCGGCGCGCCCGACCTGCACTCGCCGCCGGTGCGCCTGGGCGACGCGCAATGGCGCACGCTGCGGCTGGAGACCTTCGGGCCGATCACGCAGCTGGGCCACAGCGCGCCGACGATCCGCATCGGCGTGCGTCTGCGCCAACTGGTGTTCGTCGCGCGCGGCGCGGGTCCGTTCACGCTCGCGCGGGCGACGTCCGCCGAGCAGACCACCGCAATGGCGCTCTCCGCGCTGATGCCCGGCCACACCGCTGACACCGTGCTCCCCGAGGGCACGGCCACGCTCGTCGTCGCCGCCGCGTCCGCGACGGCGGCCTCGGCCCCGTCGACCCGCGCCGCCGCGCCCGCCGAGCCCGCGCCGTCTCGCACGCCCTGGCTGTGGGCCGCGCTGCTGGCCGGCCTCGCGCTGATGGGCCGCATGGCCTGGTCGCTGCTGCGCAAGCCGGCCGCGCCCGCCGCCGGCGAAGGCGGCTGACGCCTATTCACGCGCCAGTGCATTGACCGGATCGAGCCGGGCCGCGTTGCGGGCCGGCACGAAGCCGAACACGATGCCGATCGTCGAGGACACGGCGAACGCGCCGACGATGGACGCCGTCGAGAAGATCATCTTGATGCCGACGTCCAGGCCGTTGAACACCATGCCCGCGAACAAGGCGAGCCCGACGCCCAGCGCGCCGCCGATCAGGCACACCAGCACGGCCTCGATCAGGAACTGACGCAGGATGTCGCCCTGGCGCGCGCCGACGGCCATGCGCACGCCGATCTCCTGCGTGCGCTCGGTGACCGACACCAGCATGATGTTCATCACGCCGATGCCGCCGACCAGCAGCGAGATGAGCGCAATCGACGACACCAGCAGCGTGATCGCGCCGGTCACGGTGTCGGTCTGCTTGCGGATGGAATCGGTGCGGAACAGGAAGAAATCCTTCTTCGCGTGACGCTGCGTCATCAGCCTCGAGATGCCTTGCTCGGCCGCGTCCATGGACACCGTATCCTTGACGCGTACGTTGATGTTGCGCAAGGGCTGCTGGCCGATCAGGCGTGTCGTCGCCGTCGTGTACGGGATCCACACCTCGAGCGTCTCGCCATTGCTGAACAGCCCCTCGTCCTTGGCGGTGACGCCGATGATGCGCACCGGCACGCTGCCCAGCAGGATCACCTGGCCCAGCGGCGACTGGCCGTCCTTGAACATCGCCTTGCGCGTGTTGTCGTCGATCACCGCGACCTGCGACTGCTGGCGCACCGAATCCAGGTCGAACGCACGGCCCGCGGCGAACTTCTTGCCGTGCACGCGAAAGTACTTCTCGCCCACGCCGCTGACCGAGCCCGTGACGTCGACGCTTGCGTGACGCAGCGTCACGCTGGTGCTGTAGCCCGGCGTGACGCCGTCGACGTAGTCGAGTTGCTCCAGCGCGTCGGCGTCGGCAATCGTCAACGTCTGCACCAGCCACGCGCGCCGGTCACCGAACCCTTCGCCGGGAAGCACCTCGATCGTGTTGGTGCCGAAGCCGCTCAGTTGCTCGCGCAAGCCCTCGCGCGAGCCCGTGCCGAGCGCCACGATGGCCACCACCGACGAGATGCCGATGATGATGCCCAGCATTGTCAACAGCGTGCGCAGCCGGTGGCTGGTCATCGCGCTGAGCGCCATGTGCGTGGCCTCGGCGATGCGCGCGAACAGGTCGCGCAGGAGGTTGGCGCGATGGCGCGGCTTGGGGGGCAGGACACCCAGCGCGTCGGGCGCTTTGGTGCGTTCGTCGCGCACGACACGGCCATCGGACAGCTCGATCACGCGGTCGGCGTTGGCCGCCACCTGCGCGTCGTGGGTCACCAGGATGATGGTGTGGCCCTGGGCATGCAGCTCCTTGAGGATGGTCATCACCTCCTGGCCGCTGGCCCGGTCGAGCGCGCCGGTGGGCTCGTCGGCCAGGATCACGTCGCCGCCGTTCATCAGCGCGCGCGCAATGCTCACGCGCTGCTGCTGGCCACCCGACAGCTGCCCGGGCTTGTGGCCCAGCCGGTCGCCCAGGCCGAGCCGCTCCAGCAGCTCGCGCGCCCGCGCGTGACGCGCCGGCGCGGGCACGCCCGAGTAGATCGCCGGGATCTCGACGTTGCCGACCGCGCTCAGCGATCCCAGCAACTGGTAGCGCTGGAATACGAAGCCGAAGTGCTCTCGGCGCAGGCTCGCGAGTTCGTCGGGCGTCATCGCGCCGACCTGCTGGCCGGCCATGGCGTAGCTGCCGCTGGTGGGCCGGTCGAGGCAGCCGAGGATGTTCATCAGCGTCGACTTGCCCGAGCCCGACGGGCCCATGATGGCCACCATCTCGCCGGCGGCGATCGTGAAGTCCACGTCGCGCAGCGCGGAGATCGTGCCTTCGCCGGCGGGGTAGTCGCGGCCCAGGCCGCGCAGCTCGATGAGCGGGCTTGCCAAGGCGGGCTTGCTCACTTCGATTCGGCGCCGCTGGCCGCGCTGGCCGCGCCGCCCGGCGTCGGCGCCTCGCTGGTGACCACGCGCTCACCCGCCTTCAGGCCGTCGAGCACCTGTGCCTGCACGCGGTTGTTCAGGCCGATGCGCACCAGGAGATCCTTGGGCACGCCGGCGCCCGCGCTGGCCGCGGCAGCGGATACCACGCGCACCGTGTAGCGGCCGTCCTTGGCCTTGGCCCCCAGGGCAGCGCTCGGGATCAGCAGCGCGTCCTTGACCTTGTCCAGCACGATCGTCGCCTGCGCGGTCATCGCGATTCGCAGCTTGCCCTGCGGGTTGGGCGCGTCGAAGATGCCGTTGTAGTAGATCGCTGTCGCGGCACTGCTGCTGGTCGTCCCGGTGTTGCCGGTGTCGGTGGCCAGGGTCGTCGGGCCGGGCTCGACGGCGCGCAGCGTGGTGTCGTAGCGCGTGTCAGGGTCGCCCAGCAGCGTGAAGTACACCGGCATGCCGACCTTGACCCGCGGCACGTCGGCCTCGGAGATCTGCGCCTTGATCGTCATCGTGTCCAGGCGCGCGAGCTTGATGATGGTGGGCGACGCCTGCACCGCGTTGACCGTCTGCCCCTGCTCGGTGACGATGGCCACGACGGTGCCGTCGATCGGTGCGACGACGTGCGCGTAGCCGACGTTGACCCGCGCCGTGTCCTCGGCCAGGGTCGCCTGCACGATGGCCGACTCGGCCACCGTCACGCCGGCGCGCGCGCTGTCGAGCGCGGCCTCGGCCGCCTCGAGGTCGCCGTGGGAGCCGGCGTCGATCGCCACCAGGGCGCGCAGTCGCGTCAGCGCGAGCTCGTCCTGCTTGAGCGTGGCCTTGCGCGCGCTCAGGTCGGCCCTGGCGCTCTGCAGCGCGGCGCTCGCCTTCAGCAGTTCATTGTCCTGCTCCTTCGAATCGATCTCGGCGATCGCATCGCCCTTCTTCACCCGGTCGCCGAGCGCGACATACAGGTGCTTGACCTCGCCGGTGGCTCGCGCACCGACGCTCACCAGCTTGGCCGCCTCGATGGTGCCGGTGGCCAGCACGTCGAGCTCCAGGTCGCCGCGCGCCGCGGCGGTGGTGGTGATCGCCGGCGGCTCCGGCGCCTTGAAGTGGCTGCGCAGGCCGAGTCCCACCACGAGCAGGACGACGACGGCGATCACGCTGCGCCGGGGGGTGAACAGGTTGCGGAGCTTCAATTCGATTCCTTCCAGCCGCCGCCCAGCGCCTTGTAGAGCGTGACGCGGTTGTCTTGTTCTGCGAGGGTCAACGCGATGCCGGCCTGCTGCGCGCCGAAGAGGCTGCGCTGCGCGTCGAGTACTTCCAGGTAGCTGCTGGCGCCGTTGCGAAACAGCGCGTCGGCATAGCGCAGCGCCGTCTCGCTGGCGCGCACCTGCGCCTGCTGCGCGGCGCTGCGCTCGACCAGCGTGGCGCGCACGGCCAGGGCATCGGCCACCTCGCTGAACGCCGTCTGCACCGTCTTGTCGTAAGTCGCCAGGGCGATCTCGCGCTGCGCCTTGGCCGAATCGAGACTCGCCTGCAGCGCGCCACCGTTGAAGATCGGCAGCGAGATCGACGGTCCGAAGCTCCACGATCCGCTGCCGCTCTTGAACAAGCCGGACAGCCCGACACTGGCCGTGCCGGCGCTGCCGGTCAGCGTGATGGACGGGAAGAACGCGGCGCGGGCGGCACCGATGTCCAGTTGCGCGGCTTGCAGCGCGTGCTCGGCGGACAGCACGTCCGGGCGCTGCTGCAGCACGCGGGCCGGCAGGCCGGCCGGCACGTCCACCAGCACCGTGGCTTCGGCGGGCAGCGCCTGCACCGGCAGCAGATCCTCGGGCACCGCGTGGCCCACCAACAGCGTCAACGCGTTGCGATCCTGCTGCAACGTGGCGCGGCCGGCGGCCACCGATCCGCGCGTGGCCTCGGCCGCGGCCTGCGCCTGCACCAGCGGCAGGCCCTTGATCGCGCCGAGCTCGTGCATGCGCTGGTTCAGTTCCAGGCTCTTCGCGTCGAGCGAAAGCGTGCGCTCGTTCAAGCGCTGCGTCTGGGCATCGGCGGCCAGGGCGAGCCATTGGGTGGCGACCGCGGCGACCAGCGTGATGCGAGCGGCACGGGCGCCCTCGGTCGTGCCCAGCCAGGTCTGGAGTGCAGCGTCGCTGGTGTTCTTCACGCGCCCGAACAGGTCGATCTCGTAGCCGGACAGCGCTACGCCGACGTTCGAGCCGTTGCCCACCACGCCGCCCGCCGACGAACGCGTGAAGCCCGCGCTGCCGCTCACGTTGGGCAAGCGGGCGGCGTCCTGCACGCGGTACTGCGCCCGGGCGCTTTCGACGTTGAGGACGGCGATGCGCAGGTCGCGGTTGTTGGCCAGCGCCAGTTCGACGACGCGGCGCAGCCGCTCGTCGACCAGGAAATCGTGCCAGCTGATGTCCATCGCGTCACGCGCGGGCGCGGAGGCCGGCGCCCCGGGCCAAGCCGCTGCGACCGGAGCTTCGGGCCGCTGGTAGGCCGGAGCCAGATCGACGCAGGCGGACAGCGCCAACATGGCCGACAAGGCCGCACCGGCCAGCGGCAACCGCGAGAACAATCTCATGCAAGCGCTTCCTCTAGGGGGACGGCCGATTTTGCGGGGATTCGCCCCCCCATGATGGGGGGATGCGACGGCGTCCGGTTTTGTTCTCGGTTAGTTCGCAGACACCGGTTTCCGGCGCCCGCCGGGAGCAGACCCGGGGCGGCGAACAAAGGTTCCGTCGGACACAGCAATGCGGCTCGAGCGGCGGCTGAGCGGCGCCTGCCGGAGACTGCAGGCGGGTTGTGCGACTGGTGCGTGGCGGTGACGGTGACGGTGCGAGGCGCCCTGGGCTCGCGAACAAGCCGCGAGCGCGGGCGTCCACGCTCCGATGTGGCAGCGGTCGGATGGCCGGCGGCTTTGGGAGCGGCTTGCACGACAGCGCGCCGAAGCGACGCCGTTGGGCTAGTATCTGATTCGCACGAACCTGCATTCGCGCGATCTCCGAATGCAATTCGAGGGTGGGAGATCGACCCCGACCGGGCCAGTTGGAGAACAGCATGAAGGGCTTGCTTCTTGCACCGATCTGCGCGTTCTTGTCGCTGATCGCAGGCGCACAGGGCTTGCCGCCAGTCTCCCAGGCCGGGGTCCGCGCGGCCGCCCCGGCCAGCGATGGCGCAGGCTACCTGGCGCAGGCCCGACGCGTCGTCGTTGCTGCAGCGCAACCTGCCGCACCCTGGAACGGGCCGCGTACCGGGCCGCACGCGCTGCCCGGCAAACGAATCGCCATCGTCAACGAAGACCTGCGCAACGGCGGCATCCTGGGCGTGAACGATGGCGTCGTCGAGGCGGCCCGGGTTATCGGCTGGGAGGTGAAAGTCTTCGATTCCGGTGGATCGCCGGACGGGCGCCAGCGGATGCTGGCCAACGCGCTGGCCAGCCGTCCCGACGGCCTGGTCATCGTCGGCGGTGACGCGCGCTCGCTCCTGCCGTGGCTGCAGCCGTTCGTCGACCGCCGCATCCCCATCGTCGGCTGGCACACCGCGCCCCAGGCCGGCCCTGTGGCGGGCACGCCGGTGGCGATGAACGTGTCGACGGATCCGCTCGAGGTCGCGCGGGTGACTGCGCTGGCAGCCATCGTGCAGTCCGGTGGGCATGCCGGTGTCGTCATCTTCACCGACACGGGCTACGCACTGCCCCGGACCAAGTCGGACGCGATGGCGGCCGTCGTTCGCGCCTGTCCGGGCTGCACGTTGCTCGAGGTGCGGGACGTGCCGATCTCGCGCAACGCCGAACTGATGCCGGCGGTGACGCGCGAACTGCTCGCGCGACATGGGCGGCGCTGGACGCATGCTCTGGCGATCAACGACATCTATTTCGACTACGCCGCGCCCGTGCTCACGCAGGCGGAACTGCCCAGCACCGCCATGGCGATGCTGTCTGCCGGCGACGGCAGCGAATCCGCCTTCCTGCGCATCCGCACCGGCACGTTCCAGACCGGCACCGTCGCGGAGCCCTTGACGCTTCACGGCTGGCAACTGGTGGACGAGTTGAACCGGCTCCTGTGCGGCCAGCCCGTGACGCGATTCGTGTTCCCGGTCCACCTCGTCACCGCGGACAACGTCAACAAGGATGGTGGCGAGCGGCTGCTGTACGACCCCGACAACGGCTATCGCGACATCTATCGCCGCATCTGGCAACGCCCGTGAAGCCCCTGCTGCCCCAATCGCTTTCCGCGCAGTTCGCGGTGGTGGCCTCATGCCTGGGTTTGCTGGTGGTGCTGGTCGGCGCAACGACCATCTACTCGCTGGACGGGTCCGCCCGCGCGATCCGCGAACTGGCCGAACAACGCCTGACGCGCCTGCAGGACGCACAGGATCTCAGCCAGCACACCCTGCTGATCGAGCGACTGGCGTTGCAGGTGTCGTCGCTGGCAACCGTCGACGCGGTGCGCGCTACGCACGGGCAGATCATCGGGCAGCTCGAATCCTTCGACCGCGCGGTGGATCGCCTGGCGTCCGCGGCGCACGACGGCGACGTGGAGGTATTGCCCCTGCTGAGGGCGAGCCAGCACTTCCGCAACACGGTCAACATCGAAGCCCAGGTGCGTGAAAGCGCACTGGCGGCGCCCGCCGCGACGCAGCCCGGTGTCTCTCTGAGCGCACTGGACGACGACCTGCGCCGGCAAGCCGATGCCCTGGGTGTCGCGGCACGGCAGCAATCGGACTTTTTCACCCGCGACTACCGCGACGCGGTCCAGCGCCTGGCCGATGTCTCCGACCGGACGCGCTGGTGGGTCGCCGGCGAAGTCGGCGTGAGCCTGCTGCTGGCCTGGCTGATCGCGCACGCGTTTCTCCGGCGCCACGTCATGGCGCGACTGCGGCTCGTCAGCCACGCGCTGCGGCACGGGCGGCCCGATGGCGCCGATGTCGACGTGCCCGTGCGCGGCGCCGACGAGATCGCCGACATGGCGCGCGCGGTCGAACAGTTTCTCGACGACCGCCGGCAACGCAGGCAGGCCGAGGCGGCGTTGCAGCAACTCAATGCGGAACTCGAGGTCCGCGTCGCGAGTCGCACGGTGGAATTGAGCAACGCCCTGGCGGGACAGGCGGACGAGATCGCCGAACGCCAGGTCGCCGAAGAGGCCGCTCGAGCCAGCGAACAGTTCCTGGACAGCATCGTCGAGAACATCCCGGACATGATCTTCGTCAAGGATGCCTCGACGCTGCGCTTCGTGCGCTTCAACAAGGCCGGCGAAGGACTGCTGGGGCACTGCCGCGACGACCTCATCGGCAAGTCCGTCCACGACCTGTTTCCGGCATCGGAGGCGGACTTCTTCGCGCTGAAGGACCGTGCCGTCCTGGAATCGCGGCAGATGATCGACATCCCGGAAGAGCCCGTCCACACGAGTCGCGGCGTGCGCATCGTGCACACCAAGAAGATCCCGATCCTCGACGGACGCGGCGAATCGAGATTCCTGCTCGGCATCTCGCGCGACATCACCGACCAGAAGCGCGTCGACGACGAACTGCAGCGCCACCGCGAACACCTCGAAGACATGATCCGCGAACGCACCGCGGAGCTGGTCGTCGCCAAGGAACAGGCCGACGCCGCCAACCAGGCCAAGGGCGACTTCCTGGCCAACATGAGCCACGAGATCCGCACGCCGATGAACGCCATCCTCGGCATGTCCTACCTGGCATTGCAGAGCGATCTCGACCCGCAGCAGCTCCACTACGTGCAGAAGGTGCATGGGGCCGCCCAATCGCTGCTCGGGATCATCAACGACATCCTCGACTTTTCCAAGATCGAGGCGGGCAAGCTCGATATCGAGATCGTCGCGTTCGCACTCGGCGACGTGCTGGACGAACTGGGCAATCTCGTGGGCATGAGCGCCGAGGACAAGGGCATCGAACTGCTGTTCGTCCAGCCGCCTTTGTTGCCGTGCGCGTTGCTGGGCGACCCCACGCGGCTGCGCCAGGTGCTGCTCAACATCGGCTACAACGCGGTCAAGTTCACCGACCGCGGCGAGGTCGTCGTGGCCATCGAGATCATCGAGCAGGACGCCGCGTCCGTGCGACTGCGGTTCGAGGTGCGCGACACGGGCATCGGCATGAGCACGCAACAGCAGCAGCGGCTGTTCCAGCCATTCTCCCAGGCCGATGCGTCGACCAGCCGACGCTACGGCGGCACCGGCCTGGGGCTGGCGATCAGCCGCCAGTTGGTGCGCCTGATGGGCGGCGAGCTGGAGGTCACCAGTGCACCCGGGATGGGCAGCGGCTTCCACTTCAGCCTGGACTTCGGCTTGCAGCCCGATGCGGCGCGGCCACCGACAGCCCACACACAAGGACTACCGGGCAGCCGCGCGCTGATCGTGGACGACAACGCCAGCGCGCGCGAGGTCCTTGCCAGCATGAGCCGCGCGCTCGGGTTGAGGGCCGACACGGCGATCGATGGCCAGGAGGCCCTGAACAGGGTCGACCACGCCGATGCCGGCGACGATCCCTACGACCTCGTGCTGCTCGACTGGAAGATGCCCGGCATCGACGGCGTGGAATGCGCCCGGCTGCTGGCATTGCGCCAACGCGTGCGCCATCCGACCCCGACGGTGCTGATGCTGACGGCCTTCAGCCGCGACGAGGTGCACCGGCGACTCGCGCAACAAGGTGTGAGGGTCGGCGCGCTGCTGGTCAAGCCCGTCACGCCGTCGACTTTGTTCGAGGCCTGCGGCAGGGCGCTCGGCCTGTCGACTGGCCATTCGACGCGCACGGCCAAGCGCGAGGAGGCGATGCACGCTCACCAAGCCAGCCTGCGAGGCGCGCAGGTCCTGCTCGTGGAGGACAACGCGATCAATCGGGAGATCGCGTTGACCATCCTGAGCCGCGCCGGCATCGCCGTCAGCGTCGCCTGCGACGGCCAGGAGGCCCTCGACATGCTGGGCAGGCGCCACTTCGACGGCGTGCTGATGGACTGCCAGATGCCCGTCCTGGACGGCTATGCGGCGACCCGCGCCCTGCGCCGGCTGCCGCAATTTGGCGACCTCCCGGTGATCGCCATGACGGCCAACGCGATGGTCGGAGATCGCGAGAAGGTGCTGGCCGCCGGGATGAACGACCACATCGCCAAGCCGATCAATGTCGATGAGATGTTCGCCACGCTCGCACGCTGGATCCCGCGGGCTTCGGCGGATCGACAAGGATCCGCCAGCGCCGACCCGTTGGCCGGGCTGGTCACCTTCGATGGCGTCGCCGGCGTACGGGCGATGGGCGGCGACGAAGCGCTGTATCGACGCCTGTTGCGCATGTTCCGCGATCGCGAGGCGAGCTTTCCGCAGCGCTTCCGGGCTGCACGCGCCGCGGGCGACCTGTCGGCCGCCATGCGCATGGCCCACGACCTCAAGAGCGTCGCGGGCTCCCTCGTGGCCCGCGCCGTCTGCGGGCCGGCCGAAGAACTCGAACGTGCCTGCGAAGACGGCAGCGACGAGGCTCGCATCGAGAGCGTGCTGCTGCACGTGATCCCGCCGCTGGAGTCGATCATTGCCGAGCTGGCGGCGCTCGGAAACACGTCGCCTTGACCCCGGGAGCCTGCTGACGACATGCCAGCTACTTCGAGCACCGCCTGCGTTGGAATTCGACCCGGTCGCCCCCTGACTCTGAGGCTGATTGGCGGCCTCATGGCTCTATTCGTGGTGCTGAACGCTTGCGCGGCAAAGCTGGTTGAGCTTTCAAAGGTGACGGCGCTCAGCATCGGCGTGTCGACCGAGCAGGAAGTGCTCGAGGCGTTTGGCAAGCCCGCTGCGGCGAACCCTTTGCCGCGCTGGGGCGGCCAGTCACCCACTCCACGTAGGGCGTCAGCTAGACCAATCCAATCGAAGTTGCAGGACTGATCGACGTCTCCGTTGGCTTCACGGCTCGCACCGCGCCTGCGCCTGCGCCGATTTCCGTTCCGGCCAGTTCGCCGACGACGCGAGAAGCCGGTTTATTTTGAGGATTGCGCCGCGGTCCCAGCTGCGGACCTCGCCCCCGATGGCTGCGGCCACCGTCCATGAAAGAGGACGAAGTGCCGCACGACATAGCCCCAGGGCACGCACAACGCGAAAACGGGCGCCGCCAGGAAAATATAGGTCAGCTCCTCGGCCGATGACCCGGCGAGCGTGCCTGAACGCAGTAGCGGATAGGCCACGATCGCCAGCCACAGCGACTTGTAGAAGAGCATGAACAGCACCACCGGCAGCATCTTGAGCGGGTGAAGCAGGCCAAGCAGCGACAGCGTGCCGTAGGCCGCCCACACGCAGGTGGCCATGGCGCGGTACGGCTCCCACGCGCCCTCATGACCCAGGATAGATGCCCACGCCGTGCGGGCCATCATGCCGCACATGAGCAAGTAGACGAGGCGCAAGAGGCAGATGTTGATCGGGCGGACGCCCTCGTTGCGGGCGCCGTCGCGGGTGAAGAGGTTCTTGAGTTTCATGGCAGGTGTCCTTGGCGGGATTGGGGGTCAGGCGGGTCGGCTTCAGCGTTGAAGCGCGACCAGGCGGTCATGGGCGTGGTCGGCATGAGCCGATTCGGCAGGCTCGACGAGGACGCGCTGCCAGGCGGCGATCGCCTTCGGTTTGTTGCCAGCCAGTTCGGCGGCCGTCGCCATGCGGTGCTGGATGTGCAGGCTGGGGTCCAGTTGCAGCGCACGCTCGAAGGCTGCGACTGCGCTGGTGCCCTGCTTGAGCGCGCTCAGTGAACGGCCCAAACCAACGTAGAGGTCAGGAGACTGCGCATCCTGCTGCAGCAGGCGCTCGAACAAGGCTCGCGCACGCACGGTGGCGTCGCCCTCGAGCATGGCGCAACCGAGGTCGACCTGCACTGATTGCAGGTCTCGGGCCAGGAGCGGGTTGCCACCGGCCTGGATGCCGGCCAGGAGCGACTCAGCACTGTCGAAATCCTTGTTGCTGATGGCGATCTCCGCCCGCAGCAGGAGAGCGCGCGACGGGTCGATACTGGCAAAGGCGTCTGCCTGGGCCCGCGCCTTTCGATTGCTGCCGCCCAATACAGCCGGAACCTCCAGGTAGAACGCCTGCAGGTCATGGCGCATGGCGTAGTCCTGAGGTGCCAGTGCCACGGCGTTCTCAAAGTGCTCCCGCACTTCGCCAATGCCACTGAGGGCCGTGAGATCGATGTCCTCCATGAACCGGGAAGCGATCAGCACACCCCACAGGTGCTGGCAGCGCGCCGATCCGGGCTTGCTGCGCACGCAGTCCTGCGCCCGACCGAGCAATTCCACCCGAAGGCGCGGTTGGCTGGCGGCGTCGAGGCCCCAGTACCAGAGAGCGGCCTCGTCGAGAGGATCGAGCGCCAGGCGGCCGCGAGCCAGGGTTTCAAGGGCTGCGTGTTGATGCGACAGCACGAAGGCCTGGAGCTCGGCTTCGCCAGCCTGGGACGGGGCGGCAAAGGCTGCGAGGAGCAGGGCGCAGAGGAGGAGGCGAGTGCGTTTCATGAGGGTGACTGTGCTTGGGCGGCTGCGCATTCGCCAGCGGCGTGCGACCAGACACGGCGGCAGATGCCGAAACACGATCCGGGGCGACGAAGCGCGGCGCGCCTGGTCGCACCATGGCGTGACCCGCGCCGCTTGCGGCGTCGATCGTCCGGGCCTGCATCGATTGCACCTGGCCTTTTGCCATACTCGACTGCATGAAATCCAACCCCTTCTTGCAGTTCGTCCAGTCGAAGCGCTTGCGTGCAACGCTGATCGCCGCGACCTGCGTCTTCGCCCTGTTCACACTCACCTGGGAGGATCCGCTCTATCGGCTGGCGCCTCTGGTTTTCGTTCCCGCGCTGGTGTCTCTCTTGGCCTTCAGCATCGTGCAACGCTGGCCGCGGCGCGTGCCCGAGCCCCTGGCCCGCTGGGCCTTGCAAGTCGTCGCGGTAGCGGCCGTTATCCCGCTGGTGGAACTCATCTTCTTCGTCGTGGCGACAAAGCCGGGCGCGCCCCCGTTCTGGCGCGTCGACACTCGAGCAGGCTCGTTCGGCGCACTGAGCTCGCTTGGCATGCTGGTGTCGTCCTGGGTGGCCATGACGGCCCTGATGCGCGAACGCGACGAGCTCATGAAGCGGGCCGAGCGTGCTCGCGGCGAGCTCGAGCGCCAGGCGCTGGATTCGCGGCTGCGGCTCTTGCAGGCGCAGGTCGAACCGCACTTTCTCTTCAACACGCTGGCCAACGTGCAGGCACTCGTGGACGTCGGCTCGCCGCGCGCGTCGCCGGTGTTGGCCAGCCTCGTCAGCTACCTGCGGGCGGCGGTGCCACGACTGTCGGAGCCCGTCAACCGCCTGGGCCAGGAACTGGAAATGGCGCGCGCCTACCTTGCCCTCATGCAAATGCGACTGCCCGACCGATTGCAGTTCAGTGTCCAGGCGGACGTCGCGCTCGAGCGCTATCGCTGCCCTCCGACAACGCTGCTGACGCTGGTGGAAAATGCGGTGCGCCATGGCATCGACCCCAGCCTGGAGGGGGGTCGGATCGATGTGAGCGTGCATCTTCGCGGCGAGCGCTGCGTGGCCGAGGTGCGCGATACCGGTGTGGGCATCACGCTGGGGAGCGGCGGGCTGGGGACGGGACTATCGACCCTTCGCGAGCGCCTGCAACTGGCCTTCGCCGGCGATGCAGATCTGCGCCTGACGGAAGTCCTGCCGCACGGCGTCCTTGTAGAAGTTGAATTTCCTGCTCAAACATGACCACCCATACCGCACTTGTCGCCGACGACGAACCTCTGCTGCGTGAGGTGCTGCTGGGGTTCCTGTCGCTCCAATGGCCCGAGCTGCGGGTGGTCGCGCAGGCCCGCAACGGCCTCGAGGCGGTCGAGCAGTTCGAAGCGACACGCCCAACCGTGTGCTTTCTCGATATCCACATGCCGGGGTTGTCGGGCGTCGAGGTCGCCCAGCGCATTGGCGGCCGTGCCCATGTCGTCTTCATCACCGCATTCGATCACTACGCCCTCCAGGCGTTCGAACACGGCGCACTCGACTATCTGGTCAAGCCCTTGCAGGCGGCCCGTTTGGCCGGCACCCTCGCGCGGCTGCGGGAGCGATTGCGCACGGAGCAACCCGTTGTCAATTCCGAGGCTCTTCTCGCGCAGTTGGCGCATCGATTCCAGCTCAAGCAGTCCGGTGCCGGCGCCCTGCGATGGATACGCGCCTCAGTCGGCTCCTCGGTGCGGCTGATTCCCGTCGACGACATCGACTACCTGAAGTCCGACGAGAAGTACACGCTTGTCGCCTGGCGCGGCGACGGCGGCAAGCAGGGCGAAGCTTTCATCCGTACGCCACTCAAAGGCCTGGTCGAGCAACTGGATCCGCAGCAGTTCCAGCAAATCCATCGCTCCGTGGTGGTGAACCTCAATGCCATCAGCCATGTGACCCGCGGCGACAACGAAACCGCCGACGTGTTCTTCAAGAACCGCTCTGAGGTGCTCCCGGTAAGCCGCACCTTTCTGCACCTGTTCAAGGCTGAGTAGCCCTCCAGGTCCGCGAAGCTGGCGCCCGCCAGAAGGCCGCCGCGACGCCCCGGCACGAGGAGCACGACCACCAAGTGCACAGGTTCACGCAGCACCGCAAAACGCTCGCCCGGGTTGCGCCTGCGGCCAAGTCAGGAACCAGCCAACGCAGCGCCCGGTGCATCGAAGGCGCAGGCGTGCCGCCATCACAGAGGCCGCAAAGGGGCTGGCGACCCGGGACGACCGTTTGGCTGAAGTCTGTGCCAGGCCAGGCCTGGCACCATCCACTCAATGCTGCCCCAGCACCACTGGTCGCACCAGGATGGGCGGCCTGCGCAGGTGACGGTGCCTGAGCTGTTGCGTGACCAGGTAGGTGGCTGCGAAGCCGGCCTGGCCGGTGGCCGTGACGTCGAAGATGCACTGTGCCTTCAGGTCCTTGTCGACCACGCTGCGGCAGACCGCGGCGGCCTTCTCCGGATCCATCGGTTGCGCCGGTGGCACCTTGGAGTCGGCAATGACGCAACTGGCCTTCTCGGGCGGCCAGTCGGCGCGCGTGAACGTCGCGGTGGACGTGCCCGGTGCATAGTCGAACAGGCTGCTGGCGTCGGTCACCCGCCAGGCATCGGCGAAGCGTTGATTGAGGTCGACGAAGCGCGCCGCCAGCGACGCGGGCCGCCCGCCCAGCGACAGGCCGTCTGGCAGCAGGGGCAACCAGTCGCCCGGCACGATGCCACCCATCACGCCTTCGTGGCTCGGTGTGTTGACGACGTCGACATTGAGATACCACACGTTGTTCGGCGGCCCCCAGAAGCCCGGCGTTGCGGTGAGTCGGCTGTTGTCGGGGAACGTGATCTCGATGCTGCCACCGAGCGCCGAGCGCGTCACGCGGGCGCCCGCGCCAAGTGCGATGCCACGTGCGCCAAGCTTGACCGGCTTGCCGTCCACGCGCAGCGTGAGGCCCTTGGCATTCTCGTCGCCGTCCAGGCCCGGCTCGAGGCTCACGCGGCGGGTACCCACGCGCGCGGCCATCGCGGTGGTGACGCTGACGCAGCTGGTCAGGCCGGTCTGCGGGTCCGGGCCGTAGGGCGCGGCGGTGGAGACGGGCGTCTGGCGCGTCTGCACCTCGAGGTCGGGCCCGCCGCGCAAGAGCACGAACTCGCCCGCCCCCTGGAAATCGTAGGGAATGCCGCCGATCGTGTGGACATGCGGATCGCCGCGTGCCGACGCATCGCCGCTCGACGCCGCGCCGCACCAACTGAGCAGCGCACCGAGCTCTGGCGTGCATCTGAGGTTGTAGACCGGATCGCCCAGCCGCACGTCGGTCGGCGCGAACGTGGCATTGCAGGGCATCGTCATGGCCGGCGTGCAGGTCACGTGGCGCACATCGCTGGCGGCCATGTCGGGCGTGCAGGACATGCCGCCCGGTGACCCCAGCGGCATCGATGGCGGGGGCGTTGTTGCAGGCTGGCCCACGGGCAGCGGGAATGGTTGCGGCGCCTTCGCGCCGACCGCCGCCCGCAACACACTCCCGCAATACCCCGGCAGGGCCGTCGACAGGTGCGGCAGGCGGCCTGCATAGCCGCGCGCCAAGGCGGTGCCATGGCAGCTCACGCAACTGGCCGGAGCATTCATCGGGCCCGGGTTCTGCGGCCACACCACCGTATCGCCGGTGCGCACGATGGGGTCATACCAGGCGCTGGCAAAGGTGGGCAGCGCCGGCAGCGTACCGACGGCATTGGCCAGGCTCGAAAGGACGGGGCCGTGGATGACGTAGGGATTCTCACCGGAGTGGCAGTCGGAGCAGACACCGCCGACGCCGCCGCGCAGGTCACTGCCACCGGCGAACTGGCTGATGGACTGCGCGGCGCCGCGCTGGAACGTGAAGGTGCCTGTGACGTTGTCGCTCGGATCCTGGTTGTCCCAGAAGCACGCCTTGGGACGCGTGGGCTCGAGAGGGTCGTTCTGGCCGAAGCAGATCACGCCATCGGCCTCGACGAGGTTGGAGGCGGTGAAGCGCGGCAGCGCCACGCACATGCCGGCCGGCGTGGTGCTCAGCAAGGTCAGCACCTGGGCGCGGTCGCCGCGGGCGATGAACAGGTCGGCCGCGGCGATGATGCCGTCCGGGTTGCCCGGGATGTCACGCGCCTGCCAGGGCGAGCCGGGGCCGAAGTCCACTGGCAACGGGACGCCGTGATCGGAGCAGGCCTGGCGATAGTCGTCCCCGCGCGTGTTGGTCACCAGCAGGTGCGTCGTGACGCGGCGTGGATGCGGCAGGCTTGCCGGGCCCAGCTTGCGCTCGAACACGGGGTCGACCACGGCAGGCTGCACGAGTGGCGCGAGCAGTGCGCGATTCAATGCGAGCACCTTGCCGCGCATGCGTTGGGCGTCCGGCGTCTTGGCGTGGTCCACCAGCCAGACCAGAAGCCGCGCATCGCCCACCTGGCGCTCGGGCGACTCGGGGCCGGCGCCCGGCGGGCGTGCGCGCTCCAGCGCTGCAAATTGCGTGCGCTCGCTCTTGCCCAATGCGGCGATGAGATGGGCGCGGTACTAGGCCTGCGCACTCTTGATGAAGTCGGGAGTCGACGCGATCTCGTTGCCGCCCGCGTCGAACAGCGCGCCGTGTCCGACATAGGCGATCGGTTCGACGGCCGTCGACTGCCCCGCGGAACCGATGCAGGCGAAGGCCAGCGCGCAGCAGATGAAATGGCCTCGAAGCTCGACGCTTCGACGTGCGATGCGATTCTTCATTTCATTGCCACCAGGTAGTGAAGTGCGAAATCAGTCTGGCGGCCGGGTCACGCTACGGTCAATCCCTATCCTTCGCCAAGCTGAAGTCCTGCGTCGAGTGCCACCACGGTCGCGCAGCTCATGGCATGAGTCCCCCGCTCGGGGCCAGCCACGGGGCGAGTCACCGTTGTTGAAGTCGCAGCCGCAACTCTCACGATCGAGGATCTTCACCGTCTCCCGCAGCGAACGGCAACTAGCCGGAACTCGTGAACCTCCGTACTTCAACGTTCGCTCACGAAGCAAAGCGCATCAATACTGGTAGGCCGTGTTGGACTTGAACCAACGACCAAAGGATTATGAGTCCCAACAACTGGTCAATTGATGGACGTTGAGGTTTGTTGATCAGAATCCCCAAGCCATTGAATCATAAGGCTTTTTAGAGACTTACTGCCGACATCGGCGTTGACCCAGATCGCCCTGGATTCCTACAATCTGCCTACACGGCGCCTACATGAGCGCCCCCGGGGCGTCCAGGAACGAGCATACACATGACGAAGCAAGGATTCACGGTCGCACGCGTCGAAAGCTTCGCGTGCGAGCCAGGCAAGCAGCAGTCGATCTTCTGGGACGCCAAAACGCCAGGGTTCGGAGTACGGGTCACGTCCACCGGCGCTCGCGCCTACATCTTCGAAGCCAGGCTGTTTGGGAAGACGATCCGGACTACGATCGGCGACACGCGCACGTGGGAACTGGGCAAGGCGCGAGCAGAAGCAAACAGGCTGCGCGGCCTCATCGACAGGGACCTCGACCCGCGTGAGCACCGCGCCGAACAGCAGGCTGCGCATGCCGCGCGCCAAGTCGAAGCGAGGCGGCGGCACGTGACGTTCGGCAAGGTCTGGGATGAATACGTGTCCGCGCGCAAGCCGTCCTGGGGCGATCTTCACTATCTAGATCACCTTCGGCTCGCAGACATAGGCGGCAAGCCCAAGAAACGTGGGAAAGGGGTCACGCAGGCTGGCCCTCTTGCGGCGCTTCGCCCAGTCAAGCTCTCCGACTTGACCGGCGAGCGCATCGCGGCATGGCTCACGCTGGAGGCTTCGGAGCGTCCCACCATGGCCGCACTCGCGTTTCGCCTGCTGCGAGCGTTCATCCGGTGGTGTGACGACACGCCCGCGTATCGAGGCCTCATGCCTGCCGACGCCTACACGGCTAGAGACGTCAAAGAGGCCGTCCCTCGCGTCCGAGCCAAGGAGGGCGACTCCCTGCAGCGCGAACAACTGCCAGCGTGGTTCGCGGCAGTTTGCGCGCTACCGAACTTCGTTCATTCCGTCTACCTCCAGGGACTGCTCATCATGGGGCCCCGGCGCGAAGAGCTAGCGTCGATTCGATGGGACGGTGATGTCGACCTCAAATGGCGGAGCATGACGCTCGATGACAAGGTCGAAGGCACGGGTGGGCGAACGGTTCCGATCCCGCCGTACTATGCAGGACTCCTGGCTGAGCTGAAGCGGCGCAACGCGATTCCACCCAGCAAGCGACGCCTCGCGGTGCTCGAGGCTCGTGGAATTGAGTGGGCGCCATCGCCGTGGGTCTTTCCGAGCCTCAGTTCAGAGGACGGGAAGATCGCGGAGCCGCGGATCGGTCATGTCAAGGCGCTTCGGGCAGCGGAGCTTCCACACGTATCGCTGCACGGGTTGCGGCGGTCGTTCGGAACGTTGTCGGAGTGGTGCGAGGTTCCGATTGGGGTGGTGGCTCAGATCCAGGGCCACAAGCCGTCGGCGATCGCGGAGAAGCACTATCGGAGGAGACCGCTGGATCTGCTGCGGAAATGGCATGATCAAATCGAGGCCTGGATGCTGGAACAGGCCGGCATGCCGCCGATTCAACCCAGGATCAGCCAGTAACGTCCACCATCCATGCAAATCCCTTGACCATGACCATCCCGGCTCACCCAAAGCTTTATCACATCTGTCACGTAGACCGGCTTCCATCGATTGTTGCGAGCGGTGGCCTGCTCTCGGATGCAGGTGTAGTGCAGGCTGCAGCGCCGGGTACGGTCATAGGGATGAACAACATCAAGCAACGAAGGCTGACAGAGCTGGAGCTCCACAGTCATCCCGGTCTGTTCGTGGGGCAGTGTGTACCGTTTTACTTCTGTCCGCGCTCGGTGATGCTCTACTTGATTTACAGGCAGAATGCCGACCTCGCGTACAAGGGTGGCCAAGGCCCTATCGTCCATCTTGAGGTCGACCTGAACGCAACCGTGGCCTGGGCTGACGCTCAGGGACATCGTTGGGCATTCACCCTTTCCAACGCCGGGGCGTACTACTTTGAAGACCGTACTGACCTTGGGCGACTCGACGAAGTGAACTGGGAATCGGTTCAGGCCCGCGATTGGCGCGGGCACAAGGAAGGCAAGCAGGCCGAATTCCTCCTTGAACGTGAATTCCCTTGGCAACTCGTTGAGCGCATTGGGGTTCTGTCGCAACCTGTTGCCACCCAGGTCGCACATGCGCTGCCAACTGGGGGCCACAGGCCCTCGGTGCAGATCATGCCCGACTGGTACTACTAGATCGGAGACTCACCATGATTGAAATTACCAGTGGCGACATCCTAAAAGATGACTCCGATGCCATTGTGAATACAGTGAACTGTGTTGGCGTGATGGGCCGTGGCATTGCACTGCAATTCAAGAACGCTTGGCCAGAAAACTTCAAAGCCTATGAGTTGGCCTGCAAACGCGAAGAGGTGCAACCGGGACGCATGTTCATCTACGACACGGAGCAATTGGCAGCTCCTCGCTACATCGTCAACTTTCCAACCAAACGCCATTGGAAGGGAAAGAGCCGCATGCAGGACATCGACGCCGGACTTGAGGCGCTGGTGAAGGACGTTGATCGTCTAGGCATTCGATCTGTGGCTATCCCGCCGCTTGGAAGCGGTTTGGGCGGGCTTGAATGGAGCGAGGTTCTTCCTCGGATCGAGGCAGCCATGCAGGCACTGCCCGATGTGCGCATTCGCATCTACGAGCCAAAGGGTGCGCCTCAGACAGACAGGATGCAGCACAGTCGGGAAGTGCCGCGAATGACAGCTGGCCGTGCAGCACTGGTAGAGCTGATGAATCGCTACGTTCAGGGCCTTCTGGATCCTGTCATTTCTTTGCTCGAGATCCACAAGCTCATGTACTTCATGCAAGTGGCTGGCGAACCGTTGCGACTCTCTTACGTAAAGGCGCCGTTTGGCCCGTATGCGGGGAACCTGCGCCATGTGCTACAGAAGATCGAAGGTCACATGGTTGCGGGCTATGCCGATGGTGGTGATGCCCCCGACAAGCCGCTGACCTTGGTGCCAGGTGCTATCGGGGAGGCGAGTTCGTTCTTGGCCCAACATGCTGAAACCCGTGCCCGATTCGATCGAGTCGGCGATCTGGTTGCTGGATTCGAATCGCCGTTTGGACTGGAGCTTCTCTCCACAGTGCATTGGATTGCAAAGCAGAGCATCGGGCCGCACTCGCTCGATGAAGTTGTTCGAGAAACACACGCCTGGAATGATCGGAAAAAGCAATTCACACCGAGGCAAATAGGGATTGCACTGCAGGTACTCGAAAAAAAGGGGTGGCTGCAGGATGCTAGCTTTGGTTTGTCTGTCGCCTAAGACCTTCTGCGACGATGTCGGCCTGGTGCAGACAGATTTGTCGCTGAGCGAGTTCTGTCGAAGCTGGGGATAGCACAGCCAGCTGAGCCACATGGTGGCCGCTGAGGGCGGCACCGATGATGCGCACGACTACTTTGACACGGCGGTGGGGCGCCATCTGCAGCAAGGCGCCGGGGCTGGCAGGTCTATCTCTTGCGCTGACTGACCCGAAACGCAGGTAGTACTTCGGCAGCCAGACTCGTAGGCACGTGTCTCTCGTTTGGGCTCACGCAGTGAGCCTGAGGCAGCCGAAGATTGGCCAATCTTCGGGCCCCAACCGCTCACCCAGTGCTGCCACGGCACCATCCGTTCGAAGCGCACGCCTTCACGCGTATGGATTCCTCGGCGGCGGTTCGCGGAATCTGCCTTCGTCGGACATAAGGAGACCCACTGAAGTTCGGCACTCGGCCTCACTCAGATCTACCTGCTGATTCTGGGCGACCTGGTACGATTGCAGCTGAGCAAGGAGGCCGCCTAAGCGCGGCGACGCCTCTCGAAAAGGACAATCTTGATTCCAGTATTAGACCTCTTCGCCGGACCTGGTGGTCTTGGCGAAGGATTCTCTCGCTCCGAACGATTGAAGTTTCGGATTGTTGGATCGATCGAAAAAGACGCTTCGGCACACGAGACGTTGAGGCTTCGCGCGGCGCACAGGGCCCTCCTCGACGCCGAGGGAGCCCAAAGCGCCATCTGGCATGCGTGGGACGCCGTCATTCGCACTACCGCATGGGCCCAAACGTTCACCGCCTTGGCTACTCACGCTGAGCCTTCTATTCGGATGGCATGCGAGCTGGCATCAGGGGAAGCCTGGTGCCTCGAAATGTCGCCTTCCAACAGGCAAGTCGTGGTCGCGGGCCTGAGGCAGCGACTCAAGGCTCACTGCGGAGAGAAACGAAGGATCTCGAATTCCGTCCTGATAGGAGGCCCTCCCTGCCAAGCGTATTCGGTGGTTGGCCGTTCTCGCAATCGAGGCAAGGCTGAATACAAGCCTGAGGCAGACCGTCGCCATTTCCTCTATCAGGAATACCTGCACGTCATTCGTGAATTTCATCCAGCCGTCTTCGTCATGGAAAACGTCAAGGGCATGCTGTCTTCCAGCGTGTCCGGCAACGGGATGTTCGAGCAGATTCGACGAGACCTCACAAGGCCGTCCGAAGCTCTCGGCGAGTCCGGAAACCTGGAGTACGTGCTCATCCCTCTCGGCGAGGGGCCCTTCGCGGCCAACGATCCAGATCCGATGGACTACCTCGTAAAGGCTGAGGAGCATGGCATTCCGCAGGCACGCCACAGGGTGATACTTTGTGGAATTCGCAAGGATGTTTTTGATCGACTTGAACAGATGCCAAGCATCAAGTTCTCGTCCGCGTCAGTCGACGTGCGGGATGTGATCGAGCAGCTGCCGCCAATGCACGCTGTGCTCTCGTATCGGGGAAAGGGTACGGTGCTTTCAGACGCGTTTTCCGCACCGGAATTTGGAGAGGCAACAAAGCAGCTGAAGAGCATGGGGAATGCGCTTGTTGCCGCTCGAATGAAGAGCGCATGCCAAGCCATCCGATCATCAACCGCGTTAGGCGGGGGCAGCGAGCGCGCGAGGTACCTCAAGAGCTTTGGCAAGATGCGTCACGGGCTTGGCCCGTGGTACGGTGATAGAAGCGTGGATGTGCTCGCGAATCACGAAGCACGCGCGCACATGCCGAGCGATCTACTGCGCTACCTCTTCGTTTCGTCGTTTGGCGAGGTCACTGGCAAAAGTCCGAAGCTGAAGGATTTCCCTGCCGCGCTCCTTCCGCATCACGCGAATATCGACGAGGATGATCCTGGCGGAAGTATCTTCAAGGACCGGTTTCGAGTGCAGGTCAGTGACGAACCGAGCACCACCGTGACGAGCCACATCGCCAAGGACGGCCATTCATTCATCCACTACGATCCGGAGCAGTGTCGCAGCCTGACTGTAAGGGAAGCTGCAAGGCTTCAGACATTTCCGGACAGCTACGTGTTCCTCGGCAATCGAACCTCCCAGTACACCCAGGTCGGCAACGCCGTTCCACCACTTCTCGCCAAGCAGATAGCTGATGCGGTGGCGGAAATCCTCATAGACGCTGGCCTCGGTCACTGAGGCGCGGTGTCAGGACTGCCAAATGACGGACGTCGTGTCTCCCGCCACGCGAAGCCGGATGATGTCCGCGATTCGTGGCGCCAACACAAGACCTGAAATCAACGTCCGAAAGGCGTTGCACAAGGCAGGGTACCGTTTCAGACTACATCGACGCGACCTGCCTGGCACGCCAGACATCGTCCTACCGAAGTACCGCACATGCATCTTCGTGCACGGCTGCTTCTGGCACCGTCACGCCGGCTGCCGTCTCACGACTACTCCCGCGACGAGGCAAGAATTCTGGCAGGCGAAGTTCGCCGGCAACAAGGCGCGCGACCGTGATGCCCAACGAAGGCTGGTTGATCAAGGATGGCGCGTAATCGTGGTCTGGGGTGTCCCTCCGGCAAATCTGCATGAATTGACGATCTGAAGGCGATACCGTCAGTAGCTGAGCAATCCATGAGGCGCACTGGCGATGGGACGAGCGAAGAAGACGGAGGCGAATGGACATGTCGCC
>JBDSDD010000068.1:0-59764 GCA_039920745.1 Burkholderiaceae bacterium | reverse complement strand
TGACCTTCTACAACTACCGGCGACTTCATTCATCGTTGGGCTACGTCAGCCCGATGCAATTCGAGCAACGCTGGCACGCGGCACAGCGCAAAGACGCCGCGTAAAAAGGTTGCTAAGAACTACGGGCAACAGGGGCAAGGTCAGTACTCGGTCACGGCGTTGAGCAAACCCCATGCTGTCGATTTCGCGGTCGACAACTCTGCGCCTCGGCCATGACCGTCGAACAGTTCCTGCATCCGCTTCATCGCCCGGACGTTTGCCTGGCCGTAGGTCAGGTTTGCGTTGGTCGACTTGCAGACCGCCTCGAAGTAAGAAGCGGCCTCGTGGATCTTGACCTTGCGTGTCACCATCATCTGTATGCGATGTAGGAACGCGCTCCACTGCGAGGTGCCGATCCCGAGTTGGTGCTTGACGGCCAGCGGATCGAACGTTGTGCTGTGCGGAACCTTCACCGCGTTGGCCGCGCCCCGCAACGCGATCTGCAGCGTGTTGTTGCACACAACCCGGACGGTCGTCGGCATGGCCGTGGTGGCCAGCGTGCCGTCGCAGGATGTAGCCAAGAGCAGGTAGCTCAGCACGGCGTCTTGGTTTTTCAGCATCGCGTCCTGGCCCGTGCGCGCAAGCGCCCACAGCTTTCGCCCGCCCTTGAGGACTCCGGCAGTTTCGAGCTCGTAGCCGAAGGAGGCCGTGAGGTCCCGGTAGAACTCTAGGACGTCCCGGGGCTGGACGACCTTGTAGCGATCGCCAACGACGGACAGCGCAGCGCCGCTGTCGCTGCGGTAAAGCACCTTCTGTTCTTCGAACGTCAGGACACCATGGTCTTGCTCGATGCCATTGGTGCGATAGCAGACAGGCGTCTCGCGGATAGACCAGTCCATGCCCGCCTTGGTCGCCCAGACTTCGATGGGCTGTTTGGGAGGCAGTTGGCTGCCGAGCCCATGCCAGGGCGTGGAGCCGACGAACGCCATATTCTCGAGAGATGAGCCATGCGACATCCCGCTCAGGTTGGACGGTTGAGCTCATCGGGCATGACGCGATGGGCCATCGCGAGGCCCATCGCCACCCCCGCGCAGAAGATGATCGCAAACGCTTTGACAAATGCCATGGGACTGGGAATCACAGTTGCTTCCTTTGGGTTCGAGCCCACACCGTTGTGTTCTCAAGGCTGTGATATGGGTCTGAGCAAATCTAGGTTCGAGCGGTCGTAGACGTCATAGGCGCCGCGCGTTCGCGCGGCGCCTATGACGGTTCAGGCTGGTGCTCGGCGCGGGCGCGCGTGGCAATTGCTATCCCTCAGATGGGGTGCAGGTCGCTCCTGCGCCGATGGCAAACTAGCCGTGGCCCCTCCTGGCGATATGAGGGAGCCACTTCCACATTTTTCGAGGCCCCTCAAGACCGCGCAATCGGCTGCCTCACGGGTACCCAGCAGCACCAGGGGATGGCGCGCTAGGTGCAACGGCATCTCCAAGGGAGCAACGAATTTGCCAGCCAACAAGAAGCTGAAGCCGCACGGAATTTTCGAGCAGCCCGTCAAGAAGACGAAGGCGCTCACGCTCGCCATGAATCGAATGGCGTCGAATTTTCCAGAGGTCAACCCGTATGCGATGCGCAACGAGGTCATGCGGGAGGAAGAAACAGAACGAGTCTGCGAAGAGAACGGCCAGCCTGCACCGGCTCGCCGGACGAGGCCGTTCTTCGTCCGATACGACAAGAAAGGCATCACCAGGGCGGACAAGGGCTATACCTACGACCAGCTCAAGGAGGACGGTAGCAGGGACAGCAGGCACTGCGTCACGTTGGCCAATAACCTCAAGAAGGCCGGCCATACCCGCTACGACGACGTCGACGCTCATCACATCGTGGCCTGGAAACATCCCGCTGCCGACGGTTCCCGGCGCATGCTCTACGACTGGAGCATCGCGATCAACGACGCCGACAACGGCGTCTTCCTGCCCGCTTCGACGCTCGCCAAGCCGGACATGCTGCAGAGTGCAGTGGGGCACGACGACATTCACCGAACTGCGGTCTACTATTCCCGCGTGCAAAATCGCTTGCTGAACGCTGATCCGACGGTGCAGGCTAGTGGGCGCAGCGCCCTGCAGAAAATGCGCGCAGATATGCTCAGCGGTGTCTTCCCCGTGAAGTAAGGAACGACGAATGACAGTGTGGTTGATTCGACCGGGAGATACGCTTGATCGCCCTGTGCTGGTGTTGACCGACGAACAGGATCTTCGAGCTCGGATCTTCATCACCGATGGCCGCGTCAAGGACTTGGCATATCGGCCAGGGGTCGAGCTTGCTCACACCGCTGCGAAGAAGCGGCAGCGAGAGCGTGCCAACGTCATGTGGTTGGCTGGCGGCTCGTTCGTGATGGACGCCAAGGCTCGCGCTGCATTCGGCGGCTTCCTGTCGCGCTTCGGGGAACTCGTGGAGCTGCACCACGGCGGCGAGACGCTCTACCTCTTCAACTGCACTAACGTGATCGACTGCCTCGACGAGAGTCGCACCGAGCGTGCCGAAGGCGGCTTGCTGGTCATCGAAGCGATCGACGAATCCAAGGTGCCTTCGGAGCCTGCCGTATTCAAGGATCCCAAGACGGTTCGGATGCGTATCTACGTGAACGATGCCGCCAAGCAGGTCATCGAAGAGTGGATGAGCGAGGCAGGCATCACCGGGCTTGAGATCGTTCAGATCGATCCGCTCTGAATGGGTTGCTGCAGCGCCTGCGGTAGCCCCGAGCCGTAGAGGCTCCCTTGGCAATGCCTCGACGTCTTGCGGGTATTTCCCAGCAATCATTGCGGCCGCTGGCGCCGATCGAGCACGTACGGTTCTAAGATTGGACACGCGTCGGCCGCGTGAGGATTCGATAACACGAAGGGCCTACACTGCGCCGAGGTCAGGGACTCGGATGAACAATAGAACGCTTGGCGACCAGAAGGTCGTACTCGTCGGCAATCGCGCGCGTACTGAGGCGGAACTTGCGATTGAAGCGACCGTATATGTCTCACGCGGGCTCGCCGGTCAACGTCCTTTGGATCACGACGTTGATGGCTTTCCAATATTTGCACCTTCCGCCGGCGAGCAGCTGTCGTTCAACAGGGAAAAGGCACGCGAGCTAAGACTGCAGTTGCGGCAGCGACGTCTGCTGTTAGACAAGGTACTGAAGCTGCTCTGAACCGCGCGAGATGCCTGTTCTGGTGGATGCAGGAGCGGGTGGGATCTGGTCTAGGTCACAAGCTGTTGTTCTGCGGACGCCGTCAGCGCGGAAGGCCTGCAAGAACTTCTGCAAGAACTGAGACCACTGTTCCCCTTAGATTTGAGTAACCATGCGGTCTACCGGGCTTTTTTCGATAGAGCCCCAGGCCACCAAGAAATTTCTCAACGCTGGCGACGTCCTGACGATGAGCGACAAACGAAGCGGCCCTTGAGAGGCCGCTTTTTTGTTGGTTTCCGAGACTTTTCTGCCGGTGGCATGAGGCGGACAACGACCCACGACAGGCCTTGATTGCGCTCGACTGCGCACAAAAAGGCTCGGGCAGCCTCGTTTCGCGGCCGGCATATTTGCCACCTGGCCATTCGCAACTCCACCACCTTTTGGAGTTGTCGTGAGCTGTCTGAATTTGCTCCTCCCCCTGGTGCACGCGCTGACCCCGTGCTTCGCCTTCGGCGCCACCCCGCCGTGGCTGGCCGGTCCCCGAGTAGGTTCCGTGCGCGGCGCCGTGGGCCCTGCGGCTTGGCCGGCACGCTGGTTGCTGCATGGCGGGTTGGTCGTCAGGGCGGCATCCTTGCATTGCCCTGACGGCCTCGCGGAACGGGCTTGAACTGTTTTTGCCAAGGGCTTGATTTGCATGAGAAAAAGTCCTGGAGACAGCCTGGGCAACCTGAATGGACGACCGGCGAATGGCGTCAGCATTTCGCTCCGCAGCCCCCGTATCTCCCTCATCTGGGGGAATCACAAATTTCGCCGGCGTCCTAGACTGGCAGCAACAAACATATCGCGTCAGCAGCGACCAGCGCAGCCTCTCGGGGTCGAGAGGTGCGCAAAGTCGGTGGAGGGCACGCGAAGGAGAGTGACGATGAGCCACGTACTCACGCCCGGCCAGGAAATCCTGCGGGCCCGTATCCGTTTTGCACTGCGCCGGGTGACCGGCTTCGAGTTCGACATCGACGCGATGTTGCGCAAGCCGGAGATGCGTTCGCGTCGCATCGGGCTGTGGCGCGATGTCGCCACCGGTGAACTCAGCGGCCTGCTGGATCAACTCGAGACCGAGTTCCAGAGCGACTTCGGCGACGACGATGACGATGCGGATCGCACGGTCGTCCTGCGCCGGGTCGAGACGAACGCCCCGCACGCCTGATCCAGTCGGCGACGAACGCGCACTGGCGTCCCGGCGCGCGCGCCCCCCTCACGCCCGCGCATGAAAAAGGCCTCGCCGCGGCGAGGCCTGGTACGCGCGGGAGCGCGTCGTTCAGCGCTTTTGCTGCTGCTCCTTCTGCGATCGCAGCTGCGCCACTTGCTCCTTGAGCAGGCCCAGCGCGGCGTGCTGGATCGCGCCGCCGACATTGCCTTCCATGCGCGTGGACAGGTTCAGCTGCATCGCGACTTGCGAGATGTCATCCAGCCACGACGGCGGCGGTGGCGGCGGGTTGTGGTGCAACAGCCAGGCGATCAGAACGCTCAGCGGTACGCTGCCGCACCAGTCGTCGAACATCTCCGACGCGAAGCTGGTGAGCTGGCCGCCCATCTCGCCCGCGGCGCCGCCTTGGGCCTGCAGCGACTGGCCCAGCTGGAACAGGCGCACCTGCTGGAACGCGACCGCGGCGGCGTTGCGCGACAGCGGCGGCAGCGGTTGCGGATTGATGTCGACCGACAGGCTGGTCGCGATGATTTCCTGGATCGAGCCCAGGCGCAGCGGGCCGCCCGGCCAGTGCGGCGGACGCGTGCCGCAGTAGGGATCGTCTTCGAGGGCGCTGACGAGCGAGCGCAGGGATGCGGCCATGGTGGGTTTCCTTCGTTGTGAGGGCAGAGGAAGCCGACGATCCTCCTCGGGCGAGGCCGGCACTATCCCTACAACATGGCCTGCGCGCGCCGTCGGCTCGGGCTGCCCGGGACGGCATGCAGATACCCCCCAGGTTGGCGCGCCTTGCGTGTTTCAGCCGCCCCGGCCGAATCCCCTGCGCGGGGGGAGCCCCCAAGTCCCCGCCACTATCACCAGAACGTTTCGCAGTCGACGCCCGCGGTGTCGAGCGCGCCGCCGCACACCATCACCGAGCCATCGGGCATCAGCGTGGCGGTGGGATTGCTGCGGATCACGAGCATGGGCGACGCGGCCGTCCACAGACCCGTCGCGGGGTTGAACAGCTCGGCTGTCGGCAGCGCGAACTGCGTGCCGCCCGCCACCAGCAGGCGGCCGTCGGGCAGCAGCACGACGCCGGCCGACGTGTGCGTCGCCGCCGTGCTGCCTTGCGTGGTCCAAGTTGCAGCCACCGGATCGTAGATCTCGGTCTGCGTCGTGGCGCCGCCGACCACCACGACGCGGCCGTCGGCCAGGCGCGTGGCGCTCTGGCCGTAGTGCGGGAACGCCATCGGTGTGGCGGCCGTGAAGTCGAGGCCACCGGTGATGGTGGTGACGGTGGTCGACACGCCGTTGCCGTCGACGGTGGTGGTGCTCGTCGTGTGCAGCACCGGGTCGTACAGCTCCGCGGTGGCGAGCGGCGTGAGCAGGCCGTTGATGATGTCGAAGCCGCCGGAGATCAGCACCAGGCCCGAAGGCAGCAGCGTGGCGGCGTGTTGCGACCGCGGCGACAGCGGCTGAACGCGCGGCGCGGCCCACGTGTTGGCCACAGGGTCGTAGATCTCGGCAGTGGGCTCGACGAGGTAGGTCACGTTCTCGCCGCCGACCACCAGCACCTTGCCATCGGACATCAGCGTGGCGGTGTGGTGCGAGCGGGCCACGCTCATCGGCGGGACGAGCGTCCACGTGTTGGCCACCGGGTCGTAGATCTCGGCGCTGGTGTTGTTGACGTAGCCCTTGGCGGCCGCGGACGACACGGTCGATCCACCAGTGACCAGCACGCGTCCGTCGGCCAGCAGCGTGGCGGCGTGCGACGAACGCATCACGGTCATCGGGGCGACGGTCGTCCAGGTGGCGCTGACCGGGTCGAACAGCTCCGCCGCGGTGGTGCCCGCGCCCGCGGACTTGACGCCGCCGACCACGAGCAGCTTGCCGCTGGGCAGCAGCGTGGCGGTGTGGCCGGCCACGCGCTCGGTGGGCATCTGCGGTGCGGCGGTCCAGGTGTTGGTGGTGACGGCCACCGTGGCACTGGCCGACACGCTGCCGATGGTGGCCGTGACGCCGCTCGTTCCGAGTGCGAGCCCGCTGGCCGCGCCGTTGCTCACCGACGCGATGCCGCTGGTCTGCGTGGCCCAGGTCGCGCTGGCGCTGACGTCGGCGACGCTGCCGTCTGAGAACGTGCCCGTGGCCGTGAAGTGGCGCGTGATGCCCACGCCGGTTTGCAGCGTCGCCGGGGCGATGACCAGGGACTGGATCGTGGCGGCGATCGTCGTGAGAGGCAGGATGCCGTTGACGTTGCCCGACGTCGCCGTGATGGCGGTGGTGCCCAGCGTCAAGGCGTCAGCCAGGCCGGTGGCCACGCCGATGTCGGCGACGGCTGGCGTGCCGGACGCCCACGTGACGGAATCGGTGATGTCGGCGCTGTGGCCGTCGGCGTACGTGCCCGTGGCCACGAAGCGCTGAGAGATGCCCAGCGGCAGCGTGCCGGTGGTGGGCGTGATGGCGATGGACGTCAGGCCCTTGACGAAGGTGACGCGCGCGACTGGCGTGGCGCCGCTCTGCAGGTAGACCTTCAACGCACCGTCAGGCAGTGTGGCGGGCGCCGCGATGGCGACGCTGTCCCCGGCGTGGATCGCCGCGGGCTGCGTGGCCACCACGCCGTTGATCACCAGCTGGCCGGCCGTGAGCGAGACGGAGGCGCCGGCACGCGCGGTGACGAAGTCGGCTGGCAACGCGACGGTGGAGGCGGGCGTCGCGTTGTCGACCCGGAACTCGTCGTGCGCGATCACACCGTCGCCGTCCTGGTCGAGCCACTCGGCGAGCGTGGCGGCGTCGATGGAGGTGCCGACCACGGCACCGACATGCGCTGCCACGGCGTTGAGGTTGAGCGCTTGTTCGCTGAGCGCCAACGTGTGCAGGTTGGCGGCGCCGATGTCGGCGCCGTTCGTGCCGATGGCGGTCTGCAGTTCGGCCAGCAGCGTGTTGACCTGCGCGGCGGTGCGGCCCTGCACGATCACGCTGGAGAGCGCCGCGAGGAGGTGGCCTCCGTTGGTGTTGGCGCTGACGTCGAGCGAGCCGAACGCGCCCGGCGACGTGCCCAGCACGATGCCGAACGAGGCGAGCACCTCGCGTTCCGCCTGCGCGCGCGCGTCGGCGAAGCTCATGCCGTTGGTGTTGAGCAGCGTGTTGATGCGCGCGTAGGCCAGCGTGGTCAGCACGTTGACGTTGAGCACGCTCTCGCTGCTCAGGTTGGCGTACGACTGCAGCGTCACGGGGCCGTCGGAAGCCGCGCCCGTCACCTCGTCGACGTAGCTGCCAGTGGCCGTCATCGACAGCAACGGCGACGCGAACGTCGAGTTCGGCATGAACGCGCCGGCGGCCGACGTGGTCGTGAAGCTGTACAGGCTGCCGGTGGCCGACAGGTTCAGGCCCAGCTCGCGCGCCGTGACGCTGGAGCCGATGGCCAGCGGGCCCTTCTGCGCGACACCCGCGGTGGCCGTGTAAGTCGTGGGCGGCGGCACTGGCGTCGTGTCGCCCTTGGGCGTGCCGCCGCCGCAGGCGGTGAGCAGCGTCGTCAAGGCGAGCGAGAGTGCGGCGAACGGGGCAGGCTTCAGGCGGCGAAATGGCATGGCGCGGCGGACTCGCTGGCGATGGAACGGGCTTGTGGCACGAAATGCTTCGGTCGCCAGTGGCAACGCAGGCTCGTGGATTTACGCACCGCGGGCGGGGGGCGTCAATCGGCGTTGCCAAGTGTCACGGGTCGGCCCGGCGCGAGCCCGCCCTTGTGCGGCCCGCCACCGCTTGTCAGGACGCCGGCGGCAGTGCCGCCAGCACGGCGGTGCGCATCGCCGCGGCCTGGTCGACGTAGACCGCCACCCAGCGCCGGAGCGGCATGGGTACGCCCTGGCGCGCCCACCAGGCGCCGGTCTGCCCGGCCTTCAACTCGATCAGCAGTGTGGGCTTGTCGAACGCGGTGAGCGCGGTGACCTCGCGCGGCTTGAGCTGGCAGGCGTCATGCCAGTCCGCGGCCTTGCTGTCGATGACAAGCACGTCGGCGATCGCGGCCAGCGGGATGTGGCACAGCTGCTTGAAGCCAATGGCCAGCGTCAGCGTGTGCAGGCCCAGCACGTGGTCGACGTGGCGCATCGCGCTGCGCAGCGACACGGCCCAGACGACCATCCAGACGGAGCCGAACAGCAGCAGGTGCAGCTCGAGCGCCTGGGCGCCGTGGGCGACGACGTGGATGACGCCCTGGGCCAGCAGCACGTCCACGAACTGCGAGAACACCACCATGGGCACCAGCACACCCATCCACGAGCCACGATGCAGCTCGAAGCGTCGGCCTGCGCCGAGCGCCTGCGCGTAACGCGTGCTGGGCAGTGGACGCCGCGTCCACTTGCACGCTGACTCCGACCACATCCGGCGCTGGGCGCGCAGCGCGCCGATGAACCAGGCCGCAACGAAGAATCGGGGCGGTTCAGGCGACGTCGTGGTGTCGTTCATCGAGTCCATTGCTGAGGATCCGTCGGGGTGCGTTCCTGCATGCGCAATTCTAGGTGGCCGTCGAGCGAGAATCAGGGCATGGCCGATGAATCCACGCCCCCCGCCGACGAGCCGACGCCCGCCGTCGCGAACCGCCCCGGCGACGCGTTCGTGCAATCGTTCGCCCGCGGGCTGGCCGTGCTGCGCAGCTTCGGCGCCGACGCGCCCGCGCAGACGCTCACCGGTGCAGCTGAGCGCAGCGGGCTCACGCGAGCGGGCGCGCGGCGCATCCTGCTGACCCTCCAGCAGCTCGGCTACGTCGAGTCCGAAGGCCGCCTGTTCCGGCTGAGGCCGCGCGTGATGGAGCTCGGCTTCGCCTACCTCAGCTCGCAGCCGGTGTGGCACCTGGCCCAGCCGGTGATGGAGGAGCTGGTGCACGACATCCACGAGTCGTCGTCGGCCGCGGTGCTGGACGGCGACGACATCGTCTATGTGCTGCGCGTGCCGGCCAAGAAGATCATGGCCATCAGCCTGGGGCCGGGTAGCCGGCTGCCGGCGTTCTGCACGGCGATGGGACGCGTGCTGCTGGCCGGGCTGCCCGAGACCGAGCGGCGCGCGCGTGTCGCGCGCGTGCCCCTGGTCGCGCGCACCGCGCGCACGGTGACCGACGTCGACGCGTTGATGGCGCTGCTGGACGGCGTCCGGCGCGATGGCTACGCACTGGTGCACGGCGAGCTCGAGGAAGGCCTGGTCGCGATGGCGGCCCCCATCGTCAACCGCGCCGGGCGCGTGGTGGCGGCCATCAACGTCAGCGCCCAGGATCAACGCATGCCACCCGACGAGATGCGCAAGCGGCTGTTGCCGCGCCTGCTCGAATCGGCGACCAGCATCAATGCCCTCATGCGCATGCAGGACTGACAACCCAGGGCACCGAAAGCCCTGGCGTTGCATCGATGCCCAGGGGCGCGAAAAACCGCACGTCGCCTCGACGTCGCGGCCCCGGCGGGACGCCAGTTGTGCTCAACTTGGCCAATGCGCGTCCGAATTGAGGGATTCGAGCTGCCGCCGGCCGAGTTCATGTCTAGCGCACGCTCCACGTGCTCCTCGCGGTTGCCCATCAAAAGTGGCCATTCCGCCGTTCTCGCTCTGCCATGTTTGCACCGCTTCCGATGCCCGTCCTCCCCGATCCGATCCCCGACGCGCCGTCCCAGTCGAACGTCGGTGCGCTCGCCTCGGCCACATCCGCGACTTCCGACTACGCCGGCTACCGGCTCGCTTCGCATTTCCAGCCGATCTACAGCCTGACCCACCACCGCGCGGTAGGTCACGAGGCGCTGCTGCGCGCCACGTCGCTGGCCAACGGCGCGCCGGTGGCGCCGCTGGAGCTGTTCGCCAGCGTCGACGGCGACGAGGCCCGCGTGAGCCTGGATCGGGCGTCGCTGCTGCAGCACCTGGCGGCCTACGCTGGCAAGGGTGCCAACGAATGGCTGTTCCTGAACGTGCACCCGCGCTCGCTCGCGTCGGCGGCCGGCCCCGGCATCCGCGAGATCGCCGACGCGCTCGCGGCGCACGGCATGCGCCCGGAGCAAGTGGTGATCGAGGTGCTGGAGTCTTCGCTGCCCGACGACGCCGACTTCGACCGCCGCATCGACGCGTTGCGCGAGTTGGGATGCCTGGTGTCGCTGGACGACTTCGGCGCGGGCCACTCGAACTTCGACCGCGTGTTCCGCCTGCGGCCCGAGATCGTCAAGCTCGATCGCAGCGTTGTCGTGCGCGCGGAGGTGGACGCGCACGCTCGGCGCATCGCGTCGCAGATGGTGTCGCTGCTGCACGAGTGCGGCTGCCTGGTGCTGATGGAAGGCATCGAGACCGACGAGGGCGCCTATACCGCACTGCGCTGCGACGTCGACTTCGTGCAGGGCTATCACTTCGGACGCCCGGCCGCGAAGCTCGCCGGCGCGGCCGGCCTGCACGCGCTGCACGCCGCGTGGGATCGCTTCGACCGCCAGTCGGTCACCGACGACCGGCTGTGGCAGGGGCAGATGTCGCCCTACAAGCAGTCAATCGAGCTCGCCAGCGTGTTGCTGGCCGGCGGCGCTTCGATGGACGAGGCCTGCCAGCGATTCCTGTCGCAGCCCGGCGCGGACATGTGCTACCTGCTGGACAAGCAGGGTCGCCAGGTCGTCGACAACGCCTTCCGCGACGGGCTGTCGCACCAGCAACTCGAAAGCGTGCAGCGCTTCGCTCCGCTGCACGACACGGGTACGGCACGCTGGTCGCGCCGCGCGTATTTCCGCGGGGCCGAGTCCTCGCCCAATATCGCGCAGGTGACCCGCCCCTACATGACGCTGCAGGGCTCGCGCATGTGCTTCACCGTGTCGATCCAGTTCGACATGGGCGGGCGCACGCTGGTGCTGTGCGGGGACGCGTCGCTCTGACCCGCTGATTGCGGGGACAATGGGGCATGGCCCTCAAAGCAACGATTCACAAGGTCCGTCTGCAGCTCGCCGACATGGACCGCAACATCTACGGCGACCACGAGCTGACCATCGCCCGCCATCCGTCGGAGACCGACGAGCGCATGCTGATGCGCGTGCTGGCCTACGCGCTCAACGTGCCCGCCGATCGCGAGCAGGGCGACCTCGTGCTCGCCAAGAGCCTGTGGGACGTCGACGAGCCCGACCTCTGGCAGGTCGACCTCACCGGCCAGGTGATCCACTGGATCGAGGTGGGCCAGCCCGACGATCGCCGCTTGGCCAAGGCCAGCAGCCGCGCCGAGAAAGTGACCGTCTACAGCTACATCGCCAGCACGCCGATCTGGTGGGCCGCGCTGGTGGGCAAGCTCAATCGCGCCCCCAAGGTGGAGGTGTGGTCGGTCGAGCCCGAGGTGTCGCAGGCGCTGGGCAAGATGGTGGCGCGCACGATGGCCTGGCAGATCACGGTGCAGGACGGCATGGTGTGGGTGTCGGACACCGTCAACACCGTGGAGATCACGCCCAAGCTGTTGAAGGCGCGCGACGTGCGCGAGTACAACTAAGCGCGCTTACTTGCGTGCGAGCCACACCCCGAGTACCGCCAGCCCCATGCCCGCCAGCGCGAGGCCGGTGAGCGTCTCGCCGAACATCGCCCACGCGATCAGCGCGGTGGTGGGCGGCGTCAGGTAGAACAGGCTCGCCACGTTGACGGCGCTGCCGCTGCGGATCAGCATGTTGAGCAGGCTGACCGCGCCCAGAGACAACACCAGCACCAGCCAGGCCAGCGCGAACGTGAAGGCGGGCGTCCAGTGCACGACCATCGTCTCGGTGTTCCATGCCACCAAGCCGGTGGCGACGAGGCAAGGCAGGAACTGGATGACCGAGCCGCTGCGCAGGTCGAAGCGCGGACAGAAGCGCTTCTGGTACAGCGTGCCGGCTGTGATGCCCAGCAGCGCGAAGGCGGCGGGCACCAGCAGCGCCGTGGCCGCGGGGCCGCCCTGGCCGACGACCTTGTGCGCGACCACCAGCACCACACCCGCGAGGCCCAGCGCCAGCCCGGCCCATTGCGTGGCCCGCACGCGTTCTTGCAGGAACAGCCCCGCGCCCAGCGCCGTCAGTACCGGCTGCAGCCCGACGACCAGCGCCGTGACGCCCGCGGGCAACCCCAGCCGGATCGCGGTGAAGACGCCGCCCAGGTAGACCGCGTGTACCAGCAGGCCCGAGACGCCGATGTGCAGCCACTGCACGGGCTTCGGCGGCCAGGGCGCGCGCGTGACGAGCGTGACAGCGCCCATCAGCAGCAGCACCGCGGCGTAGCGCAGGCTCAGCAGTGTCAGCGGCTCGCAGTCGGGCAAGCCCAGCTTGGCGCCGATGAACCCGGTGCTCCAGAGCACGACGAACAGCAGCGGAATCAAAGGCGCGAAGCGGCTCGCGCGGAGCGCGTTCACTCTTCGAGATGACGGATCTGGCGCTTGTCGCGCCTGTCCATCATGCTTGCAGCACGATGAATCTGGCACGTGCCGCGCCTGTCCATCATGCTTGCAGCACGATGAATCTGGCACGTGCCGCGCCTGTCCATCATGCTTCCAGCACGATGAATCTGGCACGTGCCGCGCCTATCCATCATGCTTCCAGCACTCTCAGGATCTCACGCCCGTAGGCCTCGAGCTTCTTGGCGCCGACGCCGCTGATGCCCGACAGCTCGTCGAGCGTGGACGGCGCCGTCAGCGCCATCTGCGCCAGCGTGGCGTCGTTGAACACGATGTAGGCTGGCAGGTTGTGCTCGCGCGCGACCTCGGAGCGCCAGGCGCGCAGAGCGGCGAAGCGCTGCTCGCCGGCCGGGTCCAGCGCGATCGGCGCGGCAGCGGGCTTGGCGCTGCCCCCGCTGCTCGCGCGGCGCGTGCGCCCCGAGCCCTTGGGCGTCTCGCGGTGTTCGCGCAGCCTGATCGGGATCTCGCCCTTCAACACGGCGCGTGCGCTGTCGGTCAGCCCCAGGGTGTTGTAGTCGCCCTCGGACTGCAGATGGCCCATCGACAGCAACTGGCGGATCACGCCGCGCCACTGCTGCTCCGACCACTTGGCGCCGATGCCGAACGTCGACAGCGAGCCGTGGCCGTGCTGCGTGGTCTTGTCGGTGACCTTGCCTCGCAGCACGTCGATCAGGTGGCCGGCGCCGAAGCTCAAGCCCGAGTGCTGGCGGAAGCGGTAGACGGTGGACAGCGCCATGCGTGCGGCCTCCGTCGCGTCCCAGGTGGCCGGTGGCGAAATGCAGTTGTCGCAGTTGCCGCACGGCGAACTCGCCTCGCCGAAGTACCCGAGCAGGCGCACCCGGCGACAGTCGTGCGACTCGGCCAGGGTCAGCAACGCGTCGAGCTTGCCGCGCTGCATCTTCTTGAACTCTTCGCCGGCCGGGCTCTCGTCGATCATGCGACGCTGGTTGACCACGTCGGCCAGGCCGTAGGCCATCCAGGCGTCGGCGGCTGCGCCGTCGCGGCCCGCGCGGCCCGTCTCCTGGTAGTAGCCTTCGATGTTCTTGGGCAGGTCCAGGTGGGCGACGAAGCGCACGTCGGGCTTGTCGATGCCCATGCCGAACGCGATGGTGGCGCACATCACCAGGCCGTCCTCGCGCAGGAACCGGTCCTGGTGGCGGCGGCGCACGTCGGCGTCCAGGCCCGCGTGGTACGCGAGCGCCGGAATGCCTTCGGCCGTGAGCCACGCGGCGGACTCCTCCACCTTCTTGCGGCTCTGGCAGTAGACGATGCCCGCGTTGCCCTCGTGCTCGTCGCGCAGGAAGCGCAGCAACTGCTTCTTGGCCTCGTCCTTCTCGACGATCGTGTAGCGGATGTTGGGCCGGTCGAAGCTGGAGATGAACTCGCGCGCACCGGCCAGCGCGAGGCGTTCGCGCATGTCCGCGCGCGTGTGGTCGTCGGCGGTGGCCGTGAGCGCGACGCGTGGCACGTTGGGAAAGCGCTCGTGCAGCTGCGCGAGCTGCAGGTAGTCTTCCCGGAAGTCGTGGCCCCATTGGCTGACGCAATGCGCCTCGTCGATGGCCACCAGGCTCAGCAGGCCGCGCTCGTCCAGCGCGGTGAGCATGGCCATGAAGCGCGGGTTGGTGACGCGTTCCGGCGCGGCGTAGAGCATCACCAGCCGGCCGCTCATCATCTCGCGCTCGACGTGCTGCGCAGCGTCGCCCGACAGCGACGAATTGAGGAAGGCCGCGTGCACGCCCAGCTCTTCCAGCGCGCCCACCTGGTCGTGCATCAGCGCGATCAGCGGGCTGATGACCAGCGTCAGGCCCAGGCCTGCGCGGTGGCGAGCGATGGCCGGCACCTGGTAGCACAAGCTTTTGCCGCCGCCGGTGGGCATCAGCACCATGGCGTCGTCGCCGGCGGTCACCGTCTGGATGATGTCCTGCTGTTCGCCGCGGAAGGCGCTGTAGCCGAACACTTGCTGCAGGATGGCGTGCAGATCTTGATCTTTGGCGCCGCGGCGCTGGGTCGGATCCGCCACGCCGTGCACAGAACTGCGCACGGCCTCGTTGGCCGCCAGCCCCGCGGGGCGCGTGGTCGGCAGGGAATCGAAGTCGTAGTCGTAGTCGAGATCAGACACGGAAAGGGCCGGTGCGGGCTGTGGTCGCGCTACCGCGAAATGCGGGCGGATGGGGCCGGAAACAAGGTCTCCATGGTACAGGGCGTGGGTGAAGCCGGCCGGGGCGAAACGCCGGATTGCGGGCGAAAACCGCGCTTGGCCCGCTTCAGGTCGGTGCCGCGGCACCAGCTTGCGCGTGTATCGCAGAATGGCCTGCCGGACCCTGAACCCCTTTTCGGAGACGCCATGTCGACTCGAGCCGAAGAACTTCGTGCCAAGCTCATCCGCAACTTCAACGAGGCCCCGTTGTCGCACGAGGTGCGCGAGCCGCACTACGACGCCCAGGGCGCGCGCCTGGCGCGCGGCACGGCCGCGCTGAAGCTGGGCGCGAGCGTCGACGTGCTGCAGCCCGGCAAGCGCGGTTGCCCCTACCACCTGCATCACGCGCAGGAGGAGATGTTCATCGTGATCGAGGGGCAGGGCACGATGCGGGTGGCCGGCGAGATGCTGGCCGTCAAGGCGGGCGACATCGTCTTCGTGCCGCCCGGCCCGGACTACCCGCACCAGATGATCAACACCTCGGACGCGCCGCTGAAATACCTGTCGATCTCGACCAGGGACGTGCCGGAGGTGGTCGAGTACCCGGATTCCAACAAGGTGCTGACCAACGCACGCCTCGCGGGCAACGATTTCGGGTTCGCCCGGATGAACCGGCGCGACACCGATCTCGACTACTGGGACGGCGAGCCCTGAAAGCCCTTTCCGCCGGCTTTTGAGGGGAAATCACCGGATCCGCTCCGGCCGGCGCGACGGCCGGCCCGGCATAATCCAGGCTCACCTTCCGACGCCGGTTCGGCGCGCTCCCCGCGAGCCGCTGCCGTCCGGCGAAGGTTTCCAAGTAGCCGCCACGTCTGGCGGCCGGCCACGGGGGAGCCGTCCCCCACCTTTTCTGGAGCACGCACATGGCGTCAGTCAACAAAGTCATCCTCATCGGCAACTGCGGGCGCGATCCCGAAGTCCGCTACACGCCGAGCGGCACCGCCATCTGCAACGTCTCGGTCGCCACGTCCAGCCGCCGCAAGGACAAAGCCAGCGGCGAGAGCATCGAAGACACCCAGTGGCACCGCGTCACGTTCTATGACCGCCTGGCCGAGATCGCCGGCGAATACCTGAAGAAGGGCAAGCCCGTCTACATCGAAGGGCGCCTGAAGTACGGCAAGTACACCGACAAGGACAACATCGAGCGCAACACGGTCGACATCGTCGCCGAACAGATGCAGATGCTCGGCGGCCGCGAAGGCGGCGGTGGCGGCGATGAGGGTGGCGGTGGCGGCAGCGGCGGCCGGTACCTCGCGCCGCGCGACGGCGTCGACGGCGGCGATCGCGAGGAACGCCCCGCGCGCCCGGCCGCTCGTCCGGCGCCGGCGCCGTCGCCGCGTCCGGCACCGAAGGCCGCGACGGGCTTCGACGACATGGATGACGACATTCCGTTCTGATCTGGCTCACCGTCGGTGCCTCGACAAGGCAGCGACGGGTTTGACGCCGCAAAGACCACGGAGTTTCAAGCAAGTTCACATCTGGCTGCAGCTTGGTGGGCACGCGGGTCGCACGTTGCTGAGCGTGCGCGGCACCTACTTTCGTTCTGGCCCGACTCCACCGCAGGCAAGAAGGATCTGAAGACGAAGCGCCGCCACGCTGGATCCCTGATGCAGGTCATCGATGACGACATCGTGGCCGATCTCATGGGTCTTGCCCAAGACCCATGAGATCGAGGGCTTGAATGAAGGCGCCGTCATCCAGTACGTGCGGGGCGCGCAGGAGAACCTGCCTCGCTACCAGATCGCGCGCAACAACTGTTCGCATGTGGTTGCCTCGGCTTTGATGGCCGGTGCTGGTCGCAAGGCCTCGTTCATCCCGCATGCCGGCAGCCATGGACGCCTCGACCGCGTCGTCGGCATGGGTGTCTGGACCCCTGCCATGGTGTTGAAATTCGTGCAGGAACTCGGTGGCCACCTGACGCAAACATCCAGAGCTGATGATCACGTTTCATAGCCCAGCGTACAACATCGACCCCTACCCGAATTCGCCCGCCACCAAGCGTCGGGTGGACATCGGGCTGCCGTTGCCATCCGGCACGAGCGGGAGCGACTATCTGACTCGGTTGCGCGGTGGACTTGAGCGGCTGACCGCAGGAGCCCGCTTGGCGTTCGTCGTCGCTGGAACTGACGTTCTCGCCAGCGATCCGCTCGGTGCGCTGGGACTGAGCGTCCAGGAATGCGCCGAGCGCGACCGCCTGGTCTTCGCGCGCCTGAAGCAGCTGGGTGTCCCTGCGGTGTTCCTGGCAGGAGGTGGCTGCGGACGAGAAAGCGCTGAAGCGATGATCGCGGGCATCACAGCGTGCCGAAGCGCCGCCTGATCTGTCGTCGACCGCAGTCCACAGGCTGGGGGGCGCGTAGCCGGCCATCGCCGCAGTTCCCTGTGGCGTAGCCGCCCTGTCTTGCCAGCGCCAGCGTGCCCTGGCAAGACAGCAACGCTGCCGGCCAGCATCGCGGCACAGCGCTATCTGCCCTCGGTCACCCACGCCGGCAGCCGTCCGAACCACGGCCGCGCCTGCTCCAGCTGCGCGGCGAGCTGCAGCAGCACGTCTTCCTGCCCGAACGGCGCGACGAACTGCACCCCCAGCGGCAGGCCGTCGGCCGTCCAGTACAGCGGCACGCTCATCGCGGGCGTGCCGGTGAGGTTGGCGAGCTGCGTGAAGGGCACGTACTGCAGGCTGTCGGTGGCGATCTGGTCGACGGTTGACGCCAGCAGGCCGGCGCGTGCGAGCACGCCCAGCAGGCCTGTGCGATCGAGGACGTCCAGCAGACGCTGCTGGGCCACCGGCGGGTCGCCCGCGCCGTGCGTCACGGGCGGGTGCGCGAGCGTGGGCGTGAGCAGCAGGTCGAAGCGCTGGTGGTACGCGGCGAGGGCGCGGGCGTGCAGGTTCCATTCGCCCAGCTGCGTGGTGAGCGTCGCTGCGGACGTGGCCTTGCCCAGGGTCTCGATGATGCGTGTGAGCAGCTCGAACTCGCCGCGCTTCGCGCCTGCCGCATAGGCTCGCGCCATCGCCGCCGGCACCTGGCCGAAGTAGACATGCAGGTAGTTGCGCGCGAGCAGCGGGCCGTCGATGTCGGGCGCGGCCTCGTCGACGTCGTGGCCCAGCGAGGCCAGCAGCCGGGCCGCGTCGGCCACCGCGGCGACGGCCTGCGCATGTACGGGCGTGCCCAGCGGCGAGGTCGTCGTGAAGCCGATCCGCAGGCGACGCGGCGCCTGCTGCATCGCGTCGGCATAGGGCTGCGTGGGCGGCGCGATGGTGAACGGATCGCCGGGCTGCGGGCCGGCGATCGCGTCGAGGGCCCGGGCCGTGTCGCGCACGCTGCGCGAGAGCACGCCTTCGCTGGACGCGCCGAACCAGGCCTCGCCGAGGCCGGGCCCGCTCGACACGCGGCCCCGCGAGGGCCGCAGCCCGAACAGGCCGCAGCACGCGGCGGGGATGCGGATCGAACCGCCGCCGTCGGCGCCGGCGGCCATCGGCACCACGCCCGCGGCGATCGCCGCCGCCGCGCCGCCGCTGGAGCCGCCGGGTGTGTGGCCGAGGTTCCACGGGTTGTTGGTGCGGCCGGCTACGCGCGGGTCGGTGACGCCCTTCAGCGCGAACTCGGGCATGTTGGTCTTGCCGAACACGACGAGGCCGGCGTCGAGGTAGCGCCGCACGACGTGGGCCGTGTGCGTCGGCACGATGTGGCGCATGCCCGCGCTGCCGTAGCCAGTGGGCAGGCCGGCGACGTCCTGCACCCCGTCCTTGAGCAGGAAGGGCACGCCCGCGAACGGGCCGGTCAGCGGCGGGCCGGCGAGCTGCGTGCGGGCCTCGGCCTCCATCGGCCGGCAGATCGCGTTGATGCGCGCATGGGTGCGCTGGTGCTGGCCGAGGGCCAGCGCCAGCAGTTCGTCGGCACTGACCTCGCGGCGTGCCACCAGCGTCGCAAGTCGCGTGGCGTCGCACGTCAGGTATTCAGAGAAATTCATACGCCCCATTCTCGGGGCGCGCGGGTTGCGGCCTGCTCGGGACTTCCCCGCCGCGTCAGGACGCCAGTGTCTTCATCGCGGCCGTCAGCGTTTGTTTGCACTTCCAGTAGTCGGCCCATGGATCGACCTTCTGGAACGACAAGCGGTCGCGCGCATCGGAGATCGTCCAATGCGCGCCCGACTTCACTTGCGCCAGCTCGTCCCAAGCGATGGGCATCGACACGCCCAGCCCCGGCCGCGCGCGGGCCGAGAACGCCGCGGCGGTCGTCGCGTTGAACCCGTTGCGCAGGTAGTCGACGAAGATCTTGCCGACTCGGTTGGTCGGCCCGCTCTTGGCGACGAAGCGTTGCGGAATCGTCTGTGCGAGGTGCTGGACGATCTGCTGCGAGAACGTCTTGACCGTGCCGTAGTCGCGCCGCGCGGACAGCGGCACGACGATGTGCAGACCCTTGCCGCCGCTGGTCTTGAGCCAGCATGCCAGGCCCAGCTCGTCGAGCAGCGCGCGCATCAACTCGGCGCCCTCGCGCACCTGCGCGAACGCGACGCCTTCGCCGGGGTCGAGGTCGAAGATCATGCGATCGGGCTGGTTGACCTTCTGCTTGACGGAGTTCCAGGTGTGGAACTCGAGGACGTTCATCTGCGCGGCGGAGATCAAGGCCTTCGCGCTCGGCACCTCCAGCAACGCGCCGTGGTCTTCCCACAGGCCGGGCAGCTCCTTCACACCGGGCATCGTGCGGACGTCGGCGTGCTTCTGGAAGAACAGCTCGCCGGCGACACCCTCGGGCGCGCGCACCAGCGACACCGGGCGCGCCTTCAGGTGCGGCAGCATCCACTCGGCGACGCTGGCGTAGTAGCGAGCGACATCGAGCTTGGTGTGGCCGGTCGACGCGTCGACCACGCGCTCGGGGTGCGTGATGGGCACGCCCTCGACCTCGGCCGTGCCGGCCCTCGCAGCGGCGCGCGTCGCCTTCTTCGCGGGCGCCGCCATCGACTCGATCAACGTCTTCTTCTTGGTGGCCACGGCCTTCTCCGATGTGGGCGGCGCCTTCGCCTGTTCGCGTCCGACCGACTTGGCGTCCTTGTCCTCGCGCAGGCCCTGGTACGACGCGTGGCGAACGCTGCCGTCCGGCGTCCATTCCGCGAAGCTGATCTCGGCGACCAGCGTCGGCTTGACCCAGTGATCCGCGGCTGCGGGCCGGGTCATCCAGCGCGTCGAGCGCGTGGTGCCGGACGGGAAGGGAGACTTGGTCGCCGCGAGTTTGGCCAGCTTCGCGCGCAGTGCGACGGCGTCGTCCGAACTCCAGCCGGTGCCCACGCGGCCGGCGTACTGCAACACGCCAGCGTCGTCGTAGTAACCCAGCATCAGCGCCCCCACGGCCTTCGCGTTGTCGCTGCGGTCGCTGAAGCCGCCGATGACGAACTCCTGGCGCGCCTGGCACTTCAGCTTGAGCCAGTCGGTCGAGCGCGACGATGTGTACAGCCCGTCGCGGCGCTTGGCGATCACGCCTTCCAGCTGCAGCGCGCAGGCGGTCGCGAGCACCTTCGCGGCGTCGGCCGGGAAGTCGTCGCTGAAGCGCACGCGGTCGCCGGCGTGGGCGGCGATCACCTGCTTGAGCAAGGCGCGGCGCGCGTGCAGGGGCACGCCGCGCAGGTCGTAGCCGTCGAGGAAGGGCGCGTCGAACACGTAGTAGACGATGGCGTCGCTGCTGCGTTTCGAGTCGAACGCGTGCTGCAGCAAGTGGAAGCGCGGCAGGCCGTCGGCGTCGAGCACCACGGCCTCGCCGTCGAGCCAGGCGCTGACGATTCCCAGCGTCGCGAGCTCGTCGGCCAGCGGCTGCATCTTGGGCGTCCAGTCGTGGCCGCCGCGCGTGCGGATCGTCACCTTGCCCTTGGCGATGTGCGTCAGCAGCCGGTAGCCGTCGAACTTGATCTCGTAGAGCCAGTCGCCGTGCGTCGGAGCGGACTTGGCCAGCGTTGCGAGCTGGGGCGACAGCGTCGCGGGCAGCGCGGCCTTCTTCGCGCCGTCCAGCGCCGCCGCCTCGACCGCCGATGTCGCCTTCTGCGCCGAGGCGGCCGTGCGGCTCGCGCGCTTGATCGCCGCCACCGGCCCACCGTCCAGAGGCTCGAGCGGATGCGCGATGACGCTGTCGGGCAGCGCGTTGACGACGTCGTAGTCGGCGTGCGGGCGCTCCCACTCGTCGTGCTTCTTGAACAGCAGCCAGGGCTCCTGGCGCTCGCCGGGCTTGGCGATCTTGACGAGCTCCCAGAGCCCGGCCAGCTTGCGCCCGCGCAGGCGAAACACGAGCTTGCCGGCCTTCAGGCCCGCTTCCGGATCACCCACTGGCTCCCATGTGCCGTGGTCCCACACGATCACCGTCCCGGCGCCGTACTGGCCCTTCGGGATCGTGCCTTCGAACGTACCGTAGGCCACGGGGTGGTCCTCGACGTGCACCGCGAGGCGACGTTCCTTCGGATCGAAGCTGGGGCCCTTGGGAATGGCCCACGACACAAGCACGCCATCGAGCTCCAGGCGGAAGTCGTAGTGCAGCCGCGTCGCGTCGTGCTTCTGGATGACGAACGACAACTCCTTGCCCTTCTTCGCGCGGACGGGCCCGGGCTCGGACGTGATCATGAAGTCTCGCTTCGCGTTGTAGCGCGCCAGCGGCGTGTCGTCGGCGGGCGGCTTGCGCGTGCGCGTGCGCTTGGCCGGCACGCGCGTGGACTGGCGTGACGCGCGCGCGGGCGCGGGCGTGGCGGGCGAGCGCGGCGTGCTGGCCATGGCTCAGGCGCGCTTGCGGGCGGGCGTGGGAGCGGCCTTGGGACGTGTCGGGGCCACGGCCTTCCTGGCGGCCGGCTTGGCCCCGGCCGCCGTCTTCGTCGCGGCCTTGCGGGCCGGGGCCGGCGCGGCGGCCGCCACCCCCTCCTCGGCTGCGCCGCGGCGCTTGCCCAGGCTGTTCTTGAGCAGCGCCGTCAGGTCGACCACGTTGGATGGCGCGGACGTGTCCACAGGAGACTCGATGGGCGTGACTTCATGCGTCTTGCCTGCCTTGACCTTGGCCTTGATCAGCGCATTGATGGCCTCGGCGAAGTTGTCGTGATAGCTCTCGGCCTTCCACTTCACCGTGAGCTCCGACACCAGTTGCCCGGCCATCTTCAGCTCGGCGTCCTTCAGGCTCGCGGCCGCCTTGCCCGCGGCGGGGATGCGCAGCTCGTCCCATGTGCGCACCTCGCTGGCCCAGCGCAGCGTGTTGAGCACGAGCATCGGGCCGTCGGGCATCAGCGCGGCGAGATGCTCCTTGGTGTGCATGACCACGCGGGCGATGCCGATCACGCCGCGCGCCAGCATCGCCTCGCGCAGCAACGCATAGACCTTGTCGGCCTTGGCGATGGGCTCCAGGTAATACGGCTTCTCGAGGTAGACGAACGGGATCTCGGCGGCCTTGACGAAGGCCTCGATCTCGATCGTCTGCATCGTCTTGGGGTAGGCATTGCGGATCTCGTCCTCGTCGACCAGCACGTAGGCGCCGTCGTCCTGCTTGACGCCCTTGACGATGTTTTCCTTCGTGATCGGCTTGCCGGTGCGCTTGTTGACGCGCTGGTAGCCCACGGGATCCATCGAGCGCTTGTCGAGCCAGGAGAAGTCGATGTCGTCCTCCTGCGAGGCCGGGTACAACGCCACGGGCACGTGGACGAGGCCGAAGGCGATGGCGCCTTTCCAGATCGAGCGGGGCATGGGCGTTTCCTCGATACGCGACCGTCGCGCAGCGGATTCGCGCAGCAAACGCCGCGCCCGCGCCGGTCAGTGGCCCGAGTGGTCGACGCCGAAGCTGAAGACGAGCGCGGCGTCGACCACCGGTGCGTCCACGCCGCCATGCGCCGACTTGATCTTGCCGGCGGCCACGCGCAGCGACAGCGAGTCCGTGAGCGAGATGTCCGCGTAGGCGCGTCCCTGGACAACCGCACCGCCACGGGTATCGACGCCGCCGCCGCCTGCGGCGCCGCCCAGCGCCTCGGCTCCGAAGCGCAGGCGCGAGCCCACCGGCAACTGCGCGCCCACGCCGAACAGGCCCACCGAGTAGGCGCCCGCGCCGCCCGCGAAGGCGCTGTGCGCCTGGCCGGTGACGTAGACGTTGGGCGCGACGAAGCGGTTCATCTGCAGCACGACGGCCTCCAGCGCCTGCGTGCGGCCGTCCTTGCGCGCCGCGCGATAGCGCTCGACGCCCGAGCCGAATTCCATCCGCGTGGGCACGCCCGGCCGCGTGTCGGTCCAACTGCCGAGATCCTTCTGCGGCACGTCAAGGGCCCAGTTCAGCGACACCGCCGCAGTGGCTGCCTTGTAGTGCCCCTGGCGCGCGCCGACGACGCCCAGTTCGGCGCCGATGCCCAGGGTGTCGGTCAGGCGCAGCGTGCCGCCGGCGGCCGCCTTCAGCAGGATGCCGCCGCCGGTGTCGATGGCGCCGCCGCCGCCCAGGCCCAGCGAGGCGCGCACGCCCAGGCTCAGGCGGTCGGACACCACCGGGAAGCGCAGCCCGGCGGTGCCCAGTACCTCGGCGTAGCCGGCAACGCCGCCGCTCGCCGCGCCCGCCGTCTCGATGCCGGCCCACAGCGGGCCGTCGATGCGACGCTCCGCGCGCAGGCCCACCAGGCCGATGCGTTGCGTCAACGGCGCGCCACTGGTGGCGACCGAGTTGTGCGGGCGCACCATCGTCACCATCGCGTCGATGTGATCGAAGCCCAGGCCGGTGGCGGTGCCGTCCGTGGCCGCGCCGCTGAACGACGCGGGCCGGTAGCGGAACGACGAGTCGACGTTGATCATCCAGCCGACCTGGTTGGAATTGATCTGGCCGCTGGCGAACCACACCTTGGACCAGGTCGGGCCGGTGTACAAACCGGGGAAGCGGAATACGAGATCCAGGTGCGGCCGCACCATCAGGCCGCCGCCCACGGGCGCCGCGGCGCCGCCGCCACCGCCCGCGAACACGCCGGCGTCGATGGCCAGCCAGTCGTTGAACGGATGCGACCATGCGCCCTCCACGCCCGGCACGAACAGCCCGCCGCGCTTGCCTGTGGCAGCACCGTACACGCCCGGCCCGACCCACCATTGCCCGCCGACATTGACCAACTCCGTCAACCCGACGAGCCCCATGCGCTCGCCTCGGGGCAGGTGCACGCCCTCCGCGCCTACGCGCAGGCGCGCATCGAGCGAGCGCAGCGGCACCGTGCCGGCGTGCGGATCGGGGTCGACGGACAGGGTGTTCTGCGCCTGGACGGCGCAGACCTGGAGCGCGAGCGCGCATGCGACGGCGATGGTGCTGGGCGCGACACGGGGAACGGCGTGCGTGGCGACGCTAGGCGGTGAAGTGAGAAAACGCATGGGAGGCCGACGCTGCAGGAAGAAGGGCGTGATCTTAGCGGGCCGCGCGTCACGGTCGTTGACTCCGGGACGCACCTCCGCGAGGCCAGCGCGCCAGAAAAAAGGCCCCGGTCGCTCACACGCCCGGGGCCTGGAGGGTCGACATCAATGCTTGAGCAGATGCGGCAACCAGAGCGACAGCGTCGGCCAATAAGTGACGACGATCAGGAAGCCGATCATCGTCAGCAGCCACGGCCAGACCGCCACCGTGAGTTCGGAGATCCCCATCTTGGTGATCCCCGAGGCCACGTACAGGTTCAGCCCGACCGGCGGGTGGCACATGCCCACCTCCATGTTGACGGCCATCAGGATGCCCATGTGGATGGGGTTGACGCCCAGCTTGCAGGCCATCGGGTAGAGGATGGGCGCCATGATCAGCACGATGGCCGACGGGTCCATGAAGTTGCCCGCGACCAGCAAGATGATGTTGACCAGGAACAGGAACACGATCACGCCGAAGCCCTGCGTGGTCATCCAGGCGGCCATCGCCTGCGGGATCTGCTCGGACGTCAGCAGGAACGAGAACAGCACCGCGTTGGTGATGATGTAGAGCAGCATCGAGCTCATCGCGGCCGCGTTGCGCAGCACCGCTGGCACCTGCATGATCTTCATGTCCTTGTAGACGAAGACCGAGATCGCGAACGAGTACACCGCGGCGATGGCCGCGGCCTCGGTCGGCGTGAACATGCCCGAGTAGATGCCGCCCACGACGATGACGATCAGCGCCAGGCCCCACGACGCCTCGCGGAACGCCTGCCAGCGCTCGAGCCACGACGCGCGCGGCATGCGCGGGTAGTCGAACTTCTTCGCGCGGTGCCAGGTGGTGATGCCCAGCAGCAGGGCGAGCACGAGGCCCGGGATGACGCCGGCGATGAACAGGTCGCCAACCGAGGCCGTGGACACCGGTTCGCCGTTCGGGCCGGTGGCGCTCATGCCCGTGGTGGCGATCGAGAAGATCACCAGGTTGATCGACGGCGGGAACAGGATGCCGAGCGCGCCCGACGTGGTGATGACGCCGGCCGAGAACTTCTTCGGATAACCCGCCTTCGTCATGGCCGGCATCATGATGGTGCCGACTGCGACCACGGTGGCCACTGACGAGCCCGAGATCGCCGCGAACATCGCGCACGCCAGCACGGCCGCCAGGCCCAGGCCGCCGTAGCGGTGCCCGACCATCGTGGAGGCGAAATGGATCATCCGTTTGGCCGCCCCCCCGTTGGTGAGGAAGTTGCCCGCCAGGATGAAGAACGGGATCGCCATGATCGGAAAGCTGTTGAGCCCCTCGAACAGCTTCAGCCCCACGCTGGCCATCGGCACGTCGCTGAGGAAGAAGAAGAAGCTCATGACCGTGAGGCCGAGCGCGATCGAGATCGGCATGCCCGTGAGCATCAGCACCACGAGCAGCGAGAAGATGATGAGCGCGCTCATTTGATGATGCTCCCTTCCGGAGTCGGCTCGTAGTTGTCGACGTCTTCGAGCCCGTCGACGTGGGCGACCTCGTGCTTGGGCAGCTCACCGGTCTTGACGAACTTGACGAGCACCTGCATGAAGCGAAAGCACATCAGGTACGACGCGAGCGGGATGGCCAGGTACTCGATCCACACGGGCAACTCGAGGTCGGGCGTCGTCGCGCCTTCGGACAGGTCGCCGTCGGGCCGGCCCAGCGCATGGATCAGCGCGTAGTGCAGGCCGTCGTCCCAGACCAGGACGGCGCCCATCGTGCCGATGACCACGGTGAACAGCGCGCCACCGGACAGGCCGATGATGGTGAGCCAGCGCGCCTTGGCGGGCGACACCGCGCGCACCAGCACGTCGACGCCCACGTGGGTGCCGTGGCGCACGCCGTACGCGGCGCCGAACTTGGCCATCCAGATGAACATGTAGATGCACAGCTCCTGGGCCCAGCCGAGATTGAGCTTCAGCAGGAAGTCCTGGATGAACTGCAGCGACGCCGGGTAATGCCAGCCGGCGGCATAGCGATGGACGACCGCCACGAAGATCAGCAGCGTCGCCGCGCCCATGAGGGACGCGATGAGCCATTCTTCGAGGTGGTCGAGGAAGCGACCGAACATGCATGCCTTCACAACGCCCCCACGCTCCCGCTGGTCGCTGTCCCCGAGGGGGCGCTCGGTTGGGCTCGGGTGGTGACCCTCGCTTCCCGAGAGCTTGACCAGAACCGTCGGCTTGCGACGGAGTCTGTAGCTGGGATGCGAAGGCCGCAAGGGGACTGGCCCCCGGGCTTGCTCAATGGAGCGAGGTTCGGCTAGACCGGTACAAAGCCGGTGGCTTTGTAGGCCGCGGCGATCGTTTCCTTGCCGACGCGTGCTTCCATTTCCTTGTGCACGACCATCAGCGCCTTCTTCCACTCCAGCGTTTCCGCCGGGGTCAGCGTGTAGACGGTGCACTTGCCGCTGGCCTTGATCTTGTCGAGCGCCAGGGTGTTCTCGGTGGCGGCGATCGCATTGGCGTAGGTCGTCGCGTCCTTCATGCAGGCGTCGAGCGTGGTGCGGATGTCGGCGGGCAGGCCGTCCCAGAACTTCTTGTTGACGATGGCCGCGTAGGCCAGGTGGCCGTGGTTGGACAGCGTGATGTTGTTGGTCACTTCGTACGTCTTCTGCGTGAAGAAGTTCGACGGCGTGCCTTCTGTGCCGTCGACCACGCCCGACTGCAGCGCCTGGTACAGCTCGGAGAACGCCATCACCTGCGGAATCGCGCCGAGTGCGCGCATCTGGGCATCGAGCACCTTCGACGACTGGATGCGCATCTTCAGGCCCTTGAAGTCGGCCACATGGTGCAGCGGGCGGTTGGCGCACATCTGGTGGAAGCCGTTGTCCCAGAAGGCCATGCCGCGGACGCCCTTGGGCTCGAGCTTGGCGAAGAGATCCTTGCCCAGCTGGCCTTCGGTGATGCCCCTGAACGCGGCCGTGTCCTTGAACAGGAAAGGCAGGTCGAACACCTCGAATTCCTTGGCGCCCAGAGGGCCGAACTTGGACAGCGACGGCGCCAGCATCTGCACGGAGCCGAGCTGCAGCGCCTCCATCTCTTCCTTGTCCTTGTAGAGCTGGCTGTTGGGATAGACCTCCACCTTCACCTTGCCGCCCGTGCGTTGCTCGGCCAGTTCCTTGAAGCGCAGCGCGCCCTTGCCCTTGGGCGTGTCCGGCGCGACCACGTGGCTGAACTTGATGACGATCGGTGCCTGCGCGCGGGCAGTGCCGAAGCCGACGGTGGCGAGCGCGGCGGCCGCGCCGAGGACTTGGCGGCGGGAGGTGGTTTGCATGCGAGGTCTCCTGGGGTCGTTTGATATCGTTGTCGCTTCAGCCTGCCGCAAGCCCGCGCGAACAACGCGGTGGCGCTCGACGGGCTCGAGTCCGTCGATTGTCGGCAGCGCATGGCGACACTGGAAATTGTGGACTCCCACATGAGACCGGCGCGAGCCGCGCGCACGCTCGAACAGGGCCTAGACTGCCGCCCATGCTCCCCGTCCCGCCACAGCCTCCCCGTGTCACGCCCAGCGCGCCCGTGGGCCGTGCGTGGGCGCGCACGCTCGCGCGGCGCGGCGCCTGGTGGTGGGTGCCGCTGCTGCTGTCGGTGTTGTTCACAGTGTCGGTGGCGATCTGGCTGGAGCTGTCCGACCGTGCCGACATGGAGTCGCGCCAGCGCCAGCTGATCACCGACTCGCTGTCGCTCGAAAGCCAGATCACCGATCGTGTCGGCGAGGAGCAGGTCCAGCTCAACGAGCTCGCGCGCAGCTTCGACGTGTCGCAGGCGCCCGAGGCACTGGGGCGCCAGGAAGCGGTTGTCGGCGGCCTGGCGCGGGTGTGGCAAAGCGTGAGCTGGGTCGACGCGGACACGCGCCTGCGGGTCGTCGTGCCCGACGGCATCAACATCTCCGAGCGCCCGGGTCTCAGTGCGCACCTGAGCGCACCGCTGCGCGACGCGTTCGGAAAGCCCGCCGGCCACCTGGTCGTGCGTTACGCACCGGCCGTGCTGCTGCGCCAGACGGTGCCGTGGTGGCTGGCGCACGAGTACGAAGTGCGCCTGGTCGATGGCTACGGGCAGGTCGTCGCCGATCCGCTCAATAGCGGCGACCACGAGGCGCCGCCGGAGGAATCGCATCGCCACAGCCTTGAGCCGGCGATGCCCGACACCTATCTCGAGCTGTCGCTGCGCGAGTCGCTGCGGCCCTGGTGGCTGCGCCTGCCCATCGTGCTGATGGGCGTGTTCTTGACGCTGATCGCCGTGGCCACCGCGCTGCTGCGCTGGCAGGTCAACGAGGTGCTGCGCACGCAGGCCGCTTTGCGCACCGAGGCCGCGTGGCGCCAGGCGATGGAAGACTCGTTGACGGTGGGCCTGCGCGCCCGCGACATGGACGGCACGCTGGTCTACGTCAACCGTGCGTTCTGCGACCTCGTCGGCTTCGGGCCCGACGAGCTGATCGGCTGCGCGACGCCGATGCCTTACTGGCCGCCCGACGCGATCGCCGACAGCATGTCGCGCCACCTGCGCAACATGGCCGGCGGCGCGCCGCGCGACGGCTACGAGGCACGCTGGGTGCGCAAGGACGGCCGCCCGATCGACGTCATGCTCTACGAGGCGGCGCTGGTCGACTCGAGCGGCCGCCACATCGGCTGGATGGGTTCGATCCTCGACATCACCGAGCGCAAGCGGCTGGAGGAGCGCGAGCGCCATCAGACCGACACCATGGCCCACCAGGCCCGCCTGACGATGCTGGGCGAGGTGGCGTCCGCGCTCGCGCACCAGCTGAACCAGCCGCTGACGTCCATCGCCGGCTACGCCGCGGGTGTCAAGCGCCTGCTGGAGCGCGCCGGACAGCCCGACGCGCGCCTGGTCGACGCGATGACGCGGCTGGGCGACCAGGCGGCCGAGGCGGGCCGCATCGTCAAGCGCATCCGCGAGTTCCTCACGCGCCGCAGCCCGCAGCGCGAGACCATGGATCTGGACGAGGTTGCACGGCGCGCGATCGCCTTGCTCGCGCGCGACCTGCGCCGCCTGCAACTGCACGTGGAGTGGAGTGTCGCGCCGGGGCTGCCCAAGGTCGATGCCGACCCGGTGCTGGTCGAGCAGGTGGTGCTCAACCTCGTGCGCAACGCCTGCGACGAGATGTCCGGCGTGCCGGCACCACAGCGTCGCCTGCGCGTCAGCCTCTCGCGCGCGGGCACCAGCGCGATGCCGGGCGCGAGCGACGCCGAAGGCTTCTTGCGGCTCGACGTCGACGACGGTGGCCCGGGCCTGCGCGGGCGCACTGTCGAACAGCTGGTGACGCCGTTCTATTCGACCAAGCCCGACGGCATGGGCATGGGCCTGGCGATCTGCCGCTCCATCATCGAGGCGCACCACGGCGCCTTCGACGCCACCGCCAGCCCGTTCGGCGGCGCGCGCTTTTCCTTCACTTTGCCCGTGGCCGGCAACTGGCCATCGTCGGAGCTGCCGCTCGACGAGGTACTGCCGGCCGAGGAATCCGAGGATCGTCAATGAACGCCACTTCGCTCAATCAACGGCCACCGGAACCCATGGTGCATCTCGTCGACGACGAGGCACCGGTGCGCGACGCGCTGTCTTTCCTGTTCCAGTCCCACGGGCTCGCGGTGCGTTCCTACGCCAGCGGTCCGGAGTTTCTCGCCGCCGCCGACGAGGCGCCGCTGGCTGGCTGCATCCTGCTCGATGTGCGCATGGAGCCGATGTCGGGCCTGCAGGTGCACGACGCGCTGGTGGCGCGCGGCAGTGGCGTGCCGGTCATCTTTCTCACTGGCCACGGCGACATCCCGATGGCCGTGGAGGCGCTGAAGAAGGGCGCGTTCGACTTCGTCGAGAAGCCCTCGGGCGACGTCGCGCTGGTCGAGCGCGTGACGCGCGCGCTGGCGGTGGACGCGGCGCGCCAGGACGCCGACTCCAAGGACGAGGAGACCGCGGCGCGGCTCGCCAGCCTGTCCGAGCGCGAGCGCGAGGTGATGCAGCGCGTGGCCGCCGGCAAGCTCAACAAGGTGATCGCCGACGAGCTCTGCATCTCGGTTCGCACGGTGGAGGTGCACCGGGCGCGCGTGTTCGGCAAGCTGGGCGTGCGGTCCGCGGCCGAAGTGGCCACGTTGCTGGCGCGCGGGCGATGAAGCGGGCGAATCGATAGCGTCTGTCGATACGTGGAATGGTATCGATGTTTTCTGCCCGTCTTGGGGTGAGGCTGTCCTGCTGAATGCCGCGTGCAAACCCTGTCCCCCCCGACGTCCCACCCGATATTTACGGGGTTTTCGTGGCGCGCGGGTACCGCACCACCTATGCAAAGTTCGTGAAATGCCCACAATGACGTTGCGGCGGCTCCGTTGGAGTGCTGCCGTTGGAGGGTCAAAAAAATGTCAGTGCTTGTCGACGAACAAAGCCGGAGTGAAATACTCAATCGCCTCAAGCGAGCCGAAGGGCAGCTGCGAGGTATCCAGCGAATGATCGAATCCGGCCAGCCCGGCATCGACATCGCAAGCCAGCTGGTCGCGGTTCGCCGCGCGCTGGACAGCACCTATGTGCACATGACCGTCAGCCTGGTCGAGCAGGAGCTCGGCAGCCGTCTGGGGGGCGACTCGCGTGGTCGCAAGCAGATCGGTGAAGTGCTGGGCGAATTGACAGCGTTGTTGGCAAAGGTCCGCTAAGGCCTCGCCACGGCGGTCGCGCAGGCGCCCGCTGTGGTGCAAGCCTTCGCGTGCGCGACAGAGAGACTTGCGAGGCTTGTCGCAGGGCTGCTGCATTGGTGCGCCTGTCGCGAGACGGGTGGGCGCCGAGGCGGGCCGACGCGCAGCGAACGAGACGCGGCAAATGCAAGCGCGCTTGCACCGGCGTTGCCGGCTGGCTCGGCGCTGGCGTTCGCACGTGCGCGGGGCGAGTGCGGCTCGCTGACCTTCATCGCCGGCAAGATGCCGATGACTCAACCGTCGGCCCGGCAGATCTGTGCGCGGCCCGCGGCCTTGGCGCGGTACATGCGCGCGTCAGCCACGCGCACGAGCGCTTCGAAGTCCTGGCCGTCGACGTCCAGCAAGGCGATGCCGGCCGAGAACGTGCAGTCTTCGAGAATGGCCTCACCGCTCCCGAAGCGCATCGATCGGAACTGCCGCATGATGGTCTCGAGGACGTCGGACAGTGCGGCTTCGTCGCAGCTGTCGACCAGCAGCAGGAACTCCTCGCCGCCGAAGCGGCAGATGATGTCGCTGCGGCGCATGCGCTCGCGCAGCAGCGCGGCGAATTGCTGCAGCACTTCGTCGCCCCGGCCGTGGCCGTGCAGGTCGTTGATCTGCTTGAAGTGGTCGATGTCGATCAGCACGATTGCGATGGAGGTCTGCTGGCGGCGCGCGAGCTCGATGCGCGCGACGCTGGTCTCGGCCAGGAAGCGGCGGTTGTACAGGCCGGTCAGCGTGTCGCGCACGGCCTGGTCGCGCAGCTGTTCCTGCAGCGCTTCGGCCTCGGCGATCTTGTGCTGGAGTGCGACGTTCAGGCGCTGCGACTCGCGCATGCGTTCCTCGAGGGCGTCGTTGAGGGTTGCCAGGCGGCTGCGGTCGATCTCCGCGCGCTCGTGCGCCTCGCGTGCACGGTCGCGCTCGTCGCGCGCCACCGCGTACTCGTGCGCGACCTGCGTGGCGATGAAACCGGCGCGCGAGCTGCGTCCGACCAGCGTCTCGTGCAGGCCCTGGGCCTCGCGCAGGTAACGCAGCGCGGCGGCCCAGTCGTGCAGGCGCTCGCAGACGTCGCTGGCGACCTGCAGCAGGCGCATGCGCGAATAGGGCTGGTCCTTGAACTGGGCCACCGCGGTCTCGGCGATGCGGGCCTGCACCACGGAGCGGGCCTCGAGGTCGCGGCCCATCGCCATCATGTAGGTGGCTTGTGCGCGGGCGTAGTCGGTCTTGCCGTCGCCGTCGGAGAACATCGCCGTCACGCCCTGGTCCAGCCAGGCGCGCGCACCTTCGAGATCCCCGGCGCACAGGTGCGCGATGGCCATCGACGACGTGTTGTTGGCCAGCACGCCCGGCACCATGCGGTGCTCGGTGCGGCGAATCCGCTCGAGCACGGCGGCGCAGTGCGTCGTCAGGCCCAGGCCGTCGTAGGCTTGCGTGACGTTGAAGATCGCCACCGCGAAGGCGGTCCAGGCGCCGGTCGCCTCGGACAGGTCCAGCGCCTCCTCGGACAGGCGCTGCGCTTCCGGCAGGTTGTACAGGTCGGTGTGGCTGCCACCGAGGTTGACCAGCGCGTTGATGCGCGGCCCGGGCGATTCGCAGGCCTTTGCGGCGTGCAGCGCGGCGTAGAAGTCCAGCAGCATCAGGTCGTGCTGGCCCATCAGCTTGCGCGTGATGGCGCGCGCGTTGTGAGCGATGTAGTAGTCGAGCGGGCGGCGCGTGACGTCGGTGCGCGCGGCGATGCGCAGGTGCATCTCGAGCGCGTCGTGCAACTGGCCCTGCACGTGCAGGTGCAACGCGTCGATCTGGTCGCACATCAGCAGGCCGCGCGCGTCGTCGTGGGCGGCGTAGGAGGCCCGGGCGAGTTCGTTGGCCTTGCAGGCGGGCGCCATGCGGCCTGCGCGCATCAAGGAGTAGGCGACGTGGAACTGGGCGTCGCCGCGCAGCGCGCGCGTGGGCTCGTCGCGCATGGCGTCGAGCGCGGCCTGGCCCAGCTCGCCGGCGCGGCGGCTGTCGATGTAGAGCTGCCAGTCTGCCTGCTGGAGCAGCCGGACGGGATCGGTCGTGGGAGCCATATCCGGACCGGTCAGGTCGGGGGCGGAAGGGAACGAGGACGTCAATGGTCAACCTGGAGAAACGGCGAGGCCCCGAATCAGGGCGCTTCATTCGGTGCATCGGCCGAGGTGCGCGGCTCTTGAGGATCGAGCACGCGACGGACCCTTGAATCCGTTGGATAGTTCTCGCTTTGAAAGGTACCGATGACTACTGTTCTTGAAACCGGTTCCTACAAGGGTGCCTGTTCGGTGTCGCTGGGTGCCGCCTGCGCCGCCTCAACCACTTGCCTAGACAAGTGCGAGGCGAAGGTCTGGATGAAGTCATAGGCGTAGCCGCGCAGCAGGCCACCGCGGCGCACGGCCACGCTGGTGGTGTTGATCGAGAACAGGTGGCGCGCATCGACGGCGCGCAGGCGGCCGGGCTGGTCCTCGTCCATCGCGATCGAGGCCAGGATGCCCACGCCCAGACCCAGGTCGACGTAGGTCTTGATGATGTCGGCATCCATCGCGGTGATGACGATCTCGGGGCGCAGGCCGGCGCGCTTGAACGCGGCGTCGATGCTCCAGCGGCCGGTCAGGCCGATGTCGTACGTGATGATCGGGTACTTGGCCAGGCGCTCCAGCGTCACCTCGCCGTCGGCCACCAAGGGGTGGCCCTCCGGCACGACGATGGAGTGGGTCCAGCGGTAGCAGGGCAGCGCCACCAGTTCGGGGCGCTCGGCCAGCAGGTGCGAGGCGATGCCGATGTCGACGGTGCCGGTGAGCAGCATCTGCGCGATCTGTTCGGGCGAGCCTTGGTGCAGCTGCAGCTGGACGTTGGGGTGGGCGGCGCGGAAGTCGCGTACGGCCGTCGGTAGCGCGTAGCGGGCCTGCGAGTGGGTGGCCGCGATGGTCAGTACGCCGCTGGTGCCTTGCGTGAACTCCTCGCTGGCTCGCTGCAGGCTTTCAGCGTCCTGCAGCAGGCGCTCCACCCAGGGCAGGACGGCGACGCCAGGCTGGGTCAGGCCGGTCAGGCGCTTGCCGACGCGCACGAAGATCTCGACGCCCAGTTCGTCCTCGAGTTCGCGGATCTGCCGGCTGACGCCCGGCTGCGATGTGTGCAGGGCCTGGGCGACCTCGGTCAGGTTGAAGCCGCGCCGGACGGCCTCGCGCACGGAGCGCAATTGCTGGAAGTTCATGACAGGGCCTGCTCGTTCTTTATTTGAAGAACGATTATCAAGCCCTGGCCAATATGCGTAATCTAGTTGTTGCGCAGTTCCATGCTCGAAAATCGATGATGCCTCAGCCCGCCGCCAGTACCAGCGCGATGCCGATGGCAGCCGGGATCGCCTGGATGAACAGGATCTTCTTGCCCACCGTCGCGCCGCCATACAGGCCGGCCACCAGGATGCAGCCCAGGAAGAACAGCTTGGCACCGTAGCCGGCCGGGCCCAGGCACAGGCCCCAGACCAGGCCCGCGGCCAGGAAGCCGTTGTACAAGCCCTGGTTGGCGGCCAGCGTCTTGCTCGCCTCGGCGAACTCCTGCGTCAGGCCGAACGCCTTGCGGCCGCGCGGCGTCGTCCACAAGAACATCTCCAGCACGAGGATGTAGACGTGGAGCAGCGCCATCAGGGCCACGAAGACGTTGGCGACTTGGGTGAGCATTGGGAGATCCTTGGTTTTCCGGGCTTGCGCCGACCATGCCACGTTACCCGCCTTGCTCGACGGCGCCAAGGTGACAGCGCGCAGGGTTGCCCCGGCCCCTGAAGCTCAGGCCAGTGTGACCGCCGACTCGATCACCCCGCCGCCCAGGCACACCTCGCCGTCATACAACACGGCCGATTGACCAGGTGTGACCGCCCACTGTGCATCGGGAAACGACAGCGAGATCGCTTGGGCGTCCGCCGACGGCTCCAGCGTGCAGGCCGAATCGGGCTGCCGATAGCGCGCCTTGGAGGCCAACGGCCCCGGCGTCGGCGCCGCGCCGGCCACCCAGCTCAGGTCCATCGCGCTGAGCCGGTGCGCCAGCAGCCACGGGTGGTCGTGGCCCTGCACGACGCGCAGCGTGTTGGTCTCCAGATCCTTGCGCGCGACGAACCACGGCGCGTGCTCGCCACCGCCGCGCTTCGCATGCTTGTCCTTGACCCCGCCGATGCCCAGGCCCTGGCGCTGGCCCAGCGTGTAGAAGCTCAGGCCGACGTGCTCGCCCAGCTTGCGGCCGCGGTCGTCCAGGATCGGGCCCGGGTTCTGCGCCAGGTACTTGTTGAGGAACTCGCGGAACGGGCGCTCGCCGATGAAGCAGATGCCGGTCGAATCCTTCTTGCGCGCGTTGGGCAGCCGGATCTCGTCGGCGATCCGGCGCACCTCGGTCTTGTGCAGTTCGCCCACCGGGAACAGCGTCTGCGCCAGCTGCGCCTGGTTCAGGCGGTGCAGGAAGTAGCTCTGGTCCTTGCCCGGGTCGAGGCCCTTGAGCAACTCGTGGCGGCCGGTCGCGGCGTTGTTGCGGACGCGCGCGTAGTGGCCGGTGGCGATGCGCTCGGCGCCCAGCCGCATCGCGTGATCGAGGAAGGCCTTGAACTTGATCTCGGCGTTGCACAGCACGTCGGGGTTGGGCGTGCGGCCGGCCTGGTGCTCGCGCAGGAACTCCGTGAACACGCGATCCTTGTACTCGGCGGCGAAGTTGACGTGCTCGATCTCGATGTCGAGGACGTCGGCCACGCTGGCCGCGTCCAGGAAGTCCTGGCGCGTCGAGCAGTACTCGTCGTCGTCGTCGTCTTCCCAGTTCTTCATGAAGATGCCGACGACCTCGTGCCCCTGCTGTTTCAACAGATGGGCCGTGACCGCCGAATCGACACCGCCGGACAAGCCGACCACCACACGCTTCGCACACATGCGCCGATTGTAAGAAGCGCCGCGCCTTCGCGCTTCGGCAAGGCTTCTTACGCCTTGGCGTCGTCCGGCTCGGACGTGACGGCGGCCGCGTCGGGCGACGCGACGCTGGGGTGCGTGTAGATCGCGTCCAATGGCAGCCGGCGGCCAGCGCGGTGATCCTCGATGCACTGCAGCACAAGCGGGCCGCGCAGACGATCCTTGGCGGCGGCGACCTCGTCGGCGGTCATCCACAGCGTGCGCACGACGGGGCTGTCCAGTGCCTGGCCCGGCACCGGCTCGCTGGCGGTGCCGCAGAACGCAAAGCGCAGGTAGGTGACGCCGGGGCCGCGGTCGGTGTCGGGGTTGCGTGCCAGGTAGACCCCGAGCAACGCCTGCGGCGTGAAGTGGCAGGCCGTCTCCTCGAGGGCCTCGCGCATCGCGCCTGCGATGGGCGACTCGCCGGGCTCGAGGCCGCCGGCGGGGTTGTTGATGCGCAGTCCGTCGCGCGTCATCTCTTCGATCATCAGGTAGCGGCCGTCCTTCTCGATGACGGCGGCCACGGTGACACTAGGTTTCCAACGTTCAGCTCCCATGGCGAGCGATTGTCGCGGCGCCCGCGCGGGCCCGCCAGTGAATCCGTTGGACAAGGCGTGGGGGTGTGGCGTTGTGTCTACGCCTCGTTGCCCGGGGAGCGCCACTAAACCTGGGACGACAAACTGTGTAAGCTGTGCCCGATAACGCGCAGCCGCCCCGTATTCACGGGCTTGTGTGCTCGACCGTGACGCCCGGCGCCGCGGTTGCACGCGGCAACCATGACGATTTCGTTGGCGAGGAGACTTCCATGTTGATCGGTGTTCCGCTGGAAACTGCGGCGGGCGAAACGCGCGTGGCGGTCACGCCGGAGACGGCCAAGAAGTTGAAGGCGCAGGGGCACGTGTTGCACGTGCAGTCCGGCGCGGGGCTGGCGGCGAGCGCCACCGACGAGGCCTATGTGGCCGCCGGGGCCGAGATCGTCGACCGCGCCGCCGCCCTCGGCGCCGACCTGGTGCTCAAGGTGCGCGCCCCACTGCCCGACGAGCTCGACTTGATGAAGTCGGGCGCCGTGTTGGTGGGCATGCTCAATCCGTTCGACCGCGACGGCCTGCAGAAGTTGGCCGACGCCAAGCTCACCGCGTTCGCGCTCGAGGCCGCGCCGCGCACCACGCGCGCTCAAAGCATGGACGTGCTGTCCTCGCAGGCCAACATCGCCGGCTACAAGGCCGTGATGCTCTCGGCCGACAAGTACCAGCGCCTGTTCCCGATGTTGATGACGGCGGCGGGCACGATCAAGGCCGCGCGCGTCGTCGTGCTGGGCGTCGGCGTCGCCGGCCTGCAGGCGATCGCCACCGCCAAACGACTGGGCGCGGTGATCGAGGCCACCGACGTGCGCCCCAGCGTCAAGGAGCAGGTGGAGTCGCTGGGCGCCAAGTTCATCGACGTGCCCACCGAGACGCCCGAGGAAAAGGAAGCCGCCGAAGGCGTCGGCGGCTATGCCAAGCCGATGCCGCCTGCCTGGCTGGAGCGCCAGAAGGTCGAGGTCGCCAAGCGCATCGCCGCCGCCGACATCGTGATCACGACGGCGCTGATCCCGGGCCGCGCGGCGCCGGTGCTGGTCACCGAGGAGATGGTCAAGTCCATGAAGCCGGGCTCGGTGATCGTCGACATCGCCGCCGGCCGCGGCGCGTCCGGCACTGACGGCAACTGCCCGCTGACCGAGGCCGGCCGCACGGTGGTCAAGCACGGCGTGACCATCGTCGGCGAGACGAACCTGCCGGCACTGGTGGCGGCCGACTCGTCGTCGCTGTACGCGCGCAACGTGCTCGACTTCCTCAAGCTGGTGGTCGACAAGGAGGCCGCGTTCAAGCTCGACCTCGACGACGACATCGTGGCCGCCTGCCTGATGGCGCACCAGGGCGAAGTCAAACGCAAGTGAGCCTCGCGCGCGTGACGCGCGACCTGAAATTACGCATCGAGGAGTCCCCATGGACATCGTCTCCCCCACGATCATCAACCTGATCATCTTCGTGCTGGCGATCTACGTCGGCTACCACGTGGTGTGGAACGTCACGCCGGCGCTGCACACGCCGCTGATGGCGGTGACCAACGCGATCTCGGCGATCGTCATCGTCGGCGCGATGCTGGCCGCCGGACTCACCGAAGGCGCACTGGCCAGGACGATGGGTGTGCTGGCCGTCACGCTGGCCGCGGTCAACGTGTTCGGCGGCTTCCTGGTCACCCGGCGAATGCTGGAGATGTTCAGGAAGAAGGAGCGTCCGGCCCCATCCAAGTCCAGCAAGGACGGGCAGCAATGATGACGCTCGTGCCCGACTCCCCGCCGGCGCCGGCGCAGCGCAGCCCGTTCTGGCGCGTGGTGCAACTGATCTGCGGTGCCGCGCTGTTCCTCTACGCGCTGCGCCTGCTGCCGCCGATGCCGTTCGAGCGCGTCGGCTTCGTCGTGATCGCCGCGCTGCTGGCGGCCGGGTCGATGGCGTTGTCCGATTCGGTGGTGGGACTGCTCGCCGCGTTGTTCGAGAACCTGCAAAAGGGTGGCAAGCAATGAGCATGAATCTCGTCACCTTGTTGTACCTCGTCGCCAGCGTCTGCTTCATCCAGGCGCTCAAGGGCCTGTCGCATCCGACCACGTCGATCCGCGGCAACCTGTTCGGCATGATCGGCATGGCCATCGCGGCGCTGACCACCGGCGCGCTGATCTGGACGCTGGCCACGTCGGCGCTGGGCCTGGGTTGGGTCGTGCTGGGCCTGCTGGTGGGCGGCACCGCCGGCACCATCATGGCCAAGCGCGTGGAGATGACCAAGATGCCTGAGCTGGTGGCGTTCATGCACAGCATGATCGGCCTGGCCGCGGTGTTCATCGCCATCGCCGCGGTGGCGGAACCGTGGGCGCTGGAGCGCGGGCTCGCGCGCGGCGAGGCGATTCCCTACGGCAACCGGCTGGAGCTGTTCCTGGGCGCGGCGATCGGGGCGATCACGTTCTCGGGCTCGGTGATCGCCTTCGGCAAGCTCTCGGGCAAGTACAAGTTCCGCCTGTTCCAGGGCGCGCCGGTGCAGTTCACCGGCCAGCACTGGCTCAACCTGGTGCTGGGCCTGGCCATGCTCGGCTGCGGACTGGCTTTCGTCGGCACCGAGAGCTGGGCCGCCTTCTTCGCGATGCTCGCGCTGGCGTTCGTGCTGGGCGTGCTGATCATCATCCCGATCGGCGGCGCCGACATGCCCGTCGTCGTCTCGATGCTCAACAGCTACTCCGGGTGGGCCGCGGCTGGCATCGGCTTCTCGCTGAACAACGCGATGCTGATCATCGCGGGCTCGCTGGTGGGCAGCTCGGGCGCGATCCTGAGCTACATCATGTGCAAGGCGATGAACCGCTCGTTCTTCAACGTGATCCTGGGCGGCTTCGGCGCTGCTCCGGGCAGCGCACCGGCGGGTGCCGCCGAGGCGCGCCCGGTCAAGAGCGGCTCCGCCGAAGACGCGGCGTTCATCCTGGGCAACGCCGAGAGCGTGATCATCGTGCCGGGCTACGGCTTGGCGGTGGCGCGCGCGCAGCACGCCGTCAAGGAGCTCGCGGCCAAGCTCACGAGCAAGGGCATCAGCGTCAAGTACGCGATCCACCCCGTCGCCGGCCGCATGCCGGGCCACATGAACGTGCTGCTGGCCGAGGCCGAGGTGCCGTACGACCAGGTGTTCGAGATGGACGAGATCAACGGCGAGTTCGGCCAGGCCGACGTCGCGATCATCCTGGGCGCCAACGACGTGGTGAACCCCGCGGCCCTGACCAAGGGCACGGCGATCTACGGCATGCCCATCCTCGAGGCCTACAAGGCCAAGACCATCATCGTCAACAAGCGCTCGATGGCCGCTGGCTACGCCGGTCTCGACAACGAGCTGTTCTACATGGACAAGACGATGATGGTGTTCGGCGACGCGAAGAAAGTCGTCGAGGCCATGCTCAAGGCGGTCGAATAGACGGCCGACGACGGTACCCGGCGCACGTGCAGTCGCGCCGGCGCCAGATCGATCCCCCAGATCGGGTACCGTCCCCACAAGAATTGCCTTTTCCCTTACCCGCACTATCCCGCCCGCCGGAGACAAGATGGAACGCAACTGGTTGAAGAACTACCCCGCCGGGGTGGCGCCGCATGTGAACGCGAACGAATACGCGTCCTTGGTCGAACTCCTGGACAACAGCTTCAAGAAGTACGCCACGCTGCCCGCCTACAAGTTCATGGGCAAGGACTACAGCTACCAGTTGATCGACGAGATGTCGCAGGCGTTCGCCGCCTATGCGCAGACGCTGGGCCTGGCGCAGGGCGATCGCGTGGCGATCATGATGCCCAACGTGCCGCAGTACCCGGTGGTCGTCGCGGGCCTGCTGCGCGCCGGACTGGTGGTGGTCAACGTCAACCCGCTGTACACGCCGCGCGAGCTCGAGCACCAGCTCAAGGACTCCGGCGCCAAGGCCATCGTCATCATCGAGAACTTCGCCACCACGCTGCAGCACGTTCTCAAGGACGTGCCGACGAAGAAGGTGATCCTCGCGGCCATGGGCGACATGCTCGGCTTGATCAAGGGCACGATCGTCAACTACGTCGTGCGCAACGTCAAGAAGATGGTGCCGGCCTTCGACATCCCGGGCGCCGTCCGCTTCAACGACGCGATCGCCATCGGCCGCCGCGCGACGTTCAAGCCGGTCAAGGTCGGCGCCGAGGACATCGCGGTGCTGCAATACACCGGCGGCACCACCGGCGTCAGCAAGGGCGCGGTGCTGCTGCATCGCAACCTGGTGGCCAACGTGCTGCAATCGGACGCCTGGTACCAGCCGGCCTTGAGCAAGGTGAAACCAGGCGTGCAGATCGTCACCATCTGCGCGCTGCCGCTGTATCACATCTTCGGCTTCAACACGAACATGATGCTGGGCCTGCGCATGGGCTCGTGCAACCTGCTGATCGCCAATCCGCGCGACATCCCGGGCATGTTCAAGGAGCTCCAGCGCCAGCCGTTCCACAGCCTGCCGGCCGTCAACACCTTGTTCAACGCGATGGCCAACCATCCGGACTTCGACGCCGTCGATTGGTCCGCCCTGGTGATGTCGGTCGGCGGCGGCATGGCGGTGCAGCAGGCCACGGCGCAGCTGTGGCTGCAGAAGACCGGCTGCCCGATCTGCGAGGGCTATGGCCTGTCCGAGACCTCGCCCGCGGCCACTTGCAACCCGGTCAACACCAGCGCCTACAGCGGCACGATCGGCATGCCCATGCCCGACACCGACGTCGTGCTGCTGGACGACGACGGCAACGAGGTGCCCCTGGGCCAGCGCGGCGAGATCTGCATTCGTGGCCCGCAGGTCATGGCCGGCTACTGGCAACGCCCGGACGAGACCGCCAAGGCGATGACCGCCGATGGCTTCTTTCGCACCGGCGACATCGGCGAAGTGGACGAGCGCGGCTACTTCAAGATCGTCGACCGCAAGAAGGACATGATCCTGGTGTCCGGCTTCAACGTGTACCCGAACGAGGTGGAAGACGTCGTTGCGCTGATCCCGGGCGTGCTCGAGTGCGCGGCCGTCGGCATCCCCGACGAGAAGGCCGGCGAGGCCGTCAAGATCGTCATCGTCAAGAAGGATCCGGCGCTCACCGAGGCCGATGTGCGCGCCTGGTGTGAAACAAATCTTACGGGTTACAAACGCCCCAAGATCGTTGAGTTCCGTTCTGATCTGCCGAAGACCAATGTAGGGAAGATCCTGAGGCGTGAGCTGCGGGACGGCAAATGACACGACGGCTCCCCGGCCGCCAGGGAACGACGATGATGACCATGACCCATGCGGAGTCCTATGTCCGCACCGATGCCGGCAAGAGCGAGATCCGCGCCAATAGCATCAAGCTATTGCGCCCGGCTCGCATGCTGCTCCTGGTAATAGACGGATCCTGCAGCGGCGACGCCTGGCTGGGCAAGGTCAATGGCAGCACGTCCGCCGACCTGGACGTGCTGCTGGCCGCCAAGCTGATCGCCCCGGTGGCCGGCACGGGCGCCGGCACGGTCTACCAGCGCATCCCGGTCGAGGTCGCGGTGCGCGACTGGACGTACGACGCGCTCTACACGCTACTGACGCACGAGGCCAAGGAGCGCTTCGGCCTGATCAAGGGCTACCGCCTGATCCTCAAGATCGAAGGCTGCGCCGACCTGGCCGGCATGCAGGTGGTGGCGCTCGACTTCGTCGAGCAACTGCGCAAGGCGCATGGCGAGGAATCCGCCGCGCGCTTCCGCAAGCAGCTGGGTGCGACAGACTAAGATCGCCGGCATGCACCTTGGCATGCCCAATCTGATCGTATGACGCGCCTGGCCATCGTCGGCGCCATGCACGAGGAGATCGCCGCGCTGCGCCCCTGCCTCGAAGGCTTGCGCACCGAGCGGCGCGCCGGTCGCGACTTCCACCTCGGCCGCCTCGACGGCCGCGACGTGATCCTGGTGCGCTGTGGCATCGGCAAGGTGGCGGCGGCCACCACCACGGCCGTGCTGCTCGATGCTTTCGACGCGTCCGCGTTGCTGTTCACCGGCGTCGCCGGCGGGTTGGGCGAGGGCGTGCGGGTGGGCGACATCGTCGTCGCCACCACGCTGCTGCAGCACGACATGAACGCCGAGCCGCTGTTCCCGCGCTGGGAGGTGCCGCTGACCGGCCGCGCGCGCTTCGACGCCGACGCGGCCTGGACGTCCCGCCTCGCCCAGGCCGGCCAGGCGCTGGCCGCCGCGAACACGCATGCCCACGCGGCGACGATCCACCAGGGCCTGGTCATCAGCGGCGATCGTTTCGTCTCGACCCACGCCGAAAGCGACCAGCTGCGCACCCTGCTGCCCGACGCACTGGCTGTCGAGATGGAAGGTGCCGCGGTGGCCCAGGTCTGCCACGACTTCGGCCGTCCGTTCGGCGTCGTGCGCACGGTCTCCGACCGCGCCGACGACGCGGCGCACGGCGACTTCCAGCGCTTCGTCTGCGCCGTCGCCGCGCCGTACTCGCGCGACATCGTCCGCGCCGTCTTGAAGTTCTAGCGCTGGTCGTGCGCGGCCAGCGCCTTGTTGCGGGCGAGCGTCGCGCGGTCGTGCAGCGCCGCGCATGCGGCACACTGGCGGCTGCTTCCCTGTTGCCGCCAGCCCATGTCCCTGCGCCTGTTCGTCGAATCCCGCCTGTCCGCCGACCTCGAATTCACGTTGCCCGAGGACGCCGGACGCCACGTGCAGGTGCGCCGCCTGCAGCCCGGCGACGAGTTGCGGCTGTTCGACGGCGCCGGTGGTGAGTGGCGAGCGCAGGTCACGCGCATGGGCAAGCGTGACGTGGACGTGCGGGTGGGCGCGCACGAGGCCGTCGACCGCGAGCTGCCATTCGAGCTCGAGATCGCGCTGGGCATGCCCACCAACGAACGCATGGACGCGCTGATCGAGAAGGCCACCGAGCTGGGTGTCGCGGCGATCCAGCCGCTGCAGACCGAGCGCTCCGTGCTGCGGCTCGACGGCGAGCGCGCCGCCAAGCGCGTGGCGCACTGGCAGGCCGTGGCCGTCGGCGCCAGCGAGCAGAGCGGCCGTACGCGCGTGCCGGTGGTCGCGCCGGTGCGCAGCGCCACGGCGTGGCTCGCCGCGCAGGCCGATGCCGCGGCGTACGCCGGGCGCTTCGTCATGAGCACCGGCACGGCGCCGCCGCTGCCACAGGTCGTCGCCGGCGCGTCACGCGGCCGCTGGCTGGCCTTCAGCGGTCCGGAAGGTGGCCTCACCGCCGACGAGGAGGCCGCGGCCGTGGCGTGCGGCTTCACGCGCATCAGCCTCGGCGACCTGATCCTGCGCGCCGACACGGCGCCGCTGGCCTGGCTGGCCCAGATGAGCGTGCTGCTGCCGCGCGCCGAGCTGCCAGGTGCAGTTGCCATGGCGTGACCTGGCCCCAATCGTTGCTCGCGGCACCGCGCGCAATGGAAAGCGCCGCGCTGGCGTGAGCCGCGCGGTGGCGCGCTGGTGGGACACGGGGATCTCCTCTGGATGGAGTCGTTGTGGGTGCCACAGAGCACCCAGAAAACGAATCCTGGAGACCCGCCATCGACGGGCTTCGGAGGGCGCGGTTGGCGCGATCCTGACCGCAAGGTGACGTTCAGCCAGCCGGCGGCGTCTCGGCCTGTGCACCGGCGCGTGCCGACCCGCTGACCATGTCGAAGCGGAACAGCCGACACTCGATCGGGCCGTTCCACATCGGCACGCGACGGCTTTCCTTCAGCCGCATCGCGGTGGGCAGCTTCATGTCGGGGCTGAGCACCCAGGCGGTCCAGCCGCTGTAGTTGCGCTTCCAGTGCGTGGCCAGTTGCGAGAAGAACTCGCCCGCGTTGCCGGCACCACCGCCCTCGACGATGGCTGACTCGCGGCCGCCGCTGGACTGTGGCGCCTCGCGCGGGCCGCGGCGCGCAGCCTCAGGGTTCTCGCGCGCGAACGCGTCCGCGCCCGGGCCACGCGGGCGTTCGGGCTCCCGCTCGTCGGCCTGTGCGGGACGCGCTGCCGTGAACGTGCGCGGCGCACGCGGGGCCTCCGCGGCCTGGCTGCCGCGGCCTTTCGCATCGATGCGCTCGCCGTAGGGCGGGTTCATCACGATGGTGCCGCGATCGGCCGGCGCCAGGCGTTGCAGCGCGTCGGCAGTCTTGAAGTCGATCGCGTGCGCGACACCCGCGCGCTCCGCGTTGCGCGTGGCGAAGTCGGTCATGCGAAACGACACGTCACCGGCCCAGATCGGCACCGCCGGCTTGATGATCGTGTCGCGGGCCTCGACTTGCATCTCGCCCCACGTCTTCGCGTACTCGAGGAAGGGCCGCAGGCGCTCGAACGCGAAGCGGCGCGTCAGCCCCGGCGCGATGTTGCAGGCGATCTGCGCGGCTTCGATCGCGATCGTGCCGGCGCCGCAGCACGGGTCGAGCAGCCCGCCGTCCTCCGGGCGGCCCTGCCAGCCGGCCGCGTAGATCAGCGTGGAGGCCAGCGTCTCCTTGAGCGGCGCCTCGCCCTGCTGCTCGCGCCAGCCGCGCTTGAACAAGGCCTCGCCGGACAGGTCGATGGCGATCCACGCGTGCGTCGGATCGACGTGCAGGCTGATCGCGAGATCGGGGAAGCGGGTGTCGACGCTGGGGCGTGCGCCCGCCATGTCGCGCATCACGTCGCAGACGGCGTCCTTGATGCGCAGCGCGGCGAAGTTCAGCGATTGCAGCGGCGAGCGCTGCGCGGTGACGTCCACGCGGATCGTCTCGTCGGGCGTGATCCATTCCGACCAGTTGATGCGGCGGCCGAGGTCGTACAGATCGTGTTCGTCGCGGTAGTCGCCGTCCACCATCGGCCACAGCACGCGCTGGGCGATGCGGCTGCGCAGGTTCAGGCGCATCGCGTTCTCGACGCTCTCGTTGACCATGACGCCGCCGCGCCCGGCCACCACGCCCTGGTCGGCGCCCAGGATGCGCACGCACTCTTCGGCGAGCAGTTCCTCGCTGCCGTTGGCGCAGGTGACGAAGAGGAAGTCGGGCTTGTTGTTCATGGTCAGTGCACCGTTTGGCACGTTGAGAAACGCCCGCTCTTGCGGACGCGAATTGGAAACGTCAGACCGTGCGGCGCAGGTTGGCCGGGGCGATCTTCAAGGCTTCACGATACTTGGCAACGGTGCGGCGCGCCACCTGGATGCCCTGGCCTTCGAGCAATTCGGCGAGCTGGCTGTCGGACAGCGGCTTGGCCGGGTTCTCGGCGGCCACGAGCTGCTTGATGAGTGCGCGCACCGCGGTCGACGACGCGTTGCCGCCGGCGTCGGTGTTGAGCGACGAGCCGAAGAAGTACTTCAGCTCGTAGGTGCCGAACGGCGTGGACATGTACTTGGCGGTGGTCACGCGCGAGATGGTGGACTCGTGCAGGCCCAGCTCGTCGGCGATCTCGCGCAGCACCAGCGGCTTCATCGCGATGGCGCCGTGGCTGAAGAAGTTCTTCTGGCGTTCGATGATGGCCTGCGACACGCGCAAGATGGTGTCGAAGCGCTGCTGGATGTTGCGGATGAACCAGCGCGCCTCCTGCAGCCGCGCGGTGAGCGCGCTGCCGCTGGCGCGCTGCGACTTGATCGCCTGCGCGTAGAGGTCGTTGACGCGCAGCTTGGGCATCACGTCCGGATTGAGCACGGCGCGCCATTGGCGGGCGACCTTCATCACGATCACGTCGGGGATGATGATCTGCGCTTCGGCGCGCGAGAACGGGCGCGCCGGCTTGGGCTCCAGGGCGACGATCAGGCCTTGTGCGGTGCGCACCGTGGCCTCGTCCGTCTCGATCAGCTGGGCGATCTTCTTGAAGTCACGCCGGGCCAGCAGCGCCAGGTGGTCGGTGCAGATCCTGAGCGCGGCCCGCAGCGTGAGCGCGGTGGATTTGGCCGGCGGCTTCTGGCGCAGTTGCAGGCACAGGCACTCGCCGAGCGAGCGTGCACCGACGCCGGTGGGCTCCATGCTCTGCAGGAAGTTGAGGCCGCACTGCAGGCGGTGAGTCAACTCCTCGCGCTCCTCGTCGCCGTCGACGCCCAGCACTTCGGCCAGGCGCTCGGCGATCTCCTCGAGGGTGTCGGCCAGGTAGCCATCCTCGTTGAGCGACTCGATCAGCACGTGCACCGCGGCCGCGTCCTCCTCGGACAGCCGCAGGCTGCTCAGCTGCGTGCGCAGGTGATCCTCGAGGCTGACGGCGACCTCGCCGCGGTTCTGGCGCTCGAAGTCGTCGTCGTTGTCGCCCGACGAGCCGCTGCCCGAGGTCGGCAGCTCGCGAATGCCGTCGAAGTCGTCGCGCTCGGTGCCGTTTTCCCAGTCGTCGCGCTCGGTCGTGCCGAACTCCGCGGCATCGACACCAGCGGGCTCGTCAACGTTGTCATTGCTGGATCGACCATCGGCGTCGGCGTCGGTCGCGCTCTTGGCCGAGTCGGTGGCGCTGGCGGAGGTGCTCGCGTTGAGGCTCTCGAACTGCGCTTCGGGCAGGCCCGTCTCTTCCTCGGGCTCGAGGAACGGGTTCTGCTCCATCATCTGCTCGATCTCCTGGTGCAATTCCAGGGTCGAAAGCTGCAGCAGCCGGATGGACTGCTGCAACTGCGGCGTGAGCGCGAGATGTTGCGACAGGCGGACCTGCAGCGAGGCTTTCATGGTCACCGGACTGCGCTCACATCCGGAAGTGTTCGCCGAGGTACACGCGACGAACGTCGGCGTTCTCGACGATCTCGGCGGGCGTCCCTTCGGCCAGCACCCGGCCTTCGCTGATGATGTAGGCGCGGTCGCAGATGCCCAGCGTCTCGCGCACGTTGTGGTCGGTGATCAGCACGCCGATGCCGCGCGCCTTCAGGAAGCCGATGATGCGCTGGATCTCGATGACGGCGATCGGGTCGACGCCGGCAAACGGCTCGTCGAGCAGGATGAAGCGCGGTTGCGTGGCGAGCGCGCGGGCGATCTCGACGCGCCGGCGTTCGCCGCCCGACAGTGCCGGCGCCGGCGAGTCGCGCAGGTGCGTGAGGCTCAGGTCGTTGAGCAGGCCGTCGAGGCGTTTGTCGATCTCGGCGGTCTTGAGGGCCTTGCCGGCGTCGTCGTACTGCAGCTCGAGCACGGCGCGGATGTTCTCGTCGACCGTCAGCTTGCGAAAGATGGACGCTTCCTGCGGCAGGTAGCTCAGGCCCAGGCGCGAGCGCTGGTGGATCGGCTTGGCCGAGATCGGCAGGCCGTCGATGCGGATGTCGCCGGCATCGGCGCGCACCAGGCCGACGACCATGTAGAACGTCGTCGTCTTGCCGGCCCCGTTGGGCCCCAGCAGGCCGACGACCTCGCCAGCGTTGACCGCGAGGTGCACTTCCTTGACGACCACGCGTGCCCCATAGGACTTGCGCAGACCTGTTGCCTCGAGCCGGCTCTGGCTCGCGTTGGCCGGGCTCGTGACGGGCGTCGCCGACGGCGACACTGCGGTGCCAGGCTTGACCTGCGCCGTGCTCTCGGGGCGCTGCGTCATTTTGTGGGCGCCGAGGCCGGCGTCGACAGCGTCAGCGGCTCGGCTTGCTTCGGCGCGCTGGACGCCTTGGGCGTGAAGATGATGGTGGTGCGGCCGCCCGCGGTGGACGGCGTGCCGGCATCGCCGGTGAGCTTGATGGTGTCGGAGGCGGTGTCGTAGGTGATCAGGGCCGCATTGGCCTGGTCGGTGACGACGCTGCCCTTGAGCATGCGCAGATGGGCCGCGCCGACGAAGCGCACGCGGTTGGCGGCGCTGTCGTACTCGATCTTCTGGGCGTCGCCTTCGCTGTACTCGTCCACGCCGTCGCGCTTCTGGTGGAACGTGGCTGGCTTGCCACCCGAGCCGAACGCGAAGCCCAGCTGGTTGCCGTCCGGATCCTGGCTCACCTCGACGCGGTCGGCATGGATCTCCAGCGTGCCCTGGGTGATGACCACGTTGCCGGTGAACGTGGCGCTGTGGTTCTTCAGGTCGACGATGTCAGGGTGGTCGCCGCCGCTGGTCACGCTCATCGGCTTGGTGCGGTCGGCCTTCTCGGCGTGCGCGACGGGGACGCTGCCCACCAGGGCTGCCAGCGCGACCGCCGCCAGCGTCGGGCCGACGCGCCGGTCGCGCGTGAATTGACCGTCCGCGCCCGGTCGACGGCGCTCGACGGTACGAATGGCTTCAGGCGTGTGGGGAGGTGTAAGCGGACGCATCGTGATCGGCACGGAAATTGCAGACCATTCTAGCCCGCAGGCCCTGTCGATGCGCGAGCGAGCGCCCCTTTACGCACCATGTTGATCTCGATGTCGGCGCCAGCCAACGCTCGCACTTCGCAGGGGCGCGAGCATCCTTCGCGCGTGGCGAATCAGCCGCCGTGGCGGACGCGGTCGACCAGCCAGTCGGTGGTCACCAGCACGCTGCTGGGCCCGGCAGGGGGCCGCGCGACGGCTACGAAACGTCCGGCGACCGCCATTTCGGGCATCCGCTCGATGCCGTAGTCGTCCTCGAGGCGCTTGGCCGCCAGGCATCTGGAGCGCACGCTGAAGCTGTTCCAGGCGTTGCGCACCTTGGTGGCGACCAGGCCGTTCTCCTGCGCGAAGGCGACCATGTCGTCGATGCTGTCGATCGGCTTTTTCTGGATGTGGAAACGCGTGAAGGTCTTGACGTGCATCTGGTCGACCACGCCCAGCGCCTCCCAGGTGTAGAAGATGCGCTGGTGGATTTCCTTGCGCGCGTCGAAACCGACCGGTACGCGGCGGAAGCGCACGTCGGGCGGCTGCTTCAGGATCCACGGCTCGATTGCCGGCTCGAACGCGAAGCAGTGCGGGCAGGCGTACCAGAAGAACTCGATGACCTCGATCTTGCCGTCCGCGGGCGCCGCGATCGGCTTGGCCAGGGCCTGGAAGTCGCGGCCTTGCAATGGCGTGAAGCCTTGCGCGCGGGCGCGCAGGGGCACGCCCGCACCCGCCAGCGCGAGCGCGCCGACGAGGCTGGTGGCGTTGCGCGCGAAGGCGCGGCGATCCATGCGGCTCATTGGAAAACCTCCCTGCTTCGCATTGCGCTACCAGTGGCTTGCCGGCGGCCGGGCGCCGCTCAGGCGCTCTTGCGCAACTGGCCGACGAGGAAGTCGGTCGTGGCCAGGCATTCCTTCATGCCACCCATCGACGGCGCCGTCGTGTAGCGGCCATGGATGCCGATCATCGGCACGCCGTCGACAGCGTAGTCCTCGGACAACTGCTTGGCCTGGGCCATCTTCGTGCGCACGCTGAAGCTCCCCCACGCCTGCTTGACCTTGGCGACGTCGAGACCGTTCTCCTGCGCGAAGGCGAGCATGTCGTCTTCCTTGTTGATCGGCTTGTGCGCCACGTGGAAGCGATTGAACGTCTTCGTGTGCATCGCGTCGACCAGGCCCAGCGCCTCCCAGGTGTAGTAGACCTGCTGGTGGATCTCCTTGAGCGCATCGAACTGCACCGGCACGCGGTGGAAGTGCACATCGGCAGGCAGCTTGGCGGCCCACGGCTCGAGCGTCGGCTCGAAAGCGAAGCAATGCGGGCAGCCGTACCAGAAGAACTCGACCACCTCGACCTTGCCCGTCCGGGGCAGGTTGATCGGCGTCTTGAGCTTGAGGAAATCCTTCCCATCGGTCGGGGTGGCTTGCGCGAACGCGAGGCTGGGCAGGCCGAGGCAGGACAGGCCCGCCACGCCGACCATGCCAGCCGCTTGCAGGGAGAAATCGCGCCGGTTCATGCAAATCCTTTCAGGGGGAGGGGGCCGGGAAGCCTGTAGAGGCGAGGCGCGGCCACAAAGTTCAACTTCATTGCTTGGAGCGATCGACGCGCACCAGCGACGCGTCGGGATCGATGGCCTTCGCGCGATCGGTCTGCGCGTCGGCCTCGTCCTTCTTGTCAAACGGCCCAAGTCGAACTCGGTGGACAGTGCGTCCGTTCTGTTCGCGCTCGGAGACGCTCGCGCGCAGGCCGGCCATCGCCAGTTTGGCGCGCTGCTGTTCGGCATCTTCCGCTTTGGAGTAGGCGCCCACTTGCACGAAATAGATGAATGGATCGACACCGGCGGCCGCCTTGGCAGAGTCGCTGGCGTCGCCGTTGGCCTGGCCGTTCAGGATCGCCGCCGCGTCGCGGGCGCTCTTGTGGGTTTCCACATGCGTGGCCGCGCCTGACGCCACCGCGGACTGCGGCGTCACCTTGCCGTTGTCGGCCGGGGTCGGCAGCACCGGCGCCGGGGCCCGCGGCACGATGGCGGTGTCGGAGGCCGGGGCCGCGGGCGGCGCCGTGGCCGCACGCGCCGTCTGCTTGCCGGCCAGCGCCGCATTAGGATCCCAGGTCTTGTTGCGCTCGACCTCGGCGGCGTCCTGCTCGGGCGTGTGCTGCTGGCCCTTGTTCATCAGCGGCACGGGTGTCTTGGTGACGTACAGCGCCACGCCCAGCGCCACGCCCAGGCCGACCAGCAGGCCGACGACAAAGCCCAGGGCGAAGCCGCCCCGTTGATTCTTCATGGAAGGTTTCACGTCGGGGATTCCGGGTTCAGGAGGCGGCAGGGATCGGGGAGGGGGCGGCGGGTTCGTCGCGATTCATGACCTCGGGCGCGCTGACGCCCAGCACGGCCAGCGCGTTGCGCAGCACGTGCGCCGAGGCGGTCAGCAGCGCAAGACGTGCCAGCGCCAGTGCCGGGTCGTCGACGAGGAAGCGCTCGGCGGCGTAGTACGTGTGGAAGTTGGCGGCCACGCTGCGGGCGTAGTAGGCGATGTCGTGCGGCGCCAGGTCGCGCGCGGCGGACGCCAGCGTCTGGGGGAACTCGGCGAGCTTGAGCATCAGCGTGGCTTCGGCCGGTGCGGTCAGCAGCGACAAGTCGGCGCCGGCCACCTTGGCCAGGTCACCGCCCTTGTCGACGTACTGGCGCAGCACCGAACAGATGCGCGCATGGGCGTACTGCACGTAGAACACCGGATTCTCATCGCTCTGCTTGAGCGCCATGTCGATGTCGAACGTGAACTCGGTGTCGGCCTTGCGGCTGACCAGGAAGAAGCGCACGGCGTCGCGGCTGGTCCAGTCGATCAGGTCGCGCAGCGTCACGTAGCTGCCGGCGCGCTTGGAGATCTTGACCTCCTGGCCGCCACGCATGACGGTGATCATCTTGTGCAGCAGGTAGTCGGGCCAGCCTTGCGGCACGCCCTCCGCGGCACATTGCAGGCCGGCGCGCACGCGGGCGATGGTGCCGTGGTGGTCGCTGCCCTGCACGTTGATGGCCTTCTTGAAGCCGCGCTCCCACTTGTTGAGGTGGTAGGCGACGTCGGGCACGAAATACGTGTAGGTGCCGTCGGACTTGCGCATCACGCGGTCCTTGTCGTCGCCGTAGTCGGTGGTGCGCAGCCACAGCGCGTTGTCGAGTTCGTAGGTCTTGCCGGAGTGCACCAGCTTGGCGACGGTCTGGTTGACGCTGTCGCTCGAGTACAGGCTGGTCTCGAGGAAGTAGTTGTCGAAGTGCACGCCGAACGCCTGCAGGTCGAGGTCCTGCTCGTGGCGCAGGTAGGCGACTGCGAACTGGCGGATCGAGTCGAGGTCGTCCGGGTTGCCCGAGGCCGTGAATTCGCGGTCGTCGGCCTTGACGGTCTTCTTGGCGAGGAAGTCGGCGGCGATGTCGGCGACGTAGTCACCGTTGTAGAACTTCTTGCTCTCCGGATTGTCCGGATCGGTCGGCCAGCAGGGGTCACCCGGCTTGAAGCCCTTGATGCGCAGCTGCGTGCTGTTGGCCAGCGTGGCGATCTGCACGCCCGCGTCGTTGTAGTAGAACTCGCGCTGCACTGCCCAGCCCTGGCTGGCGAGCAGGTTGCACACGGTGCTGCCGAGCGCGGCTTGGCTGGCGTGGCCCAAGTGCAGCGGCCCGGTCGGGTTGGCCGAGACGAACTCGACGATCACCTTGTCGCCGTTGGCGGGCTGGATGCCGAAGCGGTCGGCGCCTGCCAGGACCTCGGTGACCACGGCTTGCTTGGCAGCCGGCGCCAGGCGCAGGTTGATGAAGCCGGGGCCGGCGATCTCCAGCGCGCTCACCCAGCGCTGGATGGCCGGCTGGGCGTTGAGCGCGGCGACCAGCTGCTCGGCGACGGCGCGCGGCGGCAGGCGCAGCGACTTGGCGAGCGGCATGGCCGCGGTGATGGCCAGGTCGCCATGGGCAGCCTGCTTGGGGGATTCGAACGCGGGCGTGTAGGCGACATCCGGCGCGACTTGGGCGACCGCGGCCGCCAATGCCTGCGCCAGCTCGGATTTGGCTTGGATCATGGGAGGGATTCTAAATGGTGCCCCCACGCTCCCGCTGGTCGCTGCCGTCCGAGGGGAGCTGGTTTCGGCTCGGGTGGCGACCCTTGCTTGCCGATGGCTTGCGTGGGCTGAAACCGAACAGCCCGACAAACCGGCCATTTCTCGTCCGATTGGCTGGACGCCCGCGGCGTCAATATCTACCCTGACACATGGCGCCTGCCGGGTACCGGCGTCCCTGACAACAAAATACTCCTGATGAGCGACACCGTCTTCAACGCAGAAACGACCGAGCGCGATGAGCCGCGCGGCGATCTGCCGTCGATGATCGGCAAGTACACGATCCTGGGGCGCCTGGGCGATGGCGCCACCAGCGAGGTGTTTCGCGCGCACGACGACTTCAACAAGCGCGACGTCGCGATCAAGCGGCTGCGGCTGTCGTCCGAGACGGCGGCCATCGACGCGCATTTCTGGTCGCGCTTCTTCGCCGCCGAGGCCGCGCTGGTAGGCCGGCTGAACCACCCGAACGTCGTCCAGCTCTACGAGGCCTTCAGCGACGCCCAGGTGCCCTATCTGGTGATGGAGTGCGTGCCTGGCGTCACGCTGCGCGAGTTCTGCCGGGCCGACCGGCTGCTGCCGCTGGAGCAGGTCGTCGAGATCGGCTTCAAGTGCGCGATGGCGCTGGGATACGTGTACCGGCAGGGCTTGATCCACCGCGACGTCAAGCCGGCCAACATCCTGGCCGTGGTGCAGGACGGCGAGGTGGTGGACGTCAAGCTGAGCGACTTCGGCAGCGTGCTCAACACCAATTCCGACCGTACGCAGATCCACCGCGTCGGCTCGCTGGCTTACATGTCGCCCGAGCAGATCGAGGGCAACACGCTCGACTGCCGCACCGACATCTACGCGCTGGCCGCCGTGCTGTACCACCTGATCTCCGGCCGCCCGCCGTTCGACGCGCAGACCCAGGTCGCGCTGATGAACCAGATCTTCCACAACGAGCCGCCGCCGCTCACGAGCCTGCGCGAGGGCGTCACGCCCGCGCTGGAGGCCGTGATCCTGGGCGCGCTCGCCAAGACCCAGGATGCCCGGCCGCAGGACTGGGAGAGCTTCGCGCAGGCGCTTTCAGGCCTGATCGTCAACCACCAGGTGCCGCGTGGGCGCCTGCAAAAGGTGCTCGACTCCGAGCGCTTCAACCTGCTGCGCTCGCTGGACTTCTTCGCGGGCTTCGACGACGTCGAGCTGTGGGAGGTGGTGCACCGTGCGAAGTGGCAGCGCCTGCACTACGGCCACCGGGTCTACCGCCGCGGCCAAGAAGGCAACACGTTCCACATCATCGCGCAGGGCGAGGTGGAGGTGTTCCGCGACGGCCAGCGCGTGGCGCGCCTGGGCGCCGGCACGTCGGTGGGAGAGATGGCCTACCTGGCGCCCAGCCCCGACTTGCGCCGCCACAGCGCGGACATCATCGTGTCCGAGCCGTGCACGACGATCTCGTTCACGCCCGAGACGCTGACGCAGCTCAGCGCGGAGTCGCGCATGCGCTTCGACAAGGCGTTCATCCAGGTGCTGGTGCGCCGCCTGCACGCCGCGCACGAGACCTTGGCGCACCCGCGACGCGTCCTCTGACGCACTCGTCCGTCACGCGAGCGTGACGAATCGACCATGCGTCACGGCGTCGTCGGATCGCAGCCACAACGTGGACAACGCGTCGTGAACCTTGTGGTTGACGGGACAACTTCTGCTTGTCGGCGCCAGCGGGCTTTGCTTCAATCGTGGCGTGCCGCTTCAGGGGAGGTCCCGGACGCGGCCATCAGGCACTCAGCCCGAAGCCGACGACTGACTCGTCACGACAAGGACACCCCATGAAGCATCTGATCACCGCCCTCGCCCTGACCATCGCCACCGCCGGCGTCTTCGCTGCTGACGCCCCGGCGGCCAGCAAGCCGATGACGGCGCAGCAGCAGAAGATGGCCGACTGCTCGGCCGCCAACAAGGGCAAGAAGGGTGACGACTACAAGGCGTCGCAGAAGGCCTGCCTGTCCGGCACGCCCGCCCCGGTCGCCGCGCCCTCGGCTCCGATGACGCAGAAGCAGAAGATGGCCGCCTGCTCCAAGGCGAACAAGGGCAAGAAGGGCGACGACTACAAGTCCTCGCAAAAGGCTTGCCTCTCGGCCTGACCGTCCTGAGCGTTGCCTCCGCCTCGCTTCACGCGGCGCACCCTGCAAACCCGGCCGCGTGCCGGGTTTGTCGTTTCCGGGCCCCGCCTGGCGGGCCGTCGCGCGCCAGCCGCGCTATTTCGGGCCGCTTTGCCGCGCCGTGCCGGATATCCGGGCGATCCGCGCCTGGCAGTCCTTGTCGACTGGCCCGAGCATGACCTTGCGCGCCCCACCGAGCCCTGCGGCCCGGCAGCGCGTTCAACGTCCACTCACCGTCATTCGAGGATTTCCATGAAGCAATTGATCATCGCCCTGTCGCTCGCCGTCGTCGCGAGCGGCTCCTTCGCGCGCACCGCGCATGCGCCGACCGCGGCCGCCTCCGACGCCCCGGCGGCCTCCACCACCGTGGCCGCCGCGGGCGCCACGCAGCCCGGCACGCCGCAGCGCTCGAAGATGAAGATTTGCAACGCCGACGCCAAGGTCAAGGACGTGCACGGCGCCGACCGGCGCGCGTTCATGAAGCAGTGCCTGTCGGGCAAGAGCAAGCCCGCCACGGCGTCCTGAGCGCACGCCGCGTGTCGCCATGCGTGCGCGCTTCGCGTTTCCGATGCAGAGCACGGGCCGGGGACACGCCGCGGCGCCCGGGTCGGCCCTGCGCGTGGAAGAGTCGGCGCCCAACGGACCGCTGGAGCGCGATGGCCGTCGCGTCCTAGCGGTTCCAGTAGCGTGCGTCGCCGTAGGTGTGCTTGAGGAAGTCGATCCACAGGCGCACGCGCAAGGCCAGATGGCGCGCGTGCGGAAACACCGCGTAGATGCCGTTGGGCGGCGCCGCGAAATCGTCAAGCACGCTGACCAGCCGCCCTGATTCCAGGTCGCCGCGCACCTCCCACGCGCTGCGCCAGGCGATCCCCAGGCCCGCCAGGCACCAGTCGTGAAGCACCTGGCCGTCGGTGCAGTCCAGGCGTCCGTTGAGGCGCACGTGCGTCGGCTCAGCGGCTATCGTGAACGCCCACCCACGCGGCTGGCTGGCCTCGGAGCTGAGCGTCAGGCAGGCGTGCCGGGCGAGGTCGGCGGGGGTGGCCGGCGTGCCGGCGCGTTTGAGGTACGCGGCCGAGGCCACGCACAGGCGGCGGTTGTCGGCCAGGCGTACCCCCACGAGGCTGGAATCCTGCAGGTCGCCCACGCGAACGGCGCAGTCGACGCCTTCGTTGACGATGTCCACCACGCGGTCGGACAGGTTCAGCGACAGGCTGACGTCGGGGTGTTCGGCCAGGAACAGCGGCACCAGCGGCGCCACGTGGCGCCGGCCAAAGCCGGCCGGCGCAGTGATACGCAGGTGGCCGCTGGCCTTCACGCCGCCGGCCGACACGCTGGCCTCGGCGCTGGCGAAGTCCAGCAGCAGGCGCTGGCAGTCTTCCAGGAAAGCGCTGCCTTCGTGCGTCAGCGACACCCGCCGCGTCGTGCGGGCCAGCAGCTTGACGCCCAGGCGGGCCTCCAGCGCGTCCAGGCGTCGGCTCACCACCGCGGGCGCCACACCTTCGGCCTGGGCTGCCGCCGTGAGGCTGCCGCGCTGGGCAACAGCGACGAAGGATTCCATTTGCTTGAGCTTGTCCATGGGCGTTGGATCAGTTTTGCTAAAAAGTCATCAATCAATCGCAAATTATGGTGGGAATAGCCATTGGAGGATGGAATAGATTCGATGCATGGATGCCACTCTTCCCCCTGCCGATCGCCCCGCACCCCCCAAGGCGGTGCTGTTCGACGTGTACGGCACGCTGCTGGACGTCTACAGCGTGGGCCTGCGTGCCGAGCAGATGTTTCCGGGCGCGGGCGAACGTCTCGCACGCGCCTGGCGCGACAAGCAGATCGAGTACTCGCGGCTCGTGTCGATGAGCGGCCGCTACCGTCCGTTCTTGCAGCTGACTCGTGATGCGTTGCAGGTGGCGGCCCAGGCGCTCGGCCTGTCGCTCGACAGCGCGGGCGAGGACAGCCTGATGAACCAGTACCGGCATCTGTCGGCCTTCCCGGAGAACCGCGCCGTGCTGCAGACGCTGGCCGAGCGCGGCATCCCCGCGGGGGTGTTGTCCAACGGCGACCCCGACATGCTGGCCGTCGCCATTCGCAGCGCGGGCCTCACCGAACTGATCGATCCGATCCTCAGCGTGCACGCCACGCGCCGCTACAAGACCGACCCGGCGGCCTACGCGCTGGGGCCCGTCGCCCTGGGTCTGCCGGCCACCGAGATCCTGTTCGTGTCGTCCAACTGCTGGGACGCCATCGGCGCGGCCTGGTATGGCTTCACAACGCTGTGGGTCAACCGCACGGGCGCACCGATGGAGCAGCTCGGCATCGTCCCCACCCGCGTGGGCAGTTCGCTGCGGGACGTCCTCGAATTCTTCTGAACGCGCGCCGCCGCCGGGCCTATCCGCCCGTTGGCCGCAAGAGCCGCACAACGGCCGCAGCACACGTTTTGCTTTCCCCCTTCCAGACTTCCTACTCAATCCTCAGGAGTTCACCATGAGCCTCACCCTGCCCACCGGCATGCAGATCAACGCCTCGATCCAGCCCGGCTTCGAGACCATCCTCACGCCCGAGGCACTGGCCTTCGTCGCGGACCTGCATCGCAGCTTCGAAGCCCGGCGCCAGGAGCTGCTGGCCGCCCGTGTCGAGCGCACCGCGCGCCTGGACGCCGGCGAACGCCCCGACTTCCTCGCGTCCACCGCCCACATCCGCGATGGCGACTGGAAGGTGGCGCCGCTGCCCGCCGCGCTGGCGTGCCGCCGCGTGGAAATCACCGGCCCGGTGGAAGCCAAGATGGTGATCAACGCCTTCAATTCGGGCGCCGACAGCTACATGACCGACTTCGAGGACAGCAATGCCCCGAAGTGGGAAAACCAGATCCAGGGCCAGATCAACCTGGCCGCCGCGATCCGCCGCACGCTGGCGCTCGAGGCCAACGGCAAGAGCTACAAGCTCAACGAGCGCATCGCCACGCTGCAGGTGCGCCCGCGCGGCTGGCACCTCGACGAGAAGCACGTGCTGATCGACGGCCAGCGCGTGTCCGGCGGCATCTTCGACTTCGGCCTGTTCCTGTTCCACAACGCCAAGGCGCAGATCGCGCGCGGCGCCGGCCCGTTCTTCTACCTGCCCAAGATGGAAAGCCATCTCGAGGCGCGCCTGTGGAACGACGTCTTCGTGCGGGCGCAGGACAAGCTCGGCCTGCCCCAGGGCACCATCAAGGCCACCGTGCTGATCGAGACCATCCTCGCCGCGTTCGAGATGGACGAGATCCTGTATGAACTGCGCGAACACAGCGCCGGCCTGAACGCCGGCCGCTGGGACTACATCTTCAGCTGCATCAAGAAGTTCAAGCTCGACACCGACTTCTGCCTGGCCGAGCGCTCCAAGGTCACGATGGTTTCGCCGTTCATGCGCGCCTATGCGCTGCTGCTGCTCAAGACCTGCCACAAGCGCGGCGCGCCCGCGATCGGCGGCATGAGCGCACTGATCCCGATCAAGAACGATCCGGAGAAGAACGCGATCGCGATGCAGGGCATCATCAACGACAAGAAGCGCGATGCCACCGACGGCTACGACGGCGGCTGGGTGGCACACCCGGGCCTGGTCGAGGCGTCGATGAAGGAGTTCCTGGCCGTGCTGGGCGACAAGCCCAACCAATGGGAAAAGCAGCGCCCGGACGTGAACGTGACGCAGGCCCAACTGCTCGACTTCCAGCCCGAGACCCCGATCACCGAGACGGGCCTGCGCTACAACATCAACGTCGGCATCCACTACCTCGGCGCCTGGCTGGCCGGCAACGGCTGTGTCCCGATCCACAACCTGATGGAGGACGCGGCCACTGCCGAGATCAGCCGCAGCCAGGTCTGGCAATGGATCCGCTCGCCCAAGGGGGTGCTCGAAGACGGCCGCAAGGTGACCGCCGAGCTGGTGAAGCAGCTCGTGCCCGAGGAGCTGGCGAAGATCAGGGCGGGAGGATTCGCCGGCAAGTTCGACCGTGCTGCGGTGATCTTCACCGAGATGAGCACGAAGGACGCCTTTGTGGAATTCCTGACATTGCCGCTGTACGAGGAGATCTAGACCCGGGGCTAACGCAGCCGAATGAACCTCGACATCGGCGAACTCCCGGCGAGCTGCGACGTGCTCGTGGTCGGCGCGGGGCCGGCCGGCAGCGCCGCCGCACAGTGGCTCGCCCGCGCCGGCCGGGACGTGGTTCTCGTCGATCAGCACGCCTTCCCGCGCGACAAGGTCTGCGGCGACGGCCTGATCGCCGACGCCTTGCGCGCGCTCGGCCGGCTCGGCGTGCTCGAGCAGGTGCTGTCGGAAGCGCACCGGTCGGCCACGCTCGGCTGCATCGGCCCGAGCGGCGGGCGCATCGACGTGCCCGGCTCGCTCGCGGTGCTGCCGCGCAAGCGCCTCGACCAGATCGTCTGCCGCGCCGCCGTCGACGCCGGGGCGCGGATGTTCGCGCCGCTGCGCTTCGTCGCGCCGCTGCGCGAGGCCGGGCGAGTCGTCGGCGCCAGGCTCGAGCAGGGCGGCACGGTTCGCGAGCTCCGGACGCCGTGGCTCGTGCTCGCCACCGGCGCACAGCCGCAGGCGACGCTGGCCTCGGACCTGTGCCAGCGCCGCGCGCCCAGCGGCATTGCCCTGCGCGGCTACGTGCGCAACGCGGCGATGACGGCGCGCATCACCAGTCTCGAGATCGTCTGGCACAAGCGCCTGTCGCCGGGCTACGGCTGGATTTTTCCCTGCGGCGCTGACGTCTTCAACATCGGCGTCGGCGTCGCTCAGGAGGCGCCCCGCGGCGGCAAGCTCGGACGTGAGGCGCCGCATCTCAACCTGCGCGAGGCGTTCGCTGCGTTCAAGGCGTTCCACGCGCCGGCC
>JBDSDD010000067.1:0-28256 GCA_039920745.1 Burkholderiaceae bacterium | reverse complement strand
GCAGCGTTTGGCATCGAAATTGATGCTGCGGCCCAGCGACGCCAGTGAGGCAAAGGTGAAACGTAGCGCATCGGCGCCGAACGCTGGAATGCCGGTTGGGAATTCTTTTTCGGTGTTTTTGCGCACGGCGGGCGCGGTCTCGGGCTTGCGCAGGCCCACCACGCGTTTGTCGAGCAGCGGCGCCAGCGAGATGCCGTCGATCAGGTCGACCGGGTCCAGCACGTTGCCTTCGGACTTGGACATCTTCTGGCCCTGCGAATCACGCACCAGGCCGTGAATGTAGACGTCCCTGAACGGCACCTTGCCGGTGAAATGCGTGGTCATCATGATCATCCGGGCGACCCAGAAGAAGATGATGTCGTAGCCGGTCACGAGCACGGACGACGGCAAGAACAGGTCTTGTTCGATCGTCTTCTCGGGCCAGCCCAGCGTGGAGAACGGCACCAGCGCGGACGAGTACCAGGTGTCGAGCACGTCCTCGTCGCGCACCAGGCTGCCGGTGTAGCCGGCGGCCGTGGCCTTGGCGCGGGCTTCTTCGTCGCTGCGGGCGACGAAGATCTGGCCGTCGTCGGCGTACCAGGCCGGGATCTGGTGGCCCCACCACAGCTGGCGCGAGATGCACCAGTCCTGGATGTCGCTCATCCAGTGGTCGTACGTGTTGACCCACTGCTCGGGGTAGAACTTCACCTCGCCCGTGTCCACCGCCTTGATGGCCTTGGACGCGATCGACGTGCCGTCCGCACCCGGCTTGGTCATCGCCACGTACCACTGGTTGGTGAGCATCGGCTCGATGACCTGGCCCGTGCGCTCGCAGCGCGGCACCATCAGCTTGTGCTTGCGCACCTCCACCAGGAAGCCGCCGGCCTCGAGGTCGGCCACGATCTTCTTGCGCGCGACGAAGCGGTCGAGGCCGCGGTACTGCTCGGGCGCGTTGTCGTTGATCGTCGCGTCGAGCGCGAGCACGCCGATGACGGGGAGGTCGTGGCGCAGGCCGACGGCATAGTCATTGGCGTCGTGCGCGGGCGTGACCTTGACCACGCCGGTGCCGAACTCACGGTCCACGTAATCGTCGGCGATCACGGGGATGGTCTTGCCCACCAGCGGCAGCACCACCTGCTTGCCCACCAGCGCGGTGTAGCGCTCGTCGCTCGGATTGACCATCAGCGCGACGTCGCCCAGCATCGTCTCGGGACGCGTGGTGGCCACGGTCAGGTCGCCGGAGCCATCGGCCAGCGGGTAGCGCACCAGCCACAGGAAACCGTCTTCCTCGGCGCTGGCCACTTCCAGGTCGGACACGGCCGACCTCAGGATCGGATCCCAGTGCACGAGGCGACGGCCGCGGTAGATCAGGCCTTCGTCGAAAAGGCGCACGAAGGTCTCGGTGACCGTCTTCGACAGCCCCTCGTCCATCGTGAAGTACTCGCTCTTCCAGCTCACCGAGTCGCCCATGCGGCGCATCTGGCGCGTGATGGTGGAGCCGGACTCTTCCTTCCAGTCCCACACGCGGGCGACGAAGTTCTTGCGGCCGAGCTCCTGGCGCGACGTGCCCTGGTCCTGCAGCTGGCGCTCCACCACGATCTGCGTGGCGATGCCCGCGTGGTCGGTGCCCGGCACCCACAGCGTGTTGTGGCCGCGCATGCGGTGGTAGCGCGTCAACGAGTCCATGATGGTCTGGTTGAACGCGTGGCCCATGTGCAGCGTGCCTGTGACGTTGGGCGGCGGCAGCTGGATCGAGAACGAGGGCTTGGCCGGATCCAGGGTCGGCTCGTAGACGCCGCTCTGTTCCCACAGCGGCGCCCAGCGGGCTTCGATGGCGGCGGGTTCAAACGACTTGGCGAGATCGGACATGGGGGCTCAGCATTGATTTCTGACCCCGGACTCGGAGGTTCGACGCAGGCGGGCGCGTCGTGCCGGGGGTTGCCCCAATTGTAGGCGGCGCCCGGACCCGCCGTTAGAGCGGCGGCCTCTCGAAAGCGGCCCATTGGCGCACGGCGGCGTGCGCCCACTGGCGGCGGGCGTAGGCTGCCAGTCTTCGTGGCACCTCATCGCCGTTGAGCACGAGGCGGTTGAGCATCAACGCGAGGTCGACGTCGGCGATGCACCAGGCGTCGAACAGGTGGTCGTTGCCGGCAGGCAGCAGCAACTCGGCGGCGGCGAACAGCCTGGCCGCGGCGGCCTGTCCCGTGGTCGACAACGGCGGTGCCGAGGCACCGTAGAACACGACCTCGGTGGAACGTTCCATGCGGATCGGCATCAGGTCGCTGCGCAGCCAGGCCTGCACCTGACGCGCGCGTGCCTTCTGACGGGGGTCGGCCGGGTACAGCGCGCTGCCAGGAAACACGTCCTCGATGTACTCGTCGATGGCCGACGACTCGGACAACGCGAACCCGCTGTGCACCAGCGTCGGCACGCGGCGCGTGACCGACAGGTCGGCGTAGCCGGGCGCATGGTGCGCGGCAGCGCACAGGTCGACCGTGCGCAGCTCGAACGGCAACTGCTTGACGGTCAACGCGACGAAGGCGGACAGCGCATACGGACTCGCGTATTGCGCGTCGACGAACAGGGTCAGGGATTCAGCCATGGATCAGAGCAGCCGCGCCCGCTTGACCGCGTGATAGCGGTTGACCAGCGTCGCAGCGAGCTTTTCGGGCTCGACGTCGACCAGCAACTGGTTCTTGCCCGACAGCCGGCGGAACGCTTCGGCGCGCGCGTTCTGGAACCAGTGCGCGGCGGCCACGTCGACGATGCCGCGGTTGTCGTCCAGCGGTTGTGCGGCGATCTCGGCGACCACGCCTTCCTTCAGGCTCGCGAGCAGCACGAGATGGCGCGTGCGCATCAGCTTGAGCGCGTCCTCGAGCTCCTCGCAGTCCTCGTCGCGGAAGTTGGTGAGGACGACGATCAGCGAACGGCGGCGCACGCGCAACATCACGTCGCGTGCGGCGGCCAGGTAGTCGGAGTGCGTCGGGCTCGGTTCGATGTCGTGCAGGCGCGCCACCAGCGAGTTCAGCGCGGCCATGCCCTTGGCGGCCGCGAAGTGGCGTTGCTGCGACGGGTCGTGGCCGAAGGTCATCGCGCCGACGGCGTCGCCGTCCTTGAGCGCGACGTAGGCCAGCAGCATCGCGGCGTTGAGGGCCTGGTCGAAATGGCTGCCGTCGGTGCCGGCGCGTTCGTCGGCGCGCATGCGGCGGCCGCAATCGAGCAGGAACATCACCGACTGGTCGCGGTCGTCCTGGAACTCGCGCACGACGGCGCGGCGGTGGCGGAACGACGCGTTCCAGTCGATGTGGCGCGTGGGCATGCCCGGCACGTATTCGCCGAGCTGCTTGAAGTCGGTGCCGGCGCCGCGCGCGGCGTAGGTCTTGATGCCGATCTCGGCCAGGCGATGGTCGCCGGCCAGCCAGGCGTAGCGCGACAGCGCCGCGAAGTTCGGATAGACCTGCACGGACTGCGCAACGCCGATGCGCAACTGCAGGTCGGCCAGCCCCCAGCGCGAGCGCACGCGGATGGCGGCCGGCTCGAACACGACCTTGCCGCGCTGCATCGGCGTGACCTCGTAGCGCACGTCGAGCTTGCTCGCGGCCGGGAGCGTCACGCTGGCCGGCAGCAGGCGCTGCGTCATCGTGGCGGGCACGTGGTCGAACAGGTCCAGGTGCCACGGCCGCGGGCCTTCGTGCGCCAGCGTCACCACCAGTGCGCGCGCCTGGCCGAGCGCGAAGGCGCTGGGCATCTGGCGCTCGAAGGCGATCGGATGCCGGCGCAACTGCCACGCGGTGAACGCGGCATCGGCCAGGAACAGCAGGCACAGCGCGCCGAACAGGCCGCCGCCGATCGTGCCGATCGGCAGGTCCACCAGGTCGCGTGCCTTCGCCACCAGCAGCGCGACGGCCGAGCCGGTGGCGATCGCGGCCACCGCGATCACGGTGCGCCGGGTGGGCATCAGCAGGCGGGACACGCGCGTGATTCCTTAGAGGCGCGGAGCGTCGACGCGCGTGATGATCTCGCGCAGCACATCGTCGACGGCGCGGCCTTCCAACTGCGCGTCGGGCGACAGCACCACGCGGTGGCGCAGCGCCGGCAGCACCTGGCGCTTGACGTCGTCCGGCGTCGCGTAGTCGCGGCCCTGGATCAGCGCCGCCGCGCGCGCGGCGCGCACCAGCGAGATCGCGCCCCGCGTGCCCGCGCCATTGCCCAGGCCCACGGCCCCGCGCGTGGCGCGCGCGAGGCGCACCGCGTAGTCGACGACGCGGTCGTCGATCAGCACCGAGCTCACCATCTGCTGCATGCGCGCGACGTCGGCCTCGCTCAGGCAGCGCTGCACCTTGTCCAGCGGCAGCGCGTCGCCCACCTGCGCGCCGGTGGCGGCCTTGACCACGTCCACCTCCTCGGCCTGCGACGGGAAGGCGATGTCGATCTTGAACAGGAACCGGTCGCGCTGCGCTTCGGGCAGCGGGTACGTGCCTTCGGAGTCGATCGGGTTCTGCGTGGCGAGCACCATGAACGGCCGCGGCAGCGACACGGTCTGGCCTTCCAGCGTCACCTGGCGCTCCTGCATCACTTCCAGCAGCGCGCTCTGTGTCTTGGCCGGCGCGCGGTTGATCTCGTCGCCCAGCAGCAGGTTGGTGAAGACGGGGCCCTTGCGCAGGCGCAGCCGGCCGATGCCGCCGTCCGGGCCGGGTTCCAACACGGCGTGGCCGGTGAGGTCGGACGGCATCAGGTCAGGCGTGAACTGCACGCGCGAGAACTGCAGCGACATCGCCTGGGCCAGCGCGCGCGCCAGCAGCGTCTTGCCCAGGCCCGGCATGCCTTCGTAGAGGATGTGGCCGGACGCGACGAACGCCACCAGCGTCTGGTCGATGACCTCCTGCTGGCCGACGACGGCGCGACCGACTTCGGTGCGCAGTTTCGCCAGCGCGCTGCCGATGAATTCGAGTTCGTGGGATTCGATGGCCATGGTGCGGTCCGTGTGGAAGTTCAGGTGGCAAGCGGCGGCGCGCTGGCGCGCAGCAGCGCGCGTCGAGCCTGTTCGAGGACGGCGATCGCCGTCAGGATCTGCGTCGGCGTGGCGCCGCCGCCGATGGTCAGCGAGGCCAGCAGCGTCGGCTGGTCGAGCGCGTGCGTGCGGGCGACCGCGCTTGCGAGCGCGGCGATCCGTTCGGCGTTGTCCAGGGTCGCCCAGCCTTCGACGCGCAGGCGGGCGAGCTCCTCGAACGCCTTGCGGGTGGCCTCGTGCAGCGCGCGCGGGTCGGTGCTGGCGATGAAGTGGCCGGTGCCGCGCACCTGCTCGCCCATCGAGCGGCGCGCCTGCGGCGGCACGGCCTCGCGCGGGCCGAAGCGCACCATCAGGCGCCACAGCGCGAGCGCGACGGCGGCCAAGGCCAGCAGGAACGGCGTGCGCGCCTCGTGCCACAGCCAGCCCAGCAGCGGCTCGCGCGCCTCGTCGCCGACGATCCACACCGCGCGGCCGGGCGCAGCCCGCAGGATGGCCGCGGCGATCAACGCGTTGTCGCCCCGGAGGATGCCGCGGTTGTCGGTGACGAAGTTCGGCGACACCCCGGTGATGCTGCCCTGGCCGAGATCGACGCGCATTGCGAGCGTGCCGGCCGTGCCCGTGAGTTGCCAGGTCGGCACGACGTGGTTGAGCGTGCGCAGCGAGCCGGCGTAGGAGCAGCCCCGGTAGACGCGGCCGGGCTCGTACGCGGGCTGCGTCGTGGCGGGGGTCTCCTCGAAGTCCGTGCAGTTGCGCCACGGATGCTTCGTATCGAGCAGGCGCGACAAGCCGCCGCGCTGGCGGTTGTCCGGCGGCGACGGCTTCTTCTTGGTGGCGGGGGCGTCGTCGTCCGCGTCGTCCTCATCGTCGGCGTCCGAGGCGGCGGACGCTGCGGACTTGGCCGTTTCGGCGTCGTCCTTGCTTTTTGGCGTGACGAACGACAGCGGCACCCAGCGCATGTCATCGCCGCGTGAGCGAGCGTAGCGACCCAGCACGACCAGGTGGCCGCCGTGTTCGACCCAGGCTTTCAGGCGCGCGTCGCGCTCGGGGAAGATGTTCCACAGGCCGGAGTCGAGCAGCAGCGTGGCGTTGGGCGGCGGCAGCGGCTCGAGCGACGTGCGGGTCTCGAGCGTCGATCCCGCGCCCTCGAGGATGTGGCGCAGCGAGTAGTACTCGTCCGTTGCAGCCAGGCCGCGCGCGTCGTTGTCGACCTCGATCTCGACCCAGCGCGTGTGATAGACGATCCAGCCGCCGACCAGCAGGATGAACACGACCGCGAGCATGCGCAGGACGGTGCTGCTCTTCATGTCGACGTCTCCGCAGCGGGGGGCGTCGCCGCGTCCAGGCGCTGGCCGAAGCCCGTGCACAGCGACTCGCCCATCGCGCTGGACAGCGAGCGGCCGCCGTAGGTGTTGGCCTCCCAGGCGCGCACGACCTGGGTGACGTAGCGCAGCGCGGTCGGCTCGAGACGGCCGCGGGCCAGGTCCAGGCATTCGCCTTCGGTGGCCGATGCGGTGATCGGGACGTTGAACCTGTGGATCAGCCGGGACAACGAGGCGCGATAGAGCAGCGACAGCGCCGCCGGCACCTGGCCGGCCTGCCACAGCGCCCAGGCTGCGGCCCCCACGTCGTCGGGCAGGCTCTCGGGGCGCACGTCGAGATCGCGCACGTGGCTCACGGCGGACTCGGCCGCCGCACGGCGGCGGAACGCGCGCAGCTGCACCAGGTGGCGCGCGCTGACCAGCGCCAGCGCCACGAGCACCGCGATCACGCCCCACAGCAGGAAGCGGCTGGTGTCGTTGAGGAAGCGCGCCAGTGACGCGATCCAGTTCAACAAGGACGAGTCGTTGGTCTTCTTCGGATCGGACTTGTCGGTGCTCTTCCAGTGCAGCCGGTGCTCCTTGTGCTTGCCGGAGAGCAGCGGATCCTCGCGCAGCTTGTCGGCCGCGTCCTCGATGCGCACGGCGCGCGGATCGACGGAGGCCGCGGACGCGGCGCCGCCTGGCGCGATGGCGGCCTCCGGCGCGGAGGCGGCGCCGTCGGGGGCGGACACGGCCGCGTCGTCGCCCTGCGCGCGTGCGACACCGGCCGCGCCGCCCAGGCAGGCGGCGAGCAGCGCGGCCAGCCACAGGTCAGCGCGCAGCGAACGCATGGCGCAGATCCTGTTCGACATCCCAGGCTTCGAGTTCGACGCGGCGATTGAGATACATCGCGAAGCCCGCGGCGACGAAGAACGGCTCGACAAACAGCACGGAGATGGCGTGGGCCGAAAACAGCAGGCAGGTGGCGGGCAGGCCCTCGCTGGTGAGCCACGCCAATGCGTCGCCGTTGCGCAGGCCCGGCGTCATCCAGGGCAGCAGCGACACCAGGCCCAGCATCAGGAACAGCTCGATCCAGCTGAACGTTGTCTGCATCATCATCGCGGCGCCACGATGGTTGCGCACAATGGCCTTGACGCGCAGGCGCCGCGCCGCGCCCGTCTGGCCTTCGAGCTGGGCCACGGGCATCGAGTACGAGCGCCAGAACGACAGGCGCCAGATGGTCAGCAACGCCAGCATCGGCAGCCACGGCGCCGTGCGGCGGGCCTCCCAGGCGTCGTTGAAGCGCGTCTCCTCGCCGAAGGCCTGGCGCGCGAAGATGTGCAGCAGCGCGCGGTCCAGCCAGGGCTTGAACCACCACAGCAGCGTCGATGGCAGCCAGGGCGAGATCTCGACCGTCGCGCCGCAGGCCACCACCAGCAGCAGCGCCAGCGGCAAGTAGGCGCGCACCAGTGAGCGGCCGCTGCGCTGCGTCATCGCCACGCCGAGGTCCACCGCTTCGTAGGCCGGGCGCGGACGCAGCGCGAGCTGGAGTTGCTCGGCTTTCATCGCGCGCCACCTGCGGCCGCGGCGGCGGCTTCGTGGCCCCGGCCCTGCAGGCCCAGGTAGGCGAAGACGAGCGCCCAGCAGCCGCCGCCGACGGCGTACTTCACCTGCGGGGCGATCCAGCCGGCGGACGACCAGAACGCCTCGATCGCGGCGGCGATGATCAGCATCACGAAGAAGCAGAACACCACCGGCGATGTCTCCCGCGCCGCGCGCATCAGCGCCTGCGTGCGCGTGAGGCGCCCGGGCGCCAGCACCGCGTGGCCCAGCTTGAGGCCGGCCGCGCCCGACAGCACGATGGCCGTGAGCTCGAACGCCGAGTGCGTGATCACGAACGAGAAGAAGCGCTCGCTGTCGCCGCGCGTGACGAGAAAGCCCGCGATCGCGCCGAAGATCAGGCCGTTGTAGCCGACCATCACCAGGCTGCCGATGCCCAGCATCAGGCCCGCGGCGAAGCACTGGAACGAGATGCCCACGTTGTGCATGATGTAGAAGCCGAACATCTGCCAGTCGTCGCCCGACGTGCGTCCCAGGTGCTCGCCCGTCTCGGGGCCGTACATGCCGTCGAACTCGCGTATCTGGCGGGCGTCGATGATGGTCAGCACGAAGTGCGGGTCGACCCAGGTCGCGATGCCCACCACCGCGATCGGCAGCACGAAGACGAGCACGACCACCAGCAGGTGCCAGCCCAGCGCGCGCACGGCGGCCGGTGCGTCGTACAGGATCAGGTCGCGCAATGCGCCGAGGCCGAAGTCGTTGCGCCGGTAGATGCGTTGGTGCGCCCGGGCCGTCAGCGCCTCCAGGCGTGCGACCAGGTGCACCGGATAAGCCCGCTCGCGCGCCAGCGCCAGGTGCTCGCAGCACTGGCGATAGAGCTGGGCGATGCGGGCCGCACCGGCCACTGGCGTGGCATCGGTCTGGAACTCGCCGGCCTTGAGCTTGCGCGGCTTCTTGTGGGGGCCCTTGCCCTTGTCGAGCGCGTCCAGGCCGCGCTCGAGCTCGATCCACGCCGGCTCGTAGCGCCCTTCGAATTGTCGCGGGGTCATGCTCATCGCTGTCCCATCAGCCACTGGGCGACGCCGGTCAGGCGCGGGCCCGGGCGGATCGGCGCCGGTGACGCGCCGCCGGGCTCGTAGTCGGGCGGCGGCAAGCCGGCCTCAGCCAGCGTGGCCAGTTCGTCGACGCGTTCCAGCGTGAGACGGCGCGCGCGGCCGGCCAGGTGCAGGATGGCGATCTGCTGCGCGCGGGTGAGCGGAACGCGCGGCGCGAGAGGCTCGACGTCGGGCAACGCGCCGGCGAGCCGCACCTGCTCGGCGTGCACCACCAGCGTGCCGGCGACGATGTCGCCCAGGCGCTTGAAGTCGCGGCGCAGCAGCATCGAGAGCAGGCCGAACGCGAAGGCGATCGGCATGAAGTCGGCCACGCGCAGCAGGTTGCGCGTGACGGCCGCGGACGGCGTGACCGGCAGGCCGGTGTCCATCATCACCTGCAGCCCCAGCACGCGCTTGCCGGGCGTCGCGGCACCGGGCAGCAGCTCGAACACGATCGGGTACAGCCATTCGAGGCCGAAGTAGACGATCAGGATGATGCCGACGCCCACGCCCTTGACGCCGCCCAGGAAGGCCGCGGTGACCGAGAAGACGACGAAGCGGATGAAGAAGTCCAGCGCGTAGGCGAGCGAGCGCGACACCGCGCCCGCGGGCCGCAGCAAGATGCCGATGCCCTCGGGGGTTTCGGCCAGGAGCGTGGTGTCTAGCGTCAAGGAGCGCGCGGGCTCGGCAAGTATCAGAAGTTGGCGCTGCGCAGGGACCTGGTGGAACTGCCGTCCAGCGTGGCGCTTTCCGACGACGCGGCCGTCACCACGCGGGTGTCGGCGATGTTGTCGTGCAGGCACTGGTGCGAGTCGCGGAAGATCAGCAGTGCGTCGACCAGGCCGCTGAGATAGCCGATCCAGGGAATGATGCCGACGATGAACAACGGCAGCCAGCGCAAGAAGATGAAGCGGCTGAATGCCACGCGGCTGCCGTCGCTGCGCACCACGCGAATGCCCATCATGCGCTTGCCCACCGTCTGCCCGTAGCGATAGACCAGGGTGGCGCTGTAGATGAAGAACGCCAGCATCGCCAGGCCGGCAAGGGCCGCGACCGCGATGATGGCGCCGCCCGCGTCATGCGCGACCGGCAGGCCCTTGGCGCGCTGGACGTAGGTCTGGTAGGCCGGGATCGCCACCGCGGCGAGGATGCCCATGATCACCACGAAGGGCGCGAGGCCGTCGATCAGAACCGCGACGAAGCGCGCCCCGCGGCCCGCCTCGACGAGCTCGAGTTGCGTGTCGTAGTGATCGTCGACCGCCGCGCGTGGCGGTGCAAACGGATTCGGCGCAGTTGCAGACATGGGTTTCCTCCCTCGATGAGACAAATTGGGCAGGCGACGTCTTGGCGTGCCTTGCCGATGGCGCGCATCGTACCGCGACGACCACCCGATTCGGCCGGACATCCCTCCGAAGAGGGGGTCGGCGTGAACTGCTGCCGCGGCTTGGACGCTCAGGCGCCGCGCGACGCCGCGAGCGACGCGCCCATCGACGACGCCGCGGTGACGACGATCGTGTCGGCGATCTGGTCGTGGATGCACTGGCGCGAGTCGCGGAAGATCAGCAGCGAGTCGACCAGCGTGTACAGGGCGCCCAGGAGCGGAATCATCGCGGGAACGATCGCCGCCGCGCCGCGTCCGAAGATCAGGCGCACGGCCGTCGCGCGACTACCGTCGGTGCGCACGATGCGCAGGCCCAGCAGCTTCTTGGCCAGGGTGCCGCCGTAGGCATGCAGGCACCATGCCTGGACGGCGAAGGCGACGATGTAGCCCGGCACCATGGCGCGGAACATCTGGCCCATCATCGCGAACGGATCAGGCGGCGCGGCCGGGTCGATGTGCGCGAACAGGCTGCCGCCGAACGCGAAGAACAGCGGATAGACGACCAGGCACATCAGCACGCCGTCGAGGATGACGGCGACGAAGCGCTGGCCACGGCCGGCGAGCACCAGGCCAGTGCTGTCGTCGTGGTGGTCGGCCAGTTGCGCCCGCGGCGGGGCGAAGCGGTTGTTGTCAGGCAGGTCGGTCATGGTGTGTCGGTGCTCGGTTCTGATAGGGGGACGCGGGTGATGCTAACCGTGCGCCCGCGTCCGGATCATCGGGTCGACCCCTCGATCGCGCCACACCCAGGCGGGGGATCAGGCCGCGCGGACGGCTTGTTGCGACGAGATGGCGGTGACGACGATGGTGTCGGCCGCGAGGTCGTGCAGGCAACGGCGCGACGAGCCGAAGATGAACAGCGCGTCGATGAAGCCGATGAACGGGCCGACGAGGGGAATGAACCCGAGCGCGCCGAACCCCACCAGGCGGATGCCCAGCGTACGACCGATCGTGGCCAGGCTGCCGTCGGTGCGCACGATGCGCAGGCCGAGCGCGATCTTGCCGATCGACTGGCTGCGCTGGTAGAGGAACCAGCCTTCGAGCGCGTAGAAAAGCAGCACGTAGAGCGCCAGCCCCGGCGCCACGCTCAACTTGCTGGTACCCATCATGCGGAAGTACCCGGTGCCGTACAGGGGCAGCATCACCGCGATGGAGAAGGCCAGCGCCACCATGCCGTCGATGAGGGCCGCCCCGAAGCGGGCGCCGCGTGAAGCCAGCTCGGGGCCGTCGACTGCGATGTCGGTGACGGCTGCGCCGGGGGGCGCGAAACGATTGGCTTGCGCGTTGTCATTCATGGCTGGTTCCTCCTCGTTGTGTGGCGCGCATCGTAGCGCAGCCCCACTTGCCTGCGCCTCGGTATCGGCCCAGGCGGCGCCTGGGCCGTCACGGCCTCACATGAACAAGTGCTCGCCCGCGTTCTCGCCGCCCAGCACCACGTAGTTCACCTTGCGGATGTCCGTCGCGCAGCGTCCGCCCGCGTACGAGATCGAGCTCTGCAGGTCTTCCTGCATCTCGCGCAGCGTGTCGGGCAGGCGGCCCTTGACCGGCTCGAGGATGCGCTTGCCCTCGACGTGGCGGTACTCGCCCTTGTTGAAGTCGGAGGCGCTGCCGTAGTACTCCTTGAACCGCTTGCCGTCGACCTCCACCGTCTGCCCGGGGCTCTCCTCGTGGCCGGCGAACAGCGAGCCGATCATCACCATCGTCGCGCCGAAGCGCAGGCTCTTGGCGATGTCGCCGTTGTGGCGGATGCCGCCGTCCGCGATGATGGGCTTGGTGGCCACGCGGGCGCACCACTTGAGCGCCGACAACTGCCAGCCGCCGGTGCCGAAGCCGGTCTTCAGGCGCGTGATGCAGACCTTGCCGGGGCCGACGCCGATCTTGGTCGCGTCCGCGCCCCAGTTCTCGAGGTCGATCACGGCTTCGGGCGTGCCGACGTTGCCGGCGATGACGAAGGCCTGGGGCAGCCTCTGCTTGATGTGCCCGATCATCTTGCGCACGCTCTCGGCGTGGCCGTGCGCGATGTCGATGGTGACGTAATCGGCACCGACGCCGGTTTCGGCCAGGCGGTCGATGACGGCGTAGTCTTCGGCCTTGACGCCGGCGCTGATCGACACGACGAGGCCCTTGTCGCGCATGGTCCTGGCGAAGGCGACGGTGTCGAGGTCGAAGCGGTGCATCACGTAGAAGTAGCCGTTGCTCGCCAGGAACTCGGCGATCGGCACGTCGAGCACGGTCTTCATGTTGGCCGGCACCACCGGCAGCTTGAAGCGGTGCGGGCCGAACTCCATCGAGGTGTCGCACTCGCTGCGGCTCTCGACGACGCACTTGCGCGGCAGCAGCAGGATGTTGTCGTAGTCGAAGATTTCCATGTCGGGTCCTTGAGGCGTGTCGTACCTGGTTACTTCAGATCGGTGCAGCGGTCGCTGGCCATCTGCGTGACGCGGCCGTCGGCGTTCTCGACCCAGGCCGTGGCCACGAGGTTTTCGGCGTGCGCGTTCTCGGGCCAGCGCAGGCCGTACAACGGCGCGACGGCGTTCGCCTTGCCGGGGCCGGCGGGCAGCTTCAGCGGGCCCACGAGCACGCGCACCAGGCGGCGCTCGATCTGCGTGCCGCGCGTGCCGACGGGGATCAGCTCGACCAGCCCGATCCAGCCACTGCTGCCCTCGGGCCAGACGCCGGTCGCGTGCATCTGCACGCCCATGTAGCCGTCGTGCGGCAGGCTGGAGTGCACGTAGAAATGCCGTTTGGCGGACGCCTTCGACAGCGCCGTGGCGGCGTCGAACGCCGCGGGCGCGCTGGCCAGACGTGCGGGCAGGTCGGCGCCCACGCGGGCGAGCCGCTCGCCGGCCTCGGACATCGCGCCCGCCGCCATCGCCGCGTCGTCGGCGCCCGGCGTGATCCAGTCCAGGCTCCACTCCCGGGTGGCGACCGGCATGGCACCGAGGGCCGGCGGCTTGGCCTGCCAACAGGCGAGGCAATCGGCCGCGACGAAGTGCTCCACCAGCAGCGACGCCCGCGCCGGGCAGTTGGCGGCGACGCCCGGCGGCGGCTTCGTCGCGGCCAGCGCCAGCGACGAGGCCAGCAGTCCGACCCCGAAAGCCGCCGCGGAAAGAAACCTGGGGCGCCGAGGCGTGGAAACTAGAATAGGTGGATGCATATCCAGCATTCTGACGCCGATCCGCAAGCCCCGACGACCGAGCGGTTGCTGCGCGGGCTCAACGACGAGCAACTCGCCGCGGTGACGCTGCCTGCGCGCCCCGCGCTGATCCTGGCCGGCGCCGGCTCGGGCAAGACGCGCGTGCTCACCACCCGCATCGCCTGGCTGCTGCAGACGGGGCAGGTGTCGCCCGGCGGCATCATGGCTGTCACGTTCACCAACAAGGCGTCCAAGGAGATGCAGGCGCGACTGGCATCCATGCTGCCGGTCAACGTGCGCGGCATGTGGATTGGCACCTTCCACGGCCTGTGCAATCGCTTCCTGCGCGCGCACTGGAAGCTGGCCGGGTTGCCGCAGGGCTTCCAGATCCTCGACTCGTCCGACCAGCAGTCGGCCGTCAAGCGCATCATCAAGGCGATGAAACTCGACGAGGAGCGCTTCGTTCCCAAGCAGGTGACCTGGTTCATCAACGGCGCGAAGGACGATGGCCTGCGTCCGAAGAGTGTGGAAGTGACCGACGGCCAGACGCAGAAGATGGTCGAGATCTACCAGGCCTACGAAGACCAGTGCCAGCGCGAGGGCGTGGTCGACTTCGCCGAGCTGCTGTTGCGCGCGTTCGAGCTGATGCGCGACAACGAAGCCGTGCGCGAGCACTACCGCCACCGTTTCCAGCACCTGCTCGTCGACGAGTTCCAGGACACCAACCGCTTGCAGTACGCGTGGCTGAAGATGTTCGCCGGCCCGCACGGCGCGGTGTTCGCGGTGGGCGACGACGACCAGAGCATCTACGGCTTCCGCGGCGCGCTGGTGGGCAACATGGCCGACTTCGAGCGTGAGTTCAACGTCGACAAGGTCATCAAGCTGGAGCAGAACTACCGCAGCTTCGGCAATATCCTCGATGCAGCCAACCACCTGATCGACCGCAACTCCAAGCGTCTGGGCAAGAATCTGCGCACCGACCAGGGCCCGGGAGAGCCGGTGCGCATCTTCGAGTCCACCAGCGACTTCGCCGAGGCTCAGTGGTTCCTGGACGAGGCGCAGCAACTTCACCGCGCCGGCACCGCGCGCTCCGAGATCGCGGTGCTCTATCGCAGCAACGCGCAGTCGCGGGTCATCGAGTCGGCGCTCTTCAACGCCGGCATACCGTACCGGGTGTATGGCGGACTGCGATTTTTCGAGCGCGCTGAAGTCAAGCACGCACTGTCCTACCTGCGCCTGATCGAGAACCCCAACGACGACACGAGCTTCCTGCGCGTCGTCAACTTCCCCACGCGCGGCATCGGCGCCCGCACCATTGAGCTGTTGCAGGATTCGGCGCGGCTGTCGGGCCGCAGCCTGTTCCAGAGCGTGGGCAGCGTGGCGGGCAAGGCCGGCAGCAACCTCGGCGCGTTCATCGGCCTGGTCGACCGCATGCGCGAGGCGACGCGCGGCCTCACGCTGCGCGAGATCATCGAGCACATGCTGGCCGAGACGGGCCTGATCGACTTCTACCGCGCCGACAAGGAAGGCGCCGACCGCGTCGAGAACCTGGAAGAACTGATGAACGCCGCCGAGGCCTTCGTCACGCAGGAGGGCTTCGGCCGCGACGCGGTGGCGCTGCCGGTGGACGAGCTCGCGCCGGGCACGCTGGCCGAACGCAACTCCTCGCGCGACGTGCAGGGCCTCGCGCTGCTGCCAATTTCCGTGCCCGTGCCTTCCACGCCCGACGCCGAGACTGGCGAGATCATGTCGCCGCTGGCGGCCTTCCTGACGCACGCCTCGCTGGAGGCTGGCGACAACCAGGCCCAGGCCGGCCAGGACGCGATCCAGCTGATGACCATCCATTCGTCCAAGGGCCTGGAGTTCGACAGCGTGTTCATCACCGGCCTGGAGGAAGGCTTGTTCCCGCACGAGAACTCGCTGCAGACCGGCGACGGCCTCGAGGAGGAACGGCGCCTGATGTACGTGGCGATCACGCGGGCCCGCAAGCGTCTTTACCTGAGCTTCAGCCAGACGCGGCTGCTGCACGGCCAGACGCGCTACAACGTCAAGAGCCGCTTCGTCGAGGAACTGCCAGAGGCGAACGTGCGCTGGCTCACGCCGCGCAACCAGGCCTTCGGCTCGGGCTATGCCCGCGAGTACAAGCAGGCGTGGGAGCGCGGCACGGGCCTGGGTTCGATGGTCGGCGCCGGCCGCGTCGACTCCACCCCGGTGCCCCGGGCGATGCAGGAAAGCCGCTCCGCCACCAGCAGCGGCGGCCACAAGCTGCGCCAGGGCCAGTCCGTCTTCCACACCAAGTTCGGCGAGGGCGTGATCATCACGCTCGAAGGCGTGGGCGAGGAGGCCCGCGCCCAGGTCAACTTCGGGCGCCACGGGATGAAGTGGCTGGCGTTGTCGGTGGCCAAGCTGACGCCGGTGGATTGAACTTTCGCGAGCTGCGCGGTTCGAAACGACCTCCGACTTCGCGAGTGAGCGCATGTACAAGAGACCCTGGCTGATCCTCGTGGCGCTGCTCTCGATCGCGCCCGCGACGTGGGCCGCGTTCAAGCCCATCCGCGTGCTGGCGCCGGAGTGGGTGGGCATGACCTGCGAGGGCCGCGTCTGTGTCGAGGAGCCCGCGCGCCTGCATGCCGCGCAGGCGCTGTACGCCGACGCGCTGGCGTTTGTCGACGCCCGGGTCGGCGCCGTCGCAGCCCCGCCGCGCATCGCGTTCTGCTCCACTCTGGCGTGCTCGCGCCGTTTCGGGTTCACTTCCCAGGGCGCGTACACGGTCGGCACGTCGGGCATCGCGATCAGCTACCGGGGCTGGCAGCCGTACTTCGTGCGTCACGAACTGATCCACCACCTGCAGAACGAGCGGCTCGGCAGCGTCCGCGCGGGCTTCTTCAAGCCGGCGTGGTGGCGCGAGGGCATGGCCTATTCGCTGAGCGAGGATCCGCGTCGGCCGCTGACGCCGTCGCTCGAAGTCCTGCGCGCATCCTACGAAACGTGGGAGAAGGCGCTTCATGGGCGCGATGTCTGGCAAGCTGCTGCGACACTTTGAGCTTGTCCCGAAAGTGCCCATGACTCCGATCTACGACGCCAACGTCCGGCTCGCCGCCTTCTTCGACGGCACCTATCTGTTTGACGTCAACAACGAGTGGATCGGGTTCCACGACCGCGGCAACGTGTTCGCGTGCAGCGGCCGCTGGCTGGGGCCGTTGAAGGCGGGGACGTTCCTGGACCTGGATGGCATGGCGGTGGCCTGGTTGTCCGGGTCTCGGCCGACGACGGGGATGAAGCCGCAGCCGCCGATGAACCCCAAGCGGCCGATGAATCCCAAACGTCCGCTGCGTCCACGCGCGCCGCTGCCGCCGCCGATGCCGATGCTGCCTGGCGGCGGCTGGTCGAAGCTGAGCTGGGCGCAGTGGCTGGGGCACGCGCCCGTGGCCGGAGCGCCAGTCGTCGACCCGGCCAGCCTGCGCATCGAGAGTATCGCCAAGGCCGACTTCGACGACTTCTTCCGCTACCTGGGCGAGCAACTCGCCGAGAACGGGCGCGACGGCGTCTACTTCCAGCCGATGGTGGCCACGCAGGACGGCGTTCCCGCAGCCAGGCAGCAGACGTTCAAGGACGGCTTCGAGACGCCCGTGGGCGAGCCGGGCTGGCGGCGCGGGTGGCTCGCGCATGACGCGCAGGGGCGCGTGTGCGGCCACATCGACCTGCGTGCGCACGAGTCACCGTTCTCGGGCCACCGTTGCCAGCTGGGCATGGGCGTGCAGCGCGACCATCGTCGCATCGGCCTCGCCCGCCGCCTGCTGGCGCATGCCACGCAATGGGCCGGCGAGCAGGGCCTCAAGTGGATCGACCTGCAGGTGCTGTCGTCCAACGAGCCCGCCGTGGCGCTCTATCGCGCCGAGGGCTTCCTGATGCAGGGCGGCAAACCGGACATGTACGTCATCGATGGCGTGTCGCTGGGCGAGGTGGAGATGGCGCGCCGCGTCCCCGCCTGAGGCGTCAGCCCTTCCAGGTGAACGGGAACTTGACCTGCTTCCAGAACCCGTTGGGCACGTAGTCGCCGACGACGCCGTACATCTTCGGCCACCTTTCGTCGGACTTCACGGCGGTGCCGAACAGGTAGTCGATGAACGCGAAGTGCGCAGCGTAGTTCTTGTCGATCGCCGCGTCGTCCTGCGAGTGGTGCCAGTGGTGGAAGTTGGGCGTGACGATCAGGTAGCGCAGCGGCCCCAGCCGCACGCTGACGTTGGCGTGGTTGAACACCGCCTGGAAGCCGACGATCACGATGTAGGTGTCGATCACGTTCTTGTCGAACCCCAGCACGAAGATCGGCGCCAGCACCAGCGTGCGGGTGATGATCAGCTCGACGACGTGCTGGCGCGAGCCGGCGAGCCAGTCCATGCTCTTGACGCTGTGGTGCACGGCATGCAGCCGCCACAGCGCCGGCACCTCGTGGTAGGCGCGGTGCGTGGCGTACTGCACCAGGTCGGCGACGAGCACGATCAGGAACAGCGCGACCGGATAGGGCAGGTCGCGTACGAAACCCTGGATACCGTCCTTGGCCGCCCAGCCGAACAGCTTGTGCACCAGCAGGTTCGTCGCCAACAGCACGAAGCCGACGATCATGTGGTTGACGATGAAGTGCTGCATGTCGACCTGCCACTCGGCGCGGAAGACCGGCTGTTCGCGGCGCAGCGCGAACAGCTTTTCGATGAACACGAAGATCAGCGACGAGCCCAGCAGGTCGAGGATGAACCAGTCGAGGCCGATGTAGGGCGTGTGGTCGGCGAAGCTGTTGACCTGCACCTTGGCGCCGCCCAGCAGCGCCGCCGCGGCGACGAGGAAGAACGCCGACGCGGCGAGCCAGCGGGTGCGCGCGAACAGGATGTTGTACAGCGAGATGCCGCCCGCGATCACCATCGCCCAATACATGATCAGGCGAATCACCGAGACGTCGTAGGACTTGCGCAGCTCCGGCGTGCTCAGGTACTGCGGGAAGTGGAACGCCAGCACGCCCAGGAAGCACAGGATGGCCAGGATCAGGGCGACGACACCGGAGCCCATGCCGCGACCGCTGGGCAGCGGGCCGTGCGAATGCGCCAGCGTGTTGAGCTTGGCGATCGTCTTCGTTGTCTTCATCCGGGAGGCTTCCATGTTTCAGGGCGCGCACAGCGCGAGTCTGGATTGAAGCCGAAACCGCGCGGCCTGTCGCCCCTCTCACGGGGGAACGGCTGCGTCAGGGAGCGGTCGGTGGTTCGACCTCGGCCATCACCGTGTGGAATGCGGTGGGCGACGTGATCTCGAAGGTGTCGACGAAGCCGAACCACATCGATACGAAGTAGGTGATGCTCAGGACCATCTGGCCGCTGAGGGCCGCCGGCAACACCGCCTCGATGCCGAAGACCGCCCCCAGCAACTGCACCATGCCGTCGAACACGACGCCCACCACGAACCAGCCCAGCAGGAACGTGAGGAAGGCGCCTTTGGTGCGCCAGATCGCGACGACGCTGGAGAACATCGCCTGCGTCGCGCCCTGGCGACCCCAGTGCACCAGGGCCGGCGCGTACCAGAGCGGGATCGAGACCAGTGTCAGGCCGAGCATCATGAAGCGCAGCGAGCCCACGGTCGCCGCCGTCGGGGCCGGCATCACCGGCGGCTTGCCGTCGGTGGGCGGGGTCATGACCGCCTGCAGCCAGCGCCGCGTCTCGCCGCCGTCCAACGCGTCGGCGCACAGCGCCAGCAACGCGACTGCGGCGACGTAGATCAGCATGATCGCCAACATGCCGCGGGCGGCCTGCGGCGTGGTGGAGAACGCCGTCCGAAACACGCTCGGCCGCAGCTTGGCGTCGTCGAGCACGTCCGACGTGGCCTGCATGAAGCCCACCGTCAGCAGCGGCAGCCACGCGGCGATCGCCAGCATCGCCAGCGGCGACACCGTCACGGACACCAGCGTGATCACGAACAGGCACAGCGTGAAGAACAGCCACAGCCCGATGAAGCCGAGCGGCCGGCGCCAGAACGTGCGGAATCCGCGTCGGATCCAGTGCAGGCCGGCGGCGGGGGGAAGACTGCGCAACCGGATCTTGACGGGCGCGCTCGACGTGGGCATCGCGTTCAAAGCTCAGGGTGCCACGGCTGCTCGACGCAGTCGACGAGCACGCGCTCGAAGTGGGTCGGATCCTTGGGCTTGAGCAGCGCGGCCTCGCGTGGCAAGTACCAGTCGGCCAGGCGCGACAGCCAGAAGCGCAGCGCGGCGGCGCGGCGCATGCCGGGTAGCGCGCGCAGCTCGGCCGGACTCATCGGTCGATGCAGGTGGTAGGCGCGCAGCAGCGCCTCGGCGTGCGCGGGCTCGAGGCGGCCGCTGTCGAGGTCGACGCACCAGTCGTTGATGCACACGGCCAGGTCGTAGACGTGGTGGTCGACGCCGGCGAAGTAGAAGTCGAACACGCCCGACAGGCGCGGCGCGTCGGGCGGGCCGTCAAACAGCGCGTTGTCGCGGAACAGGTCGGCGTGCACCGGGCCGCGCGGCAGCGACTGCGTGCTGGCGGCGGCGTGGAAGCGCTGCTGGAAGGCGAGTTCCTCGTCGAGGCGGCGCGCCAGGTCAGGGCCGACGTGCGGATGCACGACGGGCACTGTCTGGGCCCACCAGTCGAGTCCGCGCAGGTTGGGCTGCTGCATCGGGAAGTCGAGCGCCGCAGTGTGCAGGTGCGCCAGCGTGACGCCGAGCAGCGAGCAGTGGGCCAGCATCGGCCGGTCGACGCTGGCGCCGGGCAGCAGCGTCACCAGCGAGGCCGGCTTGCCGCTTATCGTGTGCAGGAAGTTGCCACTGGCGTCGGTGCGCGGCTCGGGCACCGGCAGGCCCTGGCGCGCCAGGTGCTGCATCAGGCCGAGGTAGAACGGGAGCTGCTCGAAGCCCAGGCGCTCGAACACCGTCAAAACCCAGTCGCCCTGGTCGGAGTGCACGAAGTAGTTCGTGTTCTCGATGCCGCCGGCGCAGCCGCGCATGGACGTGAGCGTGCCGGCGCCCAGCGTGCGCAGCAGCGCGGCCGCCGTGTCGACGTCGACTTCGGTATAGACAGCCATCAGGAGATCCGGTGGGACGCTGCGCCGGGGGCAGCGTCAAGCGGTGCGGCCGCGGTCAGCGCACAGCGCACGGCTCAAAAGCCGAAGGTGAACGTGCGCATGCCCGCGGCGTGGTCGTTCTCGGGCGCGAGGCTGGGATCCTTGGGCTGGATCTCGTAGCTGCCCATGCCGGGGATCTTGGAGTGCACGACGATCTTCCTGGTGACGCCGCGCACGCGGGTCTCCTCGATCTTGACCTGCGAATCCTCGGTCACCAGGTGCTCGATGCGCGCGTCCTTGGACGTCGCCGCCGGCGCTGTCTCGACCAGCTCGCCCGACACCGGGTCGACCGGCGGCGTGGCCACCGGCGGCGTGGCCACCGGCGCGGGCGCCTTGGCCGTCTGGGCGAAGGCGGAGGTGCCTGCCAGGCCCAGCAGGGCGGCAAGAGCGAGGGACGAAGCGATACGGGCGGTCATGCGCCGATTCTAGACGCTGGCGTCCCGGCGCGGCTTCGCGGGTTTCGAAGGGTTGATGTCGGGTGCGGCCTGCCCGCCCGTCCGGTTCGCCCGCCCGGCACAATGGCGGGATGACCGAGAAAACCTTGCTCCTGGTGGATGGCTCCAGCTATCTTTACCGTGCTTATCACGCGATGCCCGACCTGCGCGGGCCCGAGGGCGTGCCCACCGGCGCGATTCGCGGCATGGTCTCGATGATGAAGCTGCTGCGCGACCAGATCGGCGCCGACTACGCCGCCTGCGTGTTCGACGCCAAGGGCAAGACCTTCCGCGACGACTGGTATCCGGAGTACAAGGCCAACCGGGCGTCGATGCCCGAGGACCTGGCCGCGCAGATCGCGCCGATCCACGCGGTCGTCGAGATGCTGGGCTGGCCCATCATCGTGGTGCCGGGCATCGAGGCCGACGACGCCATCGGCACGCTGGCCCGCGCCGCCACGGCGGCCGGCTGGAAGACGGTGATCTCCACCGGCGACAAGGACCTGGCCCAACTGGTCGACGAGCACGTGACGCTGATCAACACGATGAGCAACGAGACGCTGGACGTGGCCGGCGTGCTGGCCAAGTTCGGCGTGCCGCCCGATCGCATCGTCGACTACCTGACGCTGGTGGGCGACACCGTCGACAACGTGCCGGGCGTCAACAAGGTCGGCCCGAAGACCGCGGTCAAGTGGCTGCAGGAGCACGGCTCGCTGGACGGCGTGGTCGCGGCCGCAACGGCGATGAAGGGCGCCGTCGGCGAGCACCTGCGCGCTGCACTCGACTGGCTGCCGATGGGGCGCAAGCTGGTGACGGTGGTCACCGACCACGACATGGCCCCCCACGTCGCGGGCTGGCCGGCGCTGGACGCCCTCGCGCTGCGCCCGCTGGACCATGTCCGCCTGCTCGACTTCTACAAGCAGTACGGATTCCGCAGCTGGGTCGACGAGGTCGAGCGCCAGCAGCGCGCCGTGAGGCTGGCCGCGACCGCGCCGGCGCTCGGCACCAACCGAGGGCTGTTCGACGGCGACCCGGACGATGCCGTCATCGATGAAGTTGCCGCCGCGCCGGCCGCCGCTGCGACGGGGGACTACGAGACGATCTTCACGTTCGAACAGCTCGACGCGTGGATCGCCAGGCTGCAGGCCGCCGAGCTGTCGGCGCTCGACACCGAGACCGATTCGCTGGACGCGATGCGCGCCCGCATCGTCGGCATCTCGTTCGCTGTCGAGCCGCGCAAGGCCGCCTACATCCCGCTGCGCCATGATTACGCCGGCGCGCCCGACCAACTGCCGTTCGACGCGGTCATCGCGCGCCTGCGCCCGTGGCTGGAGAACCCGAGCGCGCCCAAGGTGGGCCAGCACATCAAGTACGACACGCATGTGTTCGCCAACATCGGCGTCGCAGTGCAGGGCTGGCAGCACGACACGCTGCTGGAGAGCTACGTGCTGGAGGCGCACCGCCCGCATTCGCTGTCCAGCCTCGCCGAGCGCCACCTGGGGCGCAAGGGGCTCGACTACGAGGACCTGTGCGGCAAGGGCGCCAAGCAGATCCCGTTCTCGCAGGTGGCCATCGAGCGCGCCGCGCTGTACTCCGGCGAGGACAGCGAGATGACGCTGCAGGTGCACCAGACGCTGTACCCGCGCCTGGCCGCCGTCCCGGGCCTGAAGTACGTCTATGAGCAGATCGAGATGCCCACCAGCGCGGCGCTGGGCCGCGTCGAGCGCCACGGCGTGCTGATCGACCCGGCGCGCCTGGCCGAGCAGTCGCGCATGCTGGCCGAGCGCATGTTGGCGCTCGAGGGCGAGGCCTACGAGATCGCTGGCCAGCCGTTCAACCTCGGCTCGCCCAAGCAGATCGGCGAGATCCTGTTCGGCAAGCTGGGCCTGCCCGTCACCAAGAAGACGGCGTCGGGCGCGCCGTCCACCGACGAGAGCGTGCTGGAGAAGCTGGCACTCGACTACCCGCTGCCGGCCCGGCTGCTGGAGCACCGCGGGCTGTCCAAGCTCAAGGGCACCTACACCGACAAGCTGCCGCTGATGATCAACCCCGACACCGGCCGCGTGCACACGCACTACGCCCAGGCGGTGGCGATCACGGGGCGCCTGTCCAGCAACGACCCGAACCTGCAGAACATCCCGATCCGCACGCCCGAAGGCCGGCGCGTGCGCGAGGCCTTCGTCGCGCCGCCGGGGCACGTGATCGTGTCGGCCGACTATTCGCAGATCGAGTTGCGCCTGATGGCCCACATCAGCCAGGATCCGGGCCTGCTGCGCGCGTTCAACGACGGCATGGACGTGCACCGGGCCACTGCCGCCGAGGTGTTCAACCTGGCCAGCGAAGAGGTCACCAACGAGCAGCGGCGCTACGCCAAGACGATCAACTTCGGCCTGATCTACGGCATGGGCGCGTTCGGGCTGTCGCAGTCGCTGGGCATCGAGCAGAAGGCGGCCAGGGACTACATCGACCGCTACTTCGCGCGCTTCTCGGGGGTGCGGCGCTACATGGACGAGACCAAGGCCAGCGCCGCCGAGAAGGGCTATGTCGAGACGCTGTTCGGCCGCCGCATCTCCCTGCCCGAGATCAACGGCGGCAGCGGGCCGCTGCGCGCCGGCGCCGAGCGCCAGGCCATCAACGCGCCGATGCAGGGCACCGCGGCCGACCTGATCAAGCTGGCGATGCTGGCCGTGCAGAAGGCGCTTGACGACGAGGGGCGCGCCACGCGCATGGTGATGCAGGTGCACGACGAACTGGTGTTCGAAGTACCGCTGGCCGAGGTCGACTGGGTCAAGGCCGAGATTCCGAAGCTGATGGCGGGCGTGGTGCAACTGTCGGTGCCGCTGATCGCCGAGGTGGGCGTCGGGCCGAACTGGGATGAGGCGCATTGAGATGAGCGTGCGCGTGTTCGTCGAAGATGCGCAGGCCGCCCGGTTGCGTCGCTGGTGCTGGCGGCTGTTGATCGCGCCGTTCGGGGTGTTCCTCGCCGTGGAAGTGGGTTCGCGCATGCTGACCGCGGGGCCAGCCGACTCAGGGTCTTTCGTGCCGACGCCGCTGTTGCTGCTACTGGGCGCTCTCGCTCTCGCTGCCGCTGTCTACGCAGGGGTATTCACTTTCCTGCTGCGCCGCTTGCGCCAATTCCTGACCGAGGACTTCCTCTATCGGCGGCGTGGCCGGAGCATCGGCCGCCAGGGCCCCTGGCTCACGGGCGGGATGCTGTTCGCATTGCTCGCCATGCTCGCCCCGCAGGTGCTGGGTGGCTCGATCAATCGTCTGGTCGGCGACGTGGTGTGCGAGACCTGGCGCGTCCAGGCCAAGGACAACAACCAGACCAGAAACGCTTGCCAGTACCGCGTCGCCGTGGAGAGCAGCGCCAACGCCGCGCGCGTGTGCGTCACGCGCGAGCGCTGGGAACGGCTGCGGGTGGACGACTCATTTCCCATCGTGGCGGTCTTCAGCGCACTGGGCCACCAGGTCCTGCCGGCGCCGGATGTGTTGGCGAAAGGCGGCGACCGATGAGCCACGAAACTTCTGCAGGCTTCGCGCCGTCGGGGCGCATGCTGGTGGCGGTGCTGCTGGCCGCCTCGGCGTGGGTCGCGTGGGGGCTGGCGCGCCATCCCGGCTTCCAGCCAGTATCGTGGTTGCGCATCGCGGCGCCGATTCTCGCGCTCCTGTGCGGATCCGGCTTCGCGCGGCAGGTGTCGCAGTGGCGCTCTCGCATCGACGGTGAGCGCGAGTTCGACCGCGGCGGCAAGGCGCTGTTGCTGGGCTTCGTGATGGTGGGCGCGACGTTCGTGGCCTGGCTGCTGGTGTCGCAGGCGATCCCCGCGACACTGACGGCGCTGGCTGGAACGGCGCGCTCCGAGGCGGGCGTCGTGACGCGCCGCGTGCCGGCGACGACCGAGGTCGACTGCCGTTTCCGGCTGGAGGTCGCCGGCGCACCGACGGCGAGCGGCGCCGTGCCGCACCCGATGGACGAGTGCGTCGACGAGGCTTTGTGGAAGAAGGCGACCGAGGGCGGGCCGGTGTCGCTGGATCTGATCGGGGGCGTGCTGGGCGCCGAACTCGTGGGCGTCGAACCTGCGGCCGGATCGCGGTGACCTGCTCGGACCCGGGTGGACAGTTGGGCCGGGCACGCTTTGAGGGCCCATGACGGTGCGCGGGCGGTGAATCCGCGGGTAATCGCGGGCCCTTGTCTCGAAATTGTCATCAAACATTCATAAACTGGGGTGATGACCGACGTTGCCACGGCAGTACCCAGCCTCCGACTGCCCCTGCTCAATCGCGAGCGTTCCATCCTCGAATTCAACCGCCGCGTGCTGGCCCAGGCCCTGCGCGCCGACGTGCCGCTGCTGGAGCGGCTGCGCTACGTCAGCATCGTGTCGTCCAACCTCGACGAGTTCTTCGAGGTGCGCTTCGCCGGCGCGCTCGAGGCGGCACGCTCGCCTGGTGCGGGCGACGCCTCGCGCGAGCTGACGGCGATCTCGCGCGAGGCACATTCGCTGATCGAGGAGCAGTACGCCGTCTTCAATGAGCAGGTGATGCCTTCGCTGGCGCTGCATGGCATCCGCATCGCCAACCACGCCGAACGCACCGTGGCGCAGCGCGAATGGGTCGAACGTTTCTTCGAGCGCGAGGTGCGGCCGCTGCTGGTGCCGGTGGGGCTCGATCCGGCTCACCCGTTCCCACAAGTGGCCAACAAGTCACTGAACTTCATCGTGCAACTCGGTGGCCGCAACGCCTTCGGGCGCGAGAACACGATCGCCATCGTCAAGGTGCCGCGCGTACTGCCGCGCGTGATCAAGCTGCCGGAAAGCTGCTGCCCGAAAGGTGAACAGCACTTCGTGCTCCTATCCAGCGTCATCCGCGCTCACCTGGCCGAGCTCTTCCCGGGCCGGGTCGTCGAGTCGTTCTCTCAGTTTCGCGTCACGCGCGACTCCGAGCTGGAAGTCGACGAGGACGACATCCGCAACCTGCGCCAGGCGATGCGCCGCGGGCTGACGACGCGCCACTACGGCCGGGCGATCCGCCTCGAAGTCGTCAACAGCTGCCCCGAGGCGCTGTGGCGGCTGTTGCTGGCGCAGTTCGACTTGCCCGAGGCGGCGCTGCACCGCGTCAACGGCCCGGTCAACCTGGTGCGCCTGAACGAGCTGATCGACCAGGCCATCGATCCGCCGCACGGTCCGGTGCTGCGTTTCGACCCGTACGAGGCGTCGTGGCCGCGTGGTCGCCTGCCGCGCACGGGCTCCATGTTCGAGCGCCTGCGGGACGGCGACGTGCTGCTGCACCATCCGTTCGAGAGCTTCGAGCCGGTGGTGGAGTTCCTGCGCGAGGCCGTGCTCGATCCGGACGTGCTGGCCATCAAGCAGACGATCTACCGCACCGGCGAGAAGTCGGTGCTGATGGACCTGTTGATAGAGGCGGCACGGCGCGGCAAGGAAGTGTTGGTAGTGGTGGAGCTGAAGGCGCGCTTCGACGAGGAGGCCAATATCAACTGGGCGGAGCGCCTGGAGGCGGTCGGTGCACAGGTGGTGTACGGCATCGTCGGCCTCAAGACACATGCCAAGCTGTTGCTGGTGACGCGGCGCGAGGCCTCGCCGCGCGGGCCTCGGCTGCGTCGCTACGTGCACCTGTCCACCGGCAACTACAACCCGAAGACGGCGCGCCTGTACACGGACATCGGCTATCTGAGCGCCGACGACGGCATCACGTCCGACGCCGACCAGATCTTCCAGCAGATCGCCAGCCTCACGCGCATGAAGCCGCCGCGCCACTTGCTGACCGCACCGTTCGTGCTGCACAAGCGTCTGCTCGCGCACATCGCGCAGGTGGGCGAGGCCGCACGCGCGGGCAAGCCCGCGCGCATCGTCGTCAAGGTCAACGCGTTGACGGACACCACGCTGGTCGAGGCACTGGTCGCCGCGGGCCAGGCCGGCGCCAGCATTGACCTGATCGTGCGAGGCGCCTGCACGCTGCCTCCGGGCATCCAGGGCATGACCAACAACATCCGGGTTCGCTCGGTGGTCGGCCGCTTCCTCGAGCACTCGCGCATCATCTACCTGCGCTGGGGCGATTCAGATGACGAGGAGGCGCTCTACCTGTCGAGTGCCGATTGGATGCTGCGCAACATGCTGCGTCGCATCGAGCTGGCCTGGCCGATCCGCGACAAGGCGATGCGCCAGCGCGTGATCGACGAATGCCTGGTTCCCTATCTGCATGACACACGGGATGCATGGTTGCTGCAGTCCAATGGCAAGTACGAACGCGTCAGCAGCGACGGCGTGAGTGCGCAGCAGGCCTTGATGGGCCGCTTCCGCAAGTAGACGACGACAACCCCCTTGCCCCTGGAGCGAAGGATATGGATCTGATCCTGTGGCGACACGCCGAAGCCGGCGACCCTCTCGCCGACGCGATCGCCGACCTGGAGCGGCCGCTGAGCCCCAAAGGCGAACGGCAGGCGCGCCGCGTCGCGGACTGGCTCAATCAGTTCCTGCCTGAGTCGGCGCGGGTGCTGACCAGCCCGGCGCTGCGTTGCCAGCAAACGGTGGCCGCACTCGGCCGCCGCGTCAAGAAGTCGCCGGCACTGGCGCCTGACAGCGACGTCGAGAGCCTGCTGGCCGCGACGCGATGGCCGGATTCGCGAGAGGCTGTGCTGGTCGTCGGCCACCAGCCGACCCTGGGACGCGTGGCCGCTTACCTGATGGCAGGCGAGTCGGCGCGCTTCGGCGATCCGTGGACGATCAAGAAGGGCAGCGTCTGGTGGTTGCGGCATCGTCCGCGCGAAGGGCGGGCCGAAGTGCAGATCATTGCGGTGCGGACGGCTGAAGGGTTGTAGCGCACTGCTTCATAGAGAGGAGGAGGGCGCCGCTCAGCGGCGCCCTTTGCATTTCGATGCTCGCCCAGCGCCGCCGCGGCAGGGCGCGCAGCGGCGCGAAAGCGGGGCAGAAGCGGGTGATCCCGGGCCTCAGCAAACTTTTCCGCAAAAAAGGCTTGCGCATGCTGGAATCGCTGTCGTAGAATCGTGGGCTTCGCTGACAACAAGTCAGCACTGACCGCAACGCAGCGGGTGAGCCGGAAGGTTCCACGCTGCAGCAGTTGGTTGGCCCGGGTGGTCGGCGAAGAAGCCTGAAATTAGTGCTTGACGGTAGTTCAAAATCAAGCATAGAATCTAAGGCTTCGCTGATAACAAATCAGCTTGGTGATTGACCCGCTCAAGCGAGTTGATTGCAAGCCGATAAGTGGTCAGTGAA
>JBDSDD010000066.1:0-41958 GCA_039920745.1 Burkholderiaceae bacterium | reverse complement strand
CGACCAGATGTAGGCCGGCGGCCCCTCCTCGCCCGCGTGCGCCACCAGGCGCAGGCCCAGCGCGCGGGCGCGCGCGAAGACGCGCTCGAACTTCTCGGGCGGATGGCCCATCTCGCTGGAATCGAGTCCGACGCCGACGAACTTGTCGCGGTACGGCAGCGACGCCTCCAGCGTGGCCAGCGCGTCGTCCTCGCTCAGGTGGCGAAGAAAGCACAGGATCAGGCGGACGCTGAGGCCCAGCTCGGCCTCGGCGCGGCGGGCAGCCTTGTCGAGGCCGCGGATCACCACGCCCATGTCGATACCGCGGGCCGTGTGGGTCTGGGGGTCGAAGAAGATCTCGCAGTGGACGACGTTGTCGTGCGCGGCGCGCTTGAAGTACGCCCAGGCCATGGCGTCGAAGTCGTCCTCGGTGATCAGCACGCTGGCGCCCGCGTAGTAGACGTCCAGGAAGGTCTGCAGGTTGCTGAACGCGTAGGCCTGGCGCAAGGCGTCGACGCTGGCGTAGGGCAGCTTGATCCCGTTCCTCTCGGCCAGCTGGAAGATCAAATCCGGCTCCAGCGAACCCTCGATGTGGATGTGCAGCTCGGCCTTGGGGGCGACGCGCAGCAGCGACAGCAAGTGCGGGCGGGAGATGTGGGCAAAGGCGATGGGCAGGGTCATGGCCGGGGATTCCTGGGTCAGATCGACTGACTTTAAGCGGTCGCGGGCGCGACGGGTACCTCGAACGCCGATCACCGGCTATCGATCCTCTGTTTTGGCATAACGGGCGGCGTCGGTAAATTGGAAAATGAGGACATCGCCCGGCCAGCGCCCGTGCCATCGCACGCCGCAGACCCGATTCCTCCCATTTCGCAGCGGGGCACGCGCACACGCGTCCTGCTCACCTTGCCACTGCGCAGGCTCCTTCTTGACCTTCGATCTCATGCACGGCATCGCCGGCCTGCTGGTGGGCGCCATCGTCGGTGTCACTGGCGTGGGCGGCGGCGCGCTGATGACGCCCATCCTCGTGATGATGTTCGGCGTCGCCCCGACCACGGCGGTCGGCACCGACCTGCTCTACGCGTCGATCACCAAGATGTTCGGTACGGCGGTGCACCACAAGGCCGGCACCGTCGACTGGCAGATCGTCCGGCGCCTCGCGCTCGGCAGCCTGCCTGCCGCGGCCCTGACGCTGGCTGGCATGCACCTCTCGCACGTCGCCCAGGTACGCAGCGGCGTCATCACGTTCACGCTGGGCCTGGCGCTGGTCGTCACGGCCGTCGGCATCCTGTTCAAGGAGCCGATCCACTCGCTGGGCACGCGGTTCCGGCTGGGCGACAGCGCGCGCTTCAAGGCGATGCAACCGGCGATGACGGTGGCGTGCGGCGTGCTGCTGGGGGTGATGGTGACGTTGACGTCCGTGGGCGCCGGCGCGCTCGGCACCGCGATGCTGGTCTACCTGTACCCGTTGCGGCTGTCGTCGACCAAGCTGGTGGGCACGGACCTCGCGCACGCGATCCCGCTGACGCTGATCGCCGGCATGGGCCACCTCGCCCTCGGCAACGTCGACCTGAACCTGATGCTCAACCTGCTCGCCGGTTCGATCCCCGGCGTGCTGTTCGGTTCGTACGTGAGCACGCGCGCGCCGGTGGGCATCCTGCGCACCGCGATCGCGTTCGTGCTGCTGTTCGTGGCCTGGAAGATGATTTCGCGCTGAGAACGCGTGAACGAACCCGGCGCGCCCGAGCGGCACGTGCTGGGTCGTTCACAAGGTCCGAGGCCTCAGGCGCGATGGCTGCGCCGCCCCATGCGACTCAGCTTGGACGCGATCTTCGCGTCCACCTTGGCCGCGACCTGGCGCCCCGCCATGCCGTCGCCCGTGTCGAAGTGCGGCGTCCACTTGCGGCCCTCGGGCGCGCTGTCGTCCCAGAACAGCAGGTAGCCGCCGGGCGCGATGCCGAATGGCGCCAGCGACTGGCCGGGCTGAACGCGCCCGAGGAAGTCGTTGCGTGCACCGGCGGCCACCTTGCGCGAGAACCATCCGGGCAGCAGGAAGTTCTGCACGTCGACGCCTTCGATCTGGTAGCTCTCGCCCGAGACGGCGTCGCACAGCTCGAACTGGTGGAACACGAGATGGCGGTGATCCAGGGGATGCGGCCCCTGCACCAGCAGGTTGTTGAGCGGATCGCCCACCAGCTCGATGGCCTCGTGCGACAGCGCCACCGTCCAGGAATCAGCGCCGGTGGTGCACGAGTCAAGGAACACGAAGCCGAACGGCACGTCGTCGTTGTTGCCATCGTGGTACCCCTCGGTGGCCGCCATCGTGGCGTTGTCCTCGACATAGAGCACGGCGTCGCCACGGCGCCCGGGCAGCGTGGGCAGGCTGGCGTTCTTCTGGCGCTCGCCGGGCACGCGGCCCGCGCTGTCCACGCGCAGTCGGGCGCCGAACTGCCAGTGCGGAAAGAAGTCCTCCTCGAGCTGGCGATTGATGGCCCGAACCGCCGTCTGCAGATCGGCGTCCTTGAGATGCTTGCTGCGATTGACGACCGAGATCAGCATGGACAGGTCCCTCTAGATTGGTTTGTGGCGCGGATTGTCGACGCTCCCGCGCAATTCCGCCACCGGGCCAGGCGCGCCATACTGGCTGCCGACAGCTCTATCGCGGCACCGCCGCCACGCCATGGATTACACCGAAGTCCTGCAGCAGATCGAACATGAACTGAAGCCCGTCATCGGGCAGGGCCAGGTCGCCAGCTACATCCCCGAGCTCGCCAACGTGTCACCGCATCATTTCGGCATGGCGGTGGTGAGCGTGGACGGCAGCCTGCACACCGTGGGCGACGCGCGCATGGCGTTCTCGATCCAGTCGATCTCCAAGCTGTTCACGCTGGTGATGGCGCTGCAGCTCGAAGGCGAGCGCGTATGGAGCCGCGTCGGCCGCGAGCCTTCGGGCACGCCGTTCAATTCGCTGATCCAGCTGGAGGCCGAAGGCGGCAAGCCACGCAACCCGTTCATCAACCCGGGCGCGCTCGTTTGCACCGACATCCTGTGCACGCGCTACGCGGTGCCCGAAAACGCGGTCGTGGAATTCCTGCGTCCGCTGTGCGGCAACAAGAACGTCCACTACAACCGCGCCGTCGCCGCCTCCGAGCGTCGCACCGCGCACCGCAACGCCGCGATGGCGCACCTGATGAAGGCATTCGGCAACCTGGCCAACAGCGTCGACGAGGTGCTCGACGCCTACTGCCGCCACTGCGCGATCGAGATGAACTGCGTCGAGCTCGCGCACGCGGCCAGCTTCCTGGTGCACGGCGGCTCGCAGCCCGGCGGCCAGGGCGAGATCCTCGGCACCAGCCTGGCCAAGCGCATCAACGCGCTGATGCTCACCTGCGGCACCTACGACGCCGCCGGTGACTTCGCCTTCCGGGTGGGCCTGCCCGCCAAGAGCGGCGTGGGCGGCGGCATCCTGGCGGTGATGCCCGGTGAATATGCGGTGTGCGTCTGGTCCCCCGCGCTGGAGCCGTCCGGCAACTCGCTCGCCGGGTCGCTGGCGCTGGAGCGATTCACGACGTTGACGGGGCGGTCGATCTTCTAGAAGCAGGTGACGATCGCGTCCACCACCGTGTAGCCCTCATCGACGATCGGCATCCAGCGCCACTTGTCGAACGTCGTGCACGGGTGCGAGATGCCCAGGCAGACGCGATCGCCCACGCGCAGGCCGCGCGTGTCCGACGTCAGGTGCAGATAAGCGTGCTGGTCGTTGAGCTTGTGGATCGCCCAGCCCTCGGGCGCCGGCACGCAGTCGCGGCTGGCGCGCGCGCAGGTGGCGAGCGGCACCGGCATGCCCAGGTCGTATGAGATGTCGCGCTTGCCCACCGCCAGGATCGCGAGCCCGGGTTCGGGCAGCGACTGCACCAGCGCCCACACCTCCAGTGCGGCGCGCAGCCCATGCTCGTCGCTGCAGCCCAGGCGCTGGTTGACGGTGTGCACCAGCCGTTGGTAGTGGCCCTGGTCGTGCGTGACATAGCAGCCCGAGCGCAGCAGTCCGGCCACCGGTCGCGAGAGCGCCAGGCGCATGCGTGGCACGACGAGGTCGAACACGCCCGAGCCGCCGGCCGACACGATCACCTCGTCGGCCTCGAACAGGCCCTCGACGTTGCACTGGATCGCGAGGCGTTCGACCCGGTCCATCAGGTCGGCCGCGGCCGGGCGGTCGTCTTCGCTGCGGCCGGTGTTGCCCAGGCCCTCGTAGCACTCCAGGCCGACGAGGCTTACCGCGTCGCTCGCATGCGCTGCGCGCGCGAGCGCCACCGCGGCGTCATGCGTGCGCAGGCCCGTGCGCCCGCCCGCGACCCCCACCTCCAGCAGCACCTCGAACGGGCGGTCGGACGACAGCGTCTCGATCAGCGCCAGTTGCCCTGGCGAGTCGAGCAGGAAGATCACGCGGACGCCGGGGTGCGTCTCGCGTGCCGCGGCGATCGCGCCGAGGTCGGCGGCGTCCAGCACCTGGTTGGCGATCAGCAGGTTGCGGGCGCCGGCGGCCAGCCCGGCACGCATCTGGGTGACGGTGGCGAAGCTCAGGCCCCAGGCGCCGGCGTCGAGCTGGCGGCGGAACAACTGGGGCGACATCGTCGTCTTGCCGTGCGGCGCGAAGCGCACCTGGGCGTCGTTGGCGTAGCGCTGCATCCAGCTGACGTTGTGGGCCAGCGCGTCGCGCCGGATCAGCGCCAGCGGCAGCGGCAGGTCGCCAGCCAGGACGTTCCAGCCCTGGGCCCCGACCGCCGATCGTCGCAGCGGCGCGGCGCCGTGCGGAAAGCCCTTGAATTCGGGGGACAGCAGCGGATCGAGGACGTCGGTCATGCGTCGATTATCGACCGGAGTCGCGCGGATGCCCCGCCATCTGCCAACTCCGTCACGCTGGGCGCGTTAAGGAGGCAAGATGCTCCTTGAACGCAAGCCTGCGTGAATCCGTTCAACACGACCATTCGTAAATCGAGACACATGACCATCCACCGCCTGCTTCCACTCGCCGCCTGCAGCCTGCTGCTCGCGCTCGCCGTCCAGGCGCACGCGGCCACCGTCACGGTGGTCGTCAACGGCGCCGACGGCCAGCCGGCGCCCAACGTGGTGGTGCAGCTGACGCCGGCCCATGCCCCAGCCTACAAGCCGCCCGCGACACCCTACGTGATCGCGCAGCGCGACATCCACTTCGTGCCTTACCTGACCGCCGTGCCGGTAGGCGCCACGGTGCGCTTCTCGAACCAGGATCCGTACGACCACCACCTGCGCTCCGAGCCGGGCGGCCCGTTCGGCACCATCGCGCCGGCCAAGGAGTTCGAGATGCGCCTGGCCGCCGCCAGCGGCGACAAGATCGCCAGCTCCGAGCTGAAGTTCGACAAAGCCGGCGTGATCGTCCTCGGCTGCCACCTGCACAGCTCGATGCGCGGCCACCTGTTCGTCAGCGAAACGCCCTACGTGGCCGTGACCGACGCCAACGGTCGCGCGGTGGTCGCCGACTTGCCGGACGGTGCCGCCGACCTTCGCACCTGGAGCCCGGAGCAACTGGTCGACCAGACGGCAACGCCGCGCCAGGTCACGGGCGTCGTCGTCTTCGAGACGACGCTCAATTTCACGCCGCCCAAGCCGCGCCGCCGCCGCAGCTGACCCTCACTTCCACCGGAGCCCGCATGCCCTACGCCGCCTTCCACGACGACGCCTCGCGCCCCCGGCGCGCCGCCCTCACCTTGCTCGTCGCCGCCACGCTCGCGCTGGCGCACGCCGGCGCCCACGCGGAGACCGACAAGCTGTTGCTGACCGGCGGCGTCACCAGCGTCGACGGCGCCGCCGGCGGCGGCCTGACCCCGTGGGCGGTGATCGGCAGCAACGCCACCGAAGGCGAGTTCGGCGCGGCGGCCACGGCCTCCGTCGTCTCGACACGCAACTACACGATGCAGGTGCAGGGCCTGATGGTGGCCTTCGACGACCGCTACGAACTGTCGATCGCCCGCCAGGATTTCGCCACCCAGGCCACCGGCCGCGCGCTGGGGCTGCCCGGTCTGCACCTGAAGCTGGACGTCTTCGGCGCGAAGGTGCGCGTGCTGGGCGATGCCGTCCTCGACAGCGACTCGTGGATGCCGCAGGTCGCCGCGGGTGTCGAAGTCAAGCAAGCCGCCGCCGGCGCGCTCAAGCCGACACTGGCGGCGCTCGGCGCGCACACCAACGGAGCCGATTTCTACGTGAGCGCCACCAAGCTGTTCCTCGCACAAGGTCTGCTCGTCAACGGCACGCTGCGCGCGACCAAGGCCAACCAGAACGGCCTGTTGGGATTCGGCGGAACCGCCCACGGCTCGTACAAGCTGGAGCCCGAGTTCTCGCTCGCCTGGCTGGCCAACCGCAAGCTGGCGTTCGGCGCCGAGTACCGCCGCAAGCCCGACAACCTGAACCCGTCGGTGCTGGGCGCCGGCCTGAAAGAAGACGACTGGTGGGACGCATTCGTCGCCTGGGCGCCGAACAAGCACTTGTCGCTGACGCTGGCCTACGTGCAACTGGGCCACATCGTGCCCGCCGTCGCGACGAAGAAGCAGGACGGCGGCTACGCGTCTGCTCAGATCGCGTTCTGAACTCCCCCCATTCGACCGAAAGCATCGCCATGACCAAGATCCTGCTGCCCCTCGCCGCGCTGTGCGCCCTGCTGCTGGCAGGCACGCCCGCGCAGGCCCAGTCCGCCGCGCCGGCCCCGATGGCCGCGATGGCGACGCCGTCGGACGACGCACTGTTCCGCGCGCTCGGCGCGAAGGCCGGCATCGACGCCATCGTCGGCGACTTCGTGCCGCGCCTGGTCGCCGACCCGCGCACGGCCGAATTCTTCAAGAAGACGAACCAGGCCCACCTCAAGGAGATGCTGGCGCTGCAATTCTGCGTGGTGTCGGGCGGCGGCTGCACCTACACCGGCCTGCCGATGACGACGGCCCACAAGGACATGGACATCTCCAAGGGCGATTTCAACGCGCTGGTGGAGGTGCTGCAGTCCTCGATGGACGCGCAGCACGTGCCGTTCTCGACCCAGAACCAGTTGCTGGCGCGCCTGGCGCCGATGCACCGCGACATCGTCACCGTGCACTGACTGGCCGCACAGCCCTCAACGGCGTCTTGCCTTGAAAAGGCCGCTGGCGACCGCCTGAGAAACGAGTTCGGGAACCTGCGGGGTCAGGCCATCGGTCCAGCAGGCCTAAGGTGCCGATGAACCCGTCGGCAGCGCCGTGACCACCGCGGGACGGGTCGACAAAGCGCTCGCTGCCAGTTGGGACTTGCCCTCTTTCAACACCACGCTGTCGGACAGGATGCTGACGGCCTCGTTCAGCAGGACGTCGTTGACGGTGGCCCTGGTCTTTTCCATGGCGAGGTCCTTGCCGAGCTTGCGCTCGTTGAACTGCAAGCCATCGTCCACCAGTGCGCTGCCCGCGCCCGTTCCGGCGGCACCCAGCATGGCGGTCAGGCGCTTCTCCGAAGCGACGCGCTCCTTGCGCCGAACCCCTTCGTTGAGCGAAATCACGTTGTTCTTGCGCAGTTCCTGGGTCTTTGCAAGGTCTTCCAGCAGGCGCTGGTAGTCACGATCGCGCCGAACGCGACTTTCGTGCCACGCCAGCAAGCGGGGCAGTTGGGTTGTCATGTCACCCACGGCCGCGTAGTCGGCCGCCTTGATGCGGGTCCACGGCAGGGCGTTGTCGAAACTCGATTCACCGAACTGAGTGTCGTCGCCGGTTTGGGGGAAGCCGATGTCCGGCGTCACGCCACGCAGTTGGGTCGTTCCGCCGTTGACCCTGAAAAACTGTGCGATGGTCATCTTCAATTCGCCATACACCGGCTTGGCATTCTTGGCGATCTGGTCGAGGCTGGCCACGGTCTGGACCGTGCCCTTGCCGAAGCTGGGCTCGCCAATGATCAGGCCGCGACCGTAGTCTTGAATCGCCGCCGCGAATATTTCCGACGCTGAAGCCGAGCCCCGGTTGATCAGCACACCCAACGGTGCGTCCCAAGCCAAGTCAGTATCGACGTCTTTCTCCACGGTGATGTCGCCTTTGGCATTGCGTGTCTGAACCACCGGCACCTTGCCAACGAAGAGGCCCGTCAGCTCCACCGCTTCGCGCAGCGAGCCACCGCCGTTGTTGCGCAGGTCCATCAACAGGCCATCCACTTTCTGGGCCTTCAGAGACACCAGCAGCCTGGCCACGTCGCGCGCGGCGCTGCGGTAGTCCTTGTCGCCCTTGCGCAGCGCGTCGACATCCTCGTAGAACGAAGGCAAGGTGATCACGCCCACCAAGCGCCTGCTCGCACCCGTCGTCACCGAATAGACCTTGGCCTTGGCCGCGCTGTCCTTCACCGTGATGGTGTTGCGGATCAGGACCACAGTCTTGTTCGACGCATCAGGCCCGCTGTCGGCGGGCAGGATGTCCAGCCGCACCGTCGTATCCACGGTGCCGCGAATCAGTGCCACCGTGTCGTCCAGGCGCCAGCCGACAACATCGTCCATCGGGCCGGCCGCGCCTTGCGCGACGCCCACGATGCGGTCGCCCACTTTCAGTTGCCCCGACAAGCTCGCGGGCCCGCCCGCCACCAGTTCCCTGATGGTGACGTAGCCGTCGATCTCGGTCAAAACCGCGCCAATGCCCACCAGTGACAGCCGCATCGCGATGTCGAAGTCTGCTGCGGCGCGCGGTCCCAGGTAGTTGGTATGGGGTTCGATCGCCATCGTGTAGGCATTCATGAACACCTGGAAGGCATCGGCGCTGGTGATCTTGCCCAGGCGCTTGGAGGCGTTGTCGTAGCGCTTGTCGAGGACCTTCGCGATAGCCGCGTCACCCTCGCCAGCGAGCTTGAGCCGCAACCAATCGTTCTTGACGCGCTTGCGCCAGAGGTCGAGCGACTCTGCCTCGGTTGCGGGCCAGGGCTGGTCCTTGCGGTCGATCATCGCCGTTTCGTCGCGCCCGAAGTCGAACCCCTTGTGCAGCAGTGTGCGGGCATAGCTCATTCGCTCGGCCGCCCGGCGTTCGTACAGGTTGAAAATCTCGAACGGCGCGCGCAAGTCCTCGGTCAGGATCGCATCGTCAAGCCGGGTGCGACCAACAGCCAGGCGGTCGATGTCGGACTGCAAAAAGTAGAGCTTCTCGGGGTCGAGCGCCTTCAGGTACTGGTCGAACATCCTGCCCGACAAGGCATCGTCAAGCGGGACGGCTTTGTAGTGGTAGCGCGACAGCAGTTCCGCGGACAGACGGGCAGCCTTGGCCTCCTGCACGTCTGGCTTCAGCAGCGGCGGATAAGCAAGCTCCGAATCCGCCGAGGCAACCTGCATTGAGGCCGCCAGTACCAGCACCACCAACCAAATCAGCTTTTGTTTCAATCTCACTCCACCACGGTTGAACGACCCATGCAAATCTCGCACTCGACTCTTGGCATTGGACCGAAAGACGCCTGACGCCAACTGACTGGGCCTGCCTGGATGGTGCCATGTCGCGCGCCAAAGCCGCCGCTCTGCGGTGAATGTGACCTGAAGCAGAGGCGACTGGTGCCAGAACGCGCTGCGTAAAGTTGGCGATTTCATCGTTGCCCAAGACACCCGTCACTGCGGCGGCTGAGACCGCTCCGACAAGGTACGGGCGGGTTGCGGTCGGTTGCGAACGCAGTCCCATCCGCATGCAATGAAGCAGCCGGTGTCGTTGCTGCCGAGCACTCTGGGCGATTCGGTTCGCCGGACTCGGCGGCCATGCGCCGACGCTCATGAACAGCAGCTTCGAACCTGGCCAACGTCAGAGGCGCGAGTAGACTGGCCGGATGTCGATGCTTGAGCCAATCAGCCCGCGACTGCATGTCGGCTGCGCGGTCTTTCTCGCTCTGTGTGTCACGCTTCGCTTCGTCTTGAGGCTACGGGACGGAGACAGACGGCCAAGGCGCTATGGCGATTGGTTGCGCGGCCTTTTCGACGCGTTCGGGCTCGGGCTCGGATGAACGTCTCTGTTTTGGCCATAAGCCGTCAGTGGCCAACGGCCGCTTTCGGGCAGCACACTTGAGAAGGCGCGTGCGCGAACCGCTTAGTGTTTCCCCTGCAAGGGCGCTGCTAACTGGAAGGCACATGCCGCTGCGACACCGTTGGTCTCGGCAGGCGGTGTCGGCCCGCTCGTAGATTTGAGTGAGGGAAGAACATGCGGGTCTTCGATCGGATCGCCATCGTTGTTTTCTTGACCGTGCTTGCGAGTACCGGAACCGGCGTGAGTGCGGCAGCGCAGCAAGAGGAGTGGCCAACGCACGGCTGGCGCCGTTCCTCACCCGAAGCACAAGGGATGGACTCGGAAGTTCTCGCCGAGGCATTCGACGAGATTCGCCGGCGCCAGATTTCCATCCACAGCCTGACGATCGTCCGCAATGGGTACCTCGTACTGGATGCGTACTTCTGGCCGTTCCAGGACAACCTCCTACACGACACGGCGTCGGTAACCAAGAGCGTCACCTCCACACTTGTTGGCGTCTCCATCGGACAGCACGTGTTGAGCAGCGTGACGCAACCGGTGACGGCGCTTCTCGGCGCGCCGTCTATCGCCAACTTCGACTCGCGCAAGAAGCGCCTGACGGTGGAGCACCTGCTCACGATGAGATCCGGGCTCGACTGTCACAACCAGCAGGAGGAGATCACCCTCACTCAGATGAGACGGAGTCCGGACTGGATCGGGTTCATGCTCGACCTCCCGATGGTGGCCGAGCCCGGTGAAGTCTACGAGTACTGCTCCGGCGGCATGCACTTGCTCTCCGGGATCATCACCAAAGCGACCGGCGTGAGCGCACTCGACTTCGCCCGGCGCGCGCTGTTCGCTCCCCTCGGCATCAAAGAGGCGGCGTGGCCGTCCGACGCCCAGGGCATATCCCACGGCTGGGGCGACTTGCACCTTCAACCTCGCGACATGGCGAAGATCGGCTACCTATGGCTGCGAGGTGGCCAATGGGAGAATCGGCAACTCGTCTCGGCAGACTGGATGCGAACCGCAGTCCAGGTGCACTCTCACCCAGGCCCCAGTCCGGGACCGGGGTACGGTTACGGTCTCTGGATCTATCCCGACAGGAGCCCGCCGATATTCGAAGCACTCGGCCGAGGCGGGCAGCGCATAAGCGTCGTGCCAGAGAAAAACCTCGTCGTCGTGTTCACTGGTGGAGAGTTCGAACCCGGCGACATCGGCCAGTTCATCGGCCACGCAATCAAATCTGACCGCGCGTTGCCCGAGAACTCGGCAGGCGCGGCACGGCTCGCGACTGCGGTACGGGCTGCAACGGAGCCGCCGGCTGCGCGACCAGTCACCACCGCGCCGACGCAGGCAAAGGTGATCTCGGGCCGGACCTATGCGCTCGACGCGAATCCGTTCGACCTCAGGTCGTTCTCGCTCACCTTTTCGGGGGGTGCGACGGCCCAGCTCCAGCTGGAACTGGTCGACCGGCTTGACGGACCCCGACCGGTCGGCTTGGACGGCGTCCCCCGCATTTCGCCTGATGGGCGATTCGGACTGCCGGTCGCAGTCAGTGGTGCCTGGGAGAGTGACAGCACATTCGTCCTCGACTACAACGAAGTGGGGAACATCAACAACCGCCGCTTCCGCCTGACATTTGCCGATGAAGGGGCCTCAGTGGAACTCACTGAGATGTCCGACCCGCAGGTAGCGGCGCGGTACCGCGGACGCGCACGGTAGTTGGCGGGCAGGTGGCAATGCGTCCGTGAATGCCGGCCGACTTGTGGCGACGCAACAGGCGGTTCCAGCGTGCCAGCAGCCGTGAACGCGCGTCGCGTAGCAACCGGCTGCCGCGGACGTCGCTGCGCGTGCCTGTTCAACTAGAGCGGTGAGCGACGGTTTTCTGGCAGCTCGCTGCAACGACGCCAGTTGCCGCAACGGGTCGAGCCCTGCCAGGCCGTGGCAAGCTCGCAGGGCCGGCACCCAGGCTACTTGCTGACCTTAGAACCCGAACGTCAGCTGTATGCTCGGGAGGCGCCGTACGATGTCGATCTGTGAAGGCGTGCTACCGGCCATCAGCAGACGCTCGCGGCTGTCCGCTTTTGGGCACCCGGTTTTCATTTGCGAGACTCGCGATCGCCGCGCCGGATCGAGCCCTTGGCGAGGATATGCTTCGCGATCTCGATGATCCCTTGATGGGTGATTCGTGGCTGACCAATCCACGGGAGAATCAATGAAGACCAAGATGACGAAGACCTTGCTGGTGGGCGCGCTTCTCACCGCCGCGGCCACGGGGGCGAGCGCCAAGATCGTATCGACTGCATCGCTGACGAATGTCGACATCCAGGTGTTTAAGGTCGATCCTGCGAGCGCGCTGGCGCCCTCAGTAAGTTTCAGCGGCGTGTACGGCGCCTCAGTCAACTCCACTGCCTTTGCGGATCCGCCCCTCGCCCTGTCCGTCGACACGCTCTATGGCAGCGGCAATCCATTCGCGTCCTTGGCGGTCGAGGCGTCCGTTGCCTCGAATGCGGGCTCAAGCGCTGCGATCGCGGGCGACTACTTCACGGGAACGGGGGCCGCTCATACGGTGGCATTCGCAAGTGGTGGAGGCTACGGTTCAAGCTCGAGCTTCGCCAACCTGGGCGACCAGGCAACGACCGGCCGATTCACCGTCGCACCGAACACCGAGATGGTGATCAGCGGGCTTGGCGCCGTCGACCTGCTGTCGGATCGACCTGGCACAGATGAATACGGCACCGCCAACGTCCATCTGGAACTCTGGCACGAGGATTTGGACGAGCAGCGAAGCGTCGCGGAACTTCTCGGTTCTGCGGGGACGCGTCCGGGGGACACCTTCAAGATGTCGGCCGACGGATTCCTGAGCGTGACGTTCGTCAACACTAGCTCGTCGTTCGAGTTTGGGCATCTGTTCGCCTACGTGAGTTCGTACACCTACTCCAACATAGATGCGACGGCGATCCCGGAGCCTGCTGCTGCCGCCATGTTCCTTCTCGGCCTGTCGGTGCTTGCCGTCATGCGTCGGCGCCATTGATCGAGCCGGTCTCCGCGAATACGTGTTCGCGACCTGATCTGCGACGAAGGTCCAGCGTCGGCTTTGTGGCGCCGAATCTGCTGGCCAGAATGTCGTAGATGGGTCGGAAGCAAGCGGCCACCTGTCGACGCGGCGACCGTCCGGTTTCCTGCCGCCAGTTCGAGAAACTGGATGTCCGCTGTGGGTCGTCAGCCGCCAGCCACGTCGCACAATTCGATCGGCATCCAGAACAATCCCCGTCACCATGCCCGACATCACCCCCACCCTCTTCAAATCCGCCAATGCCTTCGAGACCTGGCTGAAGAAGCACCACGCCACGTCCGACGGGCTGTGGCTGCAGATCGCCAAGAAGGGCGCGGGCGAGCCCAGCGTCACCTACCCCGATGCGGTGGAGATCGGGCTGTGCTGGGGCTGGATAGACGGTCAGAAGAAGGGGCTCGATGACCAGCACTTCCTGCAACGCTTCACGCCGCGGCGCGCACGCAGCATCTGGTCGAAGATCAACGTCGACAAGGTCGCCGCGCTGATAGCGGCCGGCCGCATGCAGGCCTCGGGCCAGGCTCAGATCGACGCCGCCAAGGCCGATGGCCGCTGGGACAAGGCCTACGACGGCGCGCGCACGGCCACGGTGCCGGACGACCTGCTGGCCGCGCTGGACGCCAACCCTGCCGCGAAGAAGTTCTTCGCCACGGTCAACGCCACCAACCGCTACGCCGTGACGTGGCGCGTGCAGACGGCCGTCAAGCCCGAGACACGCGCGCGGCGCATCGCGCAACTGGTCGAGATGCTCGCCCACGGCGAGGTCGTGCACATCTTCAAACCCAAGGCCAAGGCCTCGGACCCGAAGTAGGCGTCACGCGAAGTCGTACTTGCCGCCGCGTTCCAGCGCGCGCTGGTAAGCGGGGCGCGCATGCGCGCGCGCAAGCCAGTCCAGAAGTCGCGGCGTCGTCTTCGCATCGAGCCCGGCGCGTTGATTCGCGGCCTCGATCGGGAAGCTCATCTGGATGTCGGCCGCGCTGAACTGCGTGCCGATGAACCACGGGCCCAGCGCGAGATCGGCCTCCATGAAGGCCATCTGGCGTTCCAGGTTCGGGTCGACGAAGTTGCTCAGCACCTTGTCGACGATGCTCTTGGCAATCGGCTTGACGAAGAACGGCATCGGGCTCGACTTGATGCGCAGGAAGACCAGCTTCATCACCAGCGGCGGCATCGCGCTGCCTTCGGCGAAGTGCAGCCAGTAGGTGAAGCGGCGGTAATCGGCCGTGCCCTTGGGAGGACGCAGCGCCGATGCTTCGCCATAGGTGTCGAGCAGGTACTCGACGATCGCGCCAGACTCGGCCACCGTGATGTCGCCGTCGGTGATCACCGGCGACTTGCCCAGCGGGTGCACCTTGAGCAGCTCGGGGGGCGCGAGCATCGTCTTCGCGTCGCGCTGGTAGCGCTTGATCTCGTAGGGCAGGCCCAGTTCTTCCAGCAGCCAGAGGATGCGCTGCGAGCGCGAGTTGTTCAGGTGGTGGACGATGATCATGGCGCCTCTTCTTTGGGTGAGCGGCGGCATGACACGCCCCCGCGGCTGGGGGCGATTGTCACCGCCCGGCGTGCGCCGCGTGCGCGCGGGGAGAAACGTCGCGAAGGTTACAGCGCGAGCGCGGCGCGCAGCGGCTCGGGCAGGCCCGTCACCGCAACAGCCGGCATCTGCAGCGCGCCGAACAGGTTCTTCGGGTCGGCCATGTCCGGCACCAGGTCGATCGAACGGCCCAAGCCCAGTTCGATGGCCAGGTCACGCAGCAAGCGAAGCGCGGAGAAGTCCTCCAGCGCGAAGCCGACCGAATCGAACACGGTGATCTGTTCGGCCGAGGTGCGGCCCGGGGCCTCGCCCAGCAGCACGCGCCAGAACTCGGTGACCGCGAAGTCAGCCGGCATCTGCTGCAGGTCGCCCTCGACGCGGCTCTGCGGCTCGTACTCGACGAACACCGCGCCGGCGCGCAGCACGTCGGCATGCAGCTCGGTCTTGCCGGGGCAGTCGCCGCCAACGCCGTTGATGTGCTGGCCGGCCTCGAGCATGTCGGGCGTGATGATGGTGGCGTTGGTCTTGTCGGCCGTCACGGTGGTGACGATGTCCGCACCCCGCACGGCTTCGGCGGTGCTCGCGCAAACGACGGTCCGCAGCGCGGGCGCGACGGCGTGCAGGTTGGCGACGAGCTTGGCGGTGGCGCCGGCGTCGACGTCGTACAGGCGCACTTCCTCGATGCCCATCAACAGGTGGAACGCCAGCGACTGGAACTCGCTTTGCGCGCCGTTGCCGATCACGGCCATCACGCGGCTGTTGGCACGCGCGACGCGCTTGGCCACCATCACCGACGTCGCGGCGGTGCGCATCGCAGTCGTCAGCGTCAGCTCGCTGAGCAGTTCGGGACGGCCGGTGTCGACGTTGGCCAGCAGCCCGAAGGCCATCACGGTGGGCAGTCCGGCGCGGGTGTTCTTCGGGTGTCCGTTGACGTACTTGAAGCTGTAGAGGCTCGCGTCGGAGATCGGCATCAGCTCGATCACGCCGTCCTTCGAGTGGTTGGCCACACGCGCCGACTTGTCGAATTCGCTCCAGCGGGCAAAGTCTTCTTCGAGATAGGAAACCAGCGTGCCGAGGCAGGCGGCCAGGCCCTTCGCGCCGACGATGGCGCCGATGTCGCGGGTGGTGAGCAAGGTCGTCATGAAATATCTCCGTTGTCGATAGGGAGATTGTTCCGTGACCACATGGCAAGCGAAATGGGCACTAGTGCTTCGATTCGTTCAATTATTTGACATATCGACAGCATTGACTGACATTTCGTCAATATCCGGTAACGGCATTTCCAGACCCATGGACACACTCGACCAACAACTGATCGCGCTGCTGCGCACCGACGCACGCGCGTCCGTCGCGACGCTGGCCCACCGCCTGGGCGTGTCGCGCGGCACCGTCAACAACCGAATCACCAAGCTCGAGGACTCCGGCACCATCGTCGGCTACACGGTGCGGTTGCGGCCCGACATCGAGCACAACGAGATCATCGCGTGGATGAGCATCGCCGTCGAAGGCAACCAGACGCGCGAGGTGATCAGCATCCTGCTGGGCGAACCCGGGGTCGGCGAGCTGCACGACACGAACGGCCGCTGGGACCTGCTCGCCGAGGTACGCTCCGCCAACCTCGCCGACCTGGCCGCCGTGCTCGAGCGCGTGCGCCTGATCAAGGGCATCGGCGCCACCGAAACGTCCATCCACCTGCAAAGCTACAAATGAACGCGCGTGGCGCCTCGACCTTCCGGCCGACCCGACGCCGCCTGCTCGGCGCGACGCTCGGTGCCGCCACGCTGCCCGCGACGCGCGCATTCGGCCTCACGCTGACCGAGCCGACCGCGCCCGCCAAAGTCGCGTTCCTGTCGCCCGAGGCCGGCGTGGCCGCGTTCTCGCAACCCGGCGACGCGTACTACGCCAACATGGGCCTGCTGGAGATCCGCGCACGCATGCACTCGCCGTTGAGCGGCATGTCGCTGGCGGACGCGCGTGTCGCGGTGCGCGACGATGACGCCGCCAAGGTGCTGGCCTTCACCGACGCCGAGCGGGTGGCGATCCACGGGGTCGTCGAGCGCATGCAGCCGCTGCTCAACGCGCGTGCGCCGCTTTACGGGCGCACGCCCTGGTCGTTCATCAAGCTGGACGACCGCGCCGAAGGCGGCATGCCGCACACGCGCGGGCCGCACATCGTGCTGCCCAAGTCCACCGTCGAGGCCTACACGGCGATGCACCGCGAAATGACGGAGTCCGGCAAGCTGGCCGTCACGCCGCGCGGGCGCAGCCTGCTGGTGCACGAGCAGACCCACGTGCTCGAACGCGCCAGCCCCACCCGCTTCGAGCCGCTGTTCACCGACGTCTTCGGCTTCACGCGCATGACGCCCGCGCTCACCACGCCTTGGCTGGACGCCCACACCGGCACCAATCCGGATGGCCCGGACGTGGTCTGGGCCTTCGCGCTCGACCAGGTCGGCGGCAGCGGCTGGATCATGCCGGTGGTCACCTTCCCCGACCTGGCCGTGCCCCGGATGCCCGAGGATTTCCAGGCGCTGGGCGTTGAGATCACGAAAACGGACGGCGGCTGGAAGGTGATCGAGCGGGACGGCGTCCCGAAGACGCGCGAGCTCGAGAAGATCGCCGGCTACGACGCACACTTTGCGTTCGCCGACGAGGATTTCCATCCGACCGAGATCGCCGCGGTCGCGCTGGCGCACTGGATCCTGCAGGACGTCCCGGACCTCGACAAGCGACCCCTGATGCCGGCGATCGGCGCCTGGGCCAGGGTCGCGCTGGCCTGAGGCGCCAGGCGCTCGTCACGCAGCCGGATTCGCCGCGATCTGGCGCAGCGCCTGCTCGAACATCTCCGGCGGCTGGCCGCCCTGGATCAGGTGCTTGTCGTCGATGATGATGGACGGCACCGAGGAGATGCCGCGCTGCTGGTAGTACCGCTCGCGCTCGCGCACCTCCGCCGTGTAGCGGCCGCTGGCGAGCACGTCGCGCGCGGTCTCGCCGTCGAGGCCGGCCTCGGTTGCGTAGCGCACCAGCACGTCGTGCGCGCTGGGATCCTGGCCGTCGGTGAAGTAGGCCTGGAGGAATGCGTGCTTGAGCGCCAGCGCGTTCTCGCCAGTCTTGCCCGGTTCCTTGCCCTGCTCCTCGTCCAGCACCTCGGCCCAGTGCAGCAGGCGATGGGCGTCGAACGTGTTGTAGATGCGGCCGCGCTTGGCCATGTTGAACGTGAAGCCCACCGCCGCCCCGCGCTCGCGAATCGCCTCGCGGTTCTTCTGCACCTGCTCCTCGGGCATGCCGTACTTCCTGGCGATGTGCTCGTTGGTGTCTTCGCCTTCGGGCGCCATCTGCGGATTGAGCTCGAACGGCTGGAAATGCAACGTCACCGGCACCTCGGGGCCCAGGCGCTCGAGCGCGGTCTCGAGAGAGGCGAGGCCGATGGCGCACCAGGGACAGGAGATGTCGGAGACGAAATCGATCTTCATGGCAAGCGGGCAATGGCAGTAGGGGTTACTCAGTTTAGGGGGAACCCGGAAGCTGCATATCGCGTGCGGGTATGGGCTGCCGAGAGGTACACCAAACCCTTCGCCAGGGTTTCACCATTTGTCGAAACTGTGCGGCGACACCCCCAGTTTGAGGGGTGGGCAACTTGCTATGCCAAGCGCGCGTGCAGCGCAACAAAATCGACGTGTGCAAACGGTAACGCGCACCCCACAAGGGTGACACCGTCGAGTTCAACGCAACGGAAAGAGGGATCCCCCATGAAGAAGTTCTTCGCCCAGGCCGCGCTTGGCGCGGCGGCATTGTTTTGTGTCGGCGCAGCCAACGCCTACGTCATCGATTTCGACGGCGCCGACGCCTCGGCAGCGCCCTTCGCGCCCCTGCTTTCGGACTGGGACGCTGTGTCCCAGGGCCCGTTCACGATCGGCGCCTTCAATTTCAACAACCTGGGCAATCCGCCGGACGGCAGCGGGGTCGGCGCCCTGGTGGGCGGCGCCTCCGGCGGCGGCTGCCTCGACGAGCGCTGCCCCGGCGGCGACGCGACCACCTACCTGGCTTCGACCAACGACAGCTATGTCTACCTGTGGGACAACGGCTTGGGCATGAAGTTATCCACCTTCGATGCGGCCTTCCTGGGCCCGGTCAGCACCAACACTACCGCGGCCTTCCTCGTGTTCGAGACCCGCCGCTCGGACTTCAGCTTGATCGATTCCGGCTACTTCCGGCTCACCATCAACAAGGATGGCTCGACGCCTTTCTCGCACTACTGGATCGGCAACGCGACGATGTTCACCGCCGGCAGCCTCACGTCGGGAGACGACATAGCCAACATCTTTGCCTACACGTACTACTGCGATACGGGTTCGGGCTGCACGGTGGGTGCGACCAACAAGGGCCAGTTCGGCATCGACAACATCAACGTCTCCTCGGTGCCCGAACCCTCGTCGTGGCTGCTGATGGGCCTGGGACTGGTCGGCGTCGCCGCCCAGGTTCGTCGTCGCCGCTCCAACTGAGCGGCCCGCGACCAATCCATCAAGGAATACGACGACCATGAAACTCAAGCTCACCTCCACCGCAGTCGCCAGCCTCGCCCTGCTGGCCAGCCTGTCTGCGCACGCGCAAACCGGCGTCAAGACCTACATCGTCCAGCTCAAGGATGAACCGGCCGCCTCCTACCAGGGCACGACCAGCGGCTACGCCGCCACGCAGGCACCCGCCGGCACGCCCTTCTCGTCGCGCTCGTCGGCCGCGCTCTTGTACAGCAGCTACCTGCGCAGCAAGCAGGCCGCGGTGCTGTCGACCGTCACCGGCAATTCGCCCATCTCGCAGCTCGACACGGTGTTCAACGGCTTCACGGCACGCCTGACGCCCGCGCAAGCCGCCACGCTGTCGCTGAACGCGAATGTCGCGGCGGTCGCGGAAGACCAGCTGCTCACGCCCGCCACCATCTCCACGCCGACCTTCCTGGGCCTCACCGCGCCCGGCGGCGTCTGGTCGCAGACCGATGGCAACAACGTCGCCATCAAGGGCGAGAACATGATCCTGGGCGATGTCGACCTCGGCATCTGGCCTGAAAGCCCGTCGTACGCCGACCACGTCGACGGCGACGGCAAGCCGACCTTCACCGGCGGCACGCTGGCTTACGGCCCGCCGCCCGCCGGCTGGACCGGCAGTTGCGTCGCCGGCGACGCGTTCGTGCCGGCCCAGGCCTGCAACAACAAGCTGATCGGCGCGAAGTACTACAACGCCAACCTGCTTTCGAGCGGCGTCACGCTCGACTGGACCGCTTTCAACTCGCCGCGCGACGACCTCGGCGGCGCCACCGGCCTCGGCGGCCACGGCGACCACACGGCGTCCACCGCCGCAGGCAACGACAAGGTGCCGGCCGTCGTCGCCGGCGTCACGATGGGCCTCGCCTCGGGCATGGCCCCGCGCGCCCGCATCGCCGCGTACAAGGTCTGCTTCACCTTCATCTCCGGTGCCACGAACAAGAACTCGTGCTCGTCGGCTGACTCGATGGCCGCCATCGACCAGGCGGTCAAGGACGGTGTCAACGCGATCAACTTCTCGATCAGCGGCTCCACCGGCACCACCAACGACATGGTGGAACAGGCGTTCTACCGCGCCGCGCTGGCCAACGTGTTCGTCGCCGCCGCCGCCGGCAACAGCGGCCCGACCAACACGGTCAACCACCCGAGCCCGTGGCTGACCACCGTGGCCGCGGCCACGCACGACCGCATCCTGGAAGGCGACGTCACGCTGGGCAACGGCGCCAAGTACACCGGCGCATCGCTCAACGTCGCGCCGCTGGCCAGCACGCCGATGATCGACGCCCAGTTCGCGGGCGTGGGCGGCGGCAATGCCAGGCTGTGCTTCACGCCGGGCGACATCAGTGCATCCCCGGCCGCGGGCCAGGTAACGCTCGATCCGGCGCTCGTGGCCGGCAAGGTCGTCATCTGCTCGCGTGGCACCAGCGCCCGAGTCAACAAGAGCCTGGCCGTGCTGCAGGCCGGCGGCGTGGGCATGGTCCTGGCCGACAACGGCGCGGGCCTCGTGTCCGAGGTGCACTCCGTGCCGACCGTGCACGTGAGCGCCGCCGACGGCACCGCGATCAAGGCGTACGCCTTCGCCGGCGGTTCGCCGACGGCCGCCGAATCGGCGTTCTACTTCGGCCACCAGGCGGCGCCCACCATCGCGGCTTTCTCCGGCCGCGGTCCGAACATGGCCGACGTCAACGTGCTCAAGCCGGACATCGCGGCTCCGGGCGTCGGCGTCATCGCCAGCGTCACGCCAGGCTACACGCAGGACCAGCGCAACCAGCTCGCCGCCGGCACGCTGGCCGCCGGCCCGGCCTGGGCCTCGTACGACGGCACGTCGATGGCGACGCCGCACATCACCGGCATCTCGTTGCTCCTGAAGCAGGCCCACCCGACGTGGAGCCCGTCCGCCATCAAGTCGGCCATGATGACGACGGCGTTCGACACGCTCAACGACGGCCTCACCGGCATGCAGAACGGCAAGCTGCCGTGGTCGCAGGGCGCGGGCTTCATCAGCCCGAACAAGGCGATCAATCCGGGCCTGGTGTACGACATGGGCAAGGCCGACTACGTCCGCTACCAGTGCCTGACCCAGAAGAGTCTGGTCTCGGCCTCCGACTGTTCGACCTACGGCACCCTGGATCAGACGTACAACCTGAACCTGGCGTCGATCACCGCTGGCGCGATGGTGGGCACCACGGCCATCCACCGCACGGTCACCAACGTCGGCACGTCGTCCGCCACCTACACGGCGTCCGCCGTGATGAACACGGCCGACATCGCCGCGACGGTGAGCCCGGCGACGCTGACCCTGGCTCCGGGCGCCAGCGCCCCGTTCACGATCACGATGACGCCGAGCGCCACGGCGCCCAAGTTCACGTGGGAGTACGGCACCCTGACCTGGTCGGACGGCACGCACAACGTGCGCAGCCCGATCCAGGTCGCGCTCGGCCAGTCGATCCAGGCCCCGGCCGACATGTTCGGCAGCACGGTGTCCGGCAGCCGCATGTTCACGATCGGCACCGGCTTCTCCGGCAAGTCCACCGCGCTCAAGGGCATGAAGGACGTCACGCTGGGCGCCCCGGTCGTGCTGACGCCCAACGCCAGCCTGAACATCGCGACGGCTTGCGCCGCGGGCACCTCGACGACCAGCATCCAGGTCTATCCGATGGTGGTCCCGGCCGGCACGATCGCGGCGCGCTTCGCGCTGCGCCAGGCCGACGTCAGCGGCGCGGACGACGACAACGACCTGGCCGTGATCACGCCGGGCGGTGTCTCGTACGTCTCGGGAAGCGGCACGTCGCACGAGACGATCGAGCTGCTCAGCCCGGCAGCTGGGACGTACAAGGTCTGCGTGGCCGCGTACGCCAGCGCCAACCCGACGTCCACCCACTCGCTGTCCAGCTGGATCGTGAGCCCGGGCAACACCGCGGGCGGCGCGTTCAACGTGCTGATGCCTGGCTCGGTCTACGCAGGCGGCACGGCAACGGTCGGCTTCTCCTGGTCGGGCCTGACGGTCGGCCACCGCTACTTCGGCGGCGCGCAGTTCCTCGACCTCTCGGGCACGCCGGGCGCCGCGACGGCGCTGAACATCGACACCACGCCGGGCACGCCGCTCGACGTGATCACGACGACTGCCAACGACAAGGCCAACGTGACGTCGAAGTAAGGATCACGCAAACAGGCCGGCCCACGTTGCCGGCCCTCGTCGCTGTTCCAGCAGGCCGCGTGTCGCAAGATGCGCGGCCTTATTCTTTGTTCTTTGGCGAAGCGTCTCTGGTCGTAGTCACGCGGCTTCAGCGGGGTTGCTGGGCTCAGCCCAAGCCGGCACCCCACAGCAACCCAGCAACCGCGCTAAACCAGCGCAACCAGAGCCGTCGACCCAGCCAACGCGTCAGACCGCCGACTCGACGCCGCCCTGGCCCAGCTGGCAGGTCGGCTTGCCGTCGTTGCCACGCGGCCGGCACACGGCCGTGGGCTCGGGCCGCATCATGCAGTCCGAGGCCATGCCGCTGCGCTTGTTCTCGTCCACCCGGGCTTGCGCCAGGGCCGCCACGGCCTCCTGCAGGGCGTGCGCGTCGGTGACCTTGACGGACCACGCCAGATAGCTCTCGGGGCCGCCACAAGGCTTCGCGCCGATGCCCAGGCTGCGGCACTGGTGCGAGTTGTCGCAGCCGGCGTCGCCGATCAGTTGCTGGACCTTGGCCTGCAGCGCGACTGAAGACGGCGCCGAGGCGGGCGCTGCAGCGGCATCGACCGCGCACGCGGCGCCGCTGAACACGAGGAACGAGGCGGCGAACAGCGTCGCCGGCGAAAGGGGATGGAGTGTCTTTGCAGTCATGTCGGGATGCTCGCCCATGCCTCGCGCGAGCGCAAGGCCGGGAGACTCCTGAAGCACGGCGCTTCAGGGACGTGTCAGGCGCAGGGGCGGGGCTTCGCCGAGCACCTGGTCGACACAAAGCCCGGGGGTCGCCCCGCTAGCGCGCTCGGTTAAGCTGCGCGCACCTTTCCGCTCCCGTTTCCGGCCACTCCATTGACCTACCTCTTCGCCTGCCTGCTGCTGGCCCTCGCCGGCTACGCCGTCTTCGCGCGTCGGCGCCACCAGCGCCTCAGCGCCGACTGCACTGCGGCTTTCGAGCGCGTGTACGCCGCGACATCGCCCCGCCCCGCGTTCGAAATGGCCTACTCGTACGGCGAGCCCGTCTTCCAGGTGAAGTTCGCGTCCAAGGCCGACATGCAGGCCGCCGCTGACACCAACGCCGCGTTCCTGCGCGACATCGACGCCATCTGCAAACGTCGCGGCCGCAAGCGCCAATTCAAGGCGGAGCGCGCGGTGTTCTTCCAGCATCCGACGCAAGACGAGCCGGAGGTGGCACATTGCTGCGACACGCTGCGCGCGCAGCTCGGCCGTACGATCGCCTATTCGGAAGGCACCCGTGTCTATGGCCTCAAGACATCGATCGTCGGCACGCCGCCACTGGCGATCGCGTGTTGCCCGTGGTGCGGGTCGAGGTTGCCGCCCCCGCCGCAGTCAGGCGCCTGACTCTCAGACGAAATCGCGCACCCGGTAGTACGTCATCCCGACCGCCTGCATCAGCCCACCGACGGCCTCGCCGCCCGGGAAAGGCGGGTTGACGATGGGGGCGAACCAGTCGAGTTCGTCGGACCTGGCGAGCATCTTGTCGGAGACCACCTTGGCCGCCACGCGCGTCGGCACCAGCCCGTGGCCGCAGAACCCCTGCGCCCAGAACACGCGCTGGTCGCGCTGGCCCCAGTCGGGCATGCGGCGCATCGTGATGTCGATGTGGCCGCCCCAGGCATAGTCCATCTGCACATCGGCCAGTTGCGGGAACACGCGCGAGATGTTGCGCTTCATCGAGTCGGCCAGGTTGGCCGGCGTGCCGCCGAGGTAGCTGCACTTGCCGCCGAACAGCAGGCGGTGATCCGCGGTCATGCGGAAGTACTCGAGGATGAACTGGTTGTCGTAGACCGCGTGGTTGCCCGGAATCAGGCTGCGCGCCAGCGCCTCGCCAAGCGGCGCCGTGGTGCCGATGAAGGTGCCCACCGGCAGCGTGCGCGCGGCCAGCTTCGGGTCGAGCTTGTCGACGTAGGCGTTGGTGGCCAGCACGAGCTGGTGGCAGCGCACGACGTGCGGGCCGACGTTGACCTCGATGTGGCTCGCCTTCTCGACGTAGCCGTCCGCCTTGCTCTGCTCGAAGATGCGCACGCCCGTGCTCTCCACAGCGCGGGCCAGGCCCAGCACGTACTTGAGCGGGTGGATGTGGCAGCCTTCCGGGTCGACGATGCCGGCCTGGAAGCGCGGCGAGTTCACGTAGCCGCCGAGATCCTTCTTCTCGATCAGCTGCAGCTTGTCGTAGCCCCACTCGTTGACGCACTCCTCGATCCAGTCGGTGAGATCGCCGACGCGGCGCTTGAGCACGGCGACTTCGAGGTGGCCGTGCACCAGATCGCAGTCGATGGCGTGTTCGGCCATGATGGCGCGGATGTCCGTCACCGCTTCGCGCGACGCGTCGAACATGCGCTTGGCGCGCTCCGGGCCCATCGCGCCCTTCAGGCGCTGCATGCCGCAGGGGAAGCCGATGATCATCTGGCCCCCGTTGCGGCCGGATGCGCCCCAGCCCACGCGGCTCGCCTCGACGATCACGACGCGCTTGCCGGCCTTGGCCAGCTCCATGGCGGTGTACAGGCCGAAGAAGCCAGCGCCGACGACGCAGACGTCCACGTCCAGGCTCTCCCGCAGCGACGGGCGATTCGATTGCAGGTGGCGCGACGTGGCCGCGTAGTACGAATCGACGTAGTCAGGGGCGGAACGGAACATGGGCGGATCTCGGGTCGGGAACGTGAATCTGCAAATCGGGAATCAGGCGAGCTCGACCAGATGGACGAGATCCCAGTGATGGCGCGGATCGGCCGCGGCGTTGCGCTCGGCGCTCTCGTGGCGCTTCAGCGCGGCGAACAGGTCGACCAGCGGGTCGCCGAACAGCTCGCGCATCAGCGCACTGGCCTCCAGCGCGTCGCAGGCCTCGGGCAAGGTGCGTGGCAGCGCGACACCGGCCGATTCGGTGGCGGGCGCCAGGCCCTGCTCGATGCCGGCCAGGCCCAGGCCCAGCGTCGCGGCGACGATCAGGTACGGGTTGGCGTCGCCACCGGGCAGGCGGTTCTCGATGCGGCGGTTCTGCGCGCTGGCGTGCGGGATGCGGAACGCCACCGCACGGTCGTCGTGGCCCCAGCTGGCCGACGACGGTGACGCGTTGCTGAGGCGGATGCGGTCGAACGCCATGTCGTGCGGCGCGAAGAACGCCATCGCGGCGTCGGAGTGGCGCTGCAGGCCGCCGATGAACGCACCCAGCGCATCCGTGTCACGGCCATCCGGGTGCGCGAAGGCGTTCGTGTGTGCGCCAGCAATGTCGGTGCTTTCGCCGGCGAGCGCTCGGCCGCTCCGGAGCGAGCCGGCGTGAGCCCCTTGGGAGTGGGGAGCGGAGCGAGCCGGGCTGTGATGAACGCTGAAGTGCCAGTGCATGCCGGTGCCGGGCTGGTCGAGGAAGGGCTTGGGCGCGAACGTGGCGAGGAAGCCGCACTGCGCGGCCACCTGGCGCGCGAGGCGCTTGAAGCGGAACACGGCGTCGGCCTGCGCCAGCGGCTCGCCGGGCATGAAGTTGACCTCGTACTGCGAGTACGCGGCCTCGTGCGCATGGCCGCAGACCGGGATGCCTTGCAGGTGGCAGGCGGCGAACAATGCGTCGAAGTACTCGGCAAAGTGGCCCGTGCGCTCCAGCGAGTAGGCCTCGCAGGCGCGCTCGCGCGCGGGGGCGCCCTCACGCGGCGCGGGGGCGTGCAGGCTCACCTGGCCGTCGAGCTCGCGGCGGTCGACGAGAAAAAGCTCCAGCTCCGGGGCGACCGTGGCGACGAGGCCGGCCGCGTCCAGCCGCGCAAGCACGCGGCGCAGCGCGGCGCGCGGCGACAGCTCGCTGGCGCAGATCGTGCGGCCATAGCGCTGGGCGTGCAGCGGGCCCACGGGCTCGCAGATCACGGCAGCCGTCCCCTGGCGGCCCGGCTGCGCGCACAAGGTGGCAAGGTCGGGCACCAGGCTGATGTCGAGATAGGACGCCGGCAACAGCGGGCCGAACACCGCCTCGGGCTCGCCGGCGGTGAGCGTCAGCCCGAACACGACCGACGGGAAGCGACAGCCGGCCATGCCGACGAAATCGTCGGGGCCGACGGACTTGCCGCGCGCCACCGACGTGAAGTCGCCGACGGCACATTCGATCGCTGCGATGGGCACGCCGCCCAGCGTGGCGGACAGCTGTGCGAGCGCGGCCTGCACCGCGCCGCGCTCGGGCGCGGTCAGGGCCGACGGGGGGGTGGAGGCGGTGGGGGCGTTCATGGACAGGAGCTTACGCAGCGATTGGCCCAGCGTGAAGGGCCAATTGGCGCCGAGTCGACTGGGCCACTTTGACGACGGGGCGCGTACGATGACGCCTGCCATGCCAACGAACGGCCTCCCCCTCGCCCCCGCCGACGCCCTCGTCGACTGGTTGCAGCACGCCTGGGCGCATCCCTGCGACGGCGAAGGCGGCCTGCCGATCGGCGCCCGCCTGACCCAGCTGATGCGCCGCGCGATCCTCGACCGCGTCGTGGCGCCCGCGCACCGGTTGCCGTCCACGCGCACGCTCGCGCAGGTGCTGCGCATGGCGCGCAACACCGTGGTGCCAGTGTACGAACAGCTGCGCGCCGAAGGCTTCGTCGTCGCTGGCCAGGGCTCGGGCACGTATGTCTGCCGCATCGCGCCGGACGCGCTGCCGGCCGCGCCCAAGCCGGCGCATGCCGCCGATGAGTCAGTCGCGCGACGCAACACCACGCCGCTCGCCTTCTCGCGCCGCGGCCGCCGCTACCATGGCCATCCGCTGCATGAGTTCTGGACCCGCCAGCCCTTTTGTCCCGGCCAGTTCGACTTCGCGCTGTTCCCGCACCGCCTGTGGAACCGGCTGCAGCAACGCCAGCTGCGGCGCGCGGATCCGATCCAGCTCGAACAGGGCGAGCCCGGCGGTGCGCCGGAGCTGCGCCAGGCCATCGCGGAACACGTGCGCGCGACGCGCGGCGTGCGCTGCGCGCCCGACCAGGTGATCATCACCGACGGCACCGGCGAATCGATCGACCTGGTCGCTCGCCTGATGTGCGACCCCGGCGACGCGGTGTTGCTGGAGGACCCCGGCTACTGGGCCGCCACGCAGGTGCTGGCCGACCACGGCCTGCGCCTGCAGGCCGCGCCGGTCGACGCGCACGGCTTGCCGGTGCCGGTGCTGCGCAAAGGGCAGCGCGCGCCGCGCCTGGCCTACCTCACGCCTTCCAACCAGTTCCCCACCGGCGGGGTGATGCCGCTCGCGCGCCGTCTCGAGTGGCTGCAGTTCGCGGCGCGCCACGACACCCTGCTGCTGGAGGACGACTACGACAGCGAGTACCGCTACGAAGGCACGCCGTTCCCGTCGCTGCAGGGCCAGGACGGCGCCGGCCGCGTGATCTACCTGGGCACGTTCAGCAAGACTGTCTATCCGGGCATCCGCGTCGCGTTCCTGGTCGTGCCGCAGGGCCTGCAGCGCGTGTTCGCGGACGCCTCGGCCGACTTCTACCGCGACGGCGACCAGATCGTCCAACAGGTGCTGGCTGACTTCATGCGCGAAGGCCACTACGCCGCCCACGTGCGCACGCTGCGGCGCGAGTACGCGCTGCGCCGCGACGCGATGCTGCTGGCGCTGGGCCAGGCCTTGCCCGAAGAGTTCGCCAGCCGGCGCCTGAGCGTCGTGTCGGGGGCGCGCGGCGTGCATCTGACGCTCGCCCTGCCCGACGACATCGACGACCGCGCCGTGGCGCGCGCGGCAATCGCCCACGGCGTGACGGCGATCCCGTTGTCGGTCTACGCGACTCGGGTGGCCTGGCGGGGGCTCGTGTTGTCATTCGCCGCCACGCCGGTCGCTCAGATCGGGCCGCTGGTCGACGCACTCGCGCCTGTGTTGCGCAACGCCTTGGCGCGCGCGGGCTGAGCTATCGGTCCGCTTCGGACCCTGCGCAGAGGCCGAATTTGCGCGGCCGAGCACACCACATCCCCACAAATAGTCACTCCATGGGGATCGCCACGGCCTAGAATTTTTTGACAGGAGGTAGTCCACATGCACTGGCGCCAGGAATCGCTCGCGGACGTCGGGCAATGACAATCGACGGCCGGTCGCTGCTCGCCGTGGCCGCCGCGCTGGGGATCGTCTTCGGACTGATCGTGCTGGCGCTCGAACGCCGGCTGCGCCAGCCAATCCCGGGGCTTCGAATGTGGGCAGTGTCCAGCTTCCTGCTGGGCGCGGCGGCGGCGCTGCACGGCCTGCAGGGCATCACGCCGCTGTGGCTGCCGGCCATCGTCGGCAACTCGCTGATCCTCATCGGCCGCGCGTGCACGGTGGCGTCATTGCGCCAGCTCGATCGCCATCGCATGCCGACCCGCCTGCTCGGGGCGCTGTGCGTCGCGTTCATCACGGGCGTGCTCGCGACGCTGCTCGTGTGGCCCAGCTTCCCCGCGCGCAGTCTCGTGATGGTGGCGGGCATGGGCCTGTTCACGGCCTGGGCCGCACTGACGCTGTTCATCAGCGCACCGCTGAGCATCAGTCGCACCGTCACGCTGGTGGGCTTCGCGGGCATCGCGCTGGCCAACTTCTCGCGCATCTGGGCGCACGCACGCCAGCTCGACGACGGCACGGCCGTCGACCTGCGCTCGCCGGTCATCGCCGTCTACATCGGCGCGCTGCTGATCTTCGACGTGCTGTGCAACGTGGGCTTCGTGTTGATCATCACCGACCGCATGCACGAATGGGTGCTGCAGCTGGCGCGCACCGACCACCTCACGGGTGCGCTGTCGCGCGGCGCACTCTACACGCAGGCGACGCGCGACCTGCAGCTCGCGCGCCGCCAGCGCACGTTCACGTCCGCTTTCGTCGTCGACATCGACCATTTCAAGACCATCAACGACACGCACGGCCACGCCACCGGCGACGCCGTGCTGCGCCACATCGCGCTGCACGGCCAGGCGGTGCTGCGCTGCACCGACCTGTTCGGCCGCTACGGCGGCGACGAGTTCGTCGCCATCCTGCCCGAGACCGATCTCGACACCGCCGCCACGATCGCGGAACGCCTGCGCCAGTCGGTCGGAAGCCCCGCGCCCGGGGTCTGCCCGCTGCCGCGCGGCCTGCCCGGAGTGACTGTCAGCATCGGCGTGGCCTCGGTGGCAGCCGGCGGCCAGACGATCGACGACCTGATCGCGCAGGCCGATGCCGCGCTCTACCTGGCCAAGCACGCGGGCCGCAACTGCACGCGCGTCGCCGACGATCCGCCGCCGCCCGAGACGGCCCCGCTGCGCGTGATCCAGGGCCGGCCCTGAAATTGAAAAGGCCCCCGGCCGAAGCCGGGGGCCTTGCTCATCGATCCCTCAGTGGGCGATCAATGCGAGCGCTTGTGGGCCGCCGTCGGGCCCGGGGGGGGAGTCGGGTTGCCCGGGTTGCTGCCCGGACAGCCGTTCGGATCGCTGCAGACGTCACCGCCGTTGTTGCCGCCCGTGTTGCCGCCGCAGGTGTTGTTGGGATCGTTGGTGTTGCAGGTGTTGCCGCCGTCGCCACCTTGCGGCGGCACACCGCCACCGATTGGCGCCTGGCCCTGGCCGCACATCTGGCCCGCGGCCTGCGACGTGCAGCTGAAGAACGAGCTCTCGATGTTCATGCCAGAGGCGTCGCGGCCACCCAGGATGAACATCTTGAAGTCGCCCGCAGCGATCGTGTTGGACGGTGCATGAAGCGGCGTCGCGCTGGTCCGGGCGCCCGGGTGGATGCGCGCCTGGCCGAGGCGTGCGTCTCCGCCGTCACCGCAACTTCCCGAGGAGCAGAAGGTAGTTTCGCCGAAGCCCGTGACGCCGTCCGCAAACGTCCAGGAGCCGGTGAACGACCCGGCCGTACCTGCGTCGAGCGTCAATGCTTCGAACGCACTCGTCGTGTCGGTGGTCAGCGAGCCCCAGGGCAGGCTGGCGAGTGCCGAGTCCACCGGCGGCATGCCGGCGATCTCCACGCCGAATTCGCTCTTGCCCTCGATGGTAGCGGGCGTCGAGCAGCCGGCGTCGGCGTAGATCGCGATGTCGATGGTGCGACCGTAGCGGTAGAAGGTGCGGATCACATCGTCGCCTTCGGCACCCGTGGGCAGTGCCATCCAGGTGTCGTCGGCCCCGCGCAGCATGCCGGCATTGGGATCCTTGCTCGCGCCGTTGCCCATGCCGTCGCTCGTCCAAAGCGACATGCGCTCTCCCGGCTGCGAATACACCTTGTAGATGGCGATCGTGCTGTGTGCATCGTCACGCGCTCGCAGAATGGCGCAGGCCACGCCGTCGGTGCGCTCGATGTCGAATTGCAGCGCGCGCGAGTATTGGATGGGCGTGGTCGAATCGTCGACGCGCACGCCGCGCTGGACTGCGGCGTTGGCATTGATCGAAATCGGCAGCAGATCGCCGTAGAACTGCCAGCGGTTGTCGCGGTAGACAACGCCCATGCCACTGCCGACGGCCTCCACGCTGCCGTCGGTGTACTGCAGCGCGAAACTCACCGAACACAGTGGCGCGCTGCCTGTCAGGTCACACTTGCCGAGCGTCGGACTCACGAAACGGGCACCCCAGATGGCACCCGAGCCGCCGTCTCCGTTACCGAAGAAGTGGCACAGGCCAGTCGCGACGTTGCCGCCGCCCGAGAGCCCGTTCATGCGTGCATCGCTGGCGAGCACCGTGCCGACACCGACGTTCGCATCGGCGCAGGCATCGGCGCTGGCGACCGCCGCCGTGAAGCGATTGAACAGCGTCTCCAGTCCGCCCAGCGGCAGGGCAGCAGCGCCCGCCGAGGTGGTGATCGTGCCCGTCGTCGTGCCGGTGGTCAGGTAGAGGTTGCCGTCGCCCAGGCGCGGCGAGACCTGCACGAATGCGCCGGCATCGTTGCCGGTGGTGATGTTGACGGCGTCGAGGATGCGGTCGTAGCCGTTGCGCGTGCCAGCCGCCAGCGAGCCGGTGGTGAAGTCGAAGTTCGCGGCGACGCCGGCGTCGGTCAGCGTGCTGGCCAGCCCGGTCTGCAGCTGCGTCTGCGCCGCGTCGAGCGCGGTCGCGGTCGGGGCGCTGGCGCCATCGGCCATGATGGCGTCGGGGGTCTGGCCCGTGGCCAGCGTGATCATCGCCGTCGTCAGCGGCGTGACGTTGGCGGTGCCGACGGCCTGGGCCACCGAGTAGATGCACCCGAAGTTCGCACCGGTGTAGCCGCAGGCCTCGACGCGCCAAGGGGCGGTGCCGGTCAGCGTGCCGGCATCGTAGGTGCCGTCGGCGTTGATCGTGATGTCGTGGGCCACCACGGTGCCGGTGGCGTCGAGCACGCGCAGAGTGCCTTGGGTCATCGGCGCGCCAACAGCGACCGTGCCGCTCAGGTGCGTCGGGGTGACGACAGGCGGCGGGGCCGGGGGCGTCACAGGCGCCGTGGTGTCGGATCCACCGCCGCAGGCGGACAACATCGCGAGCGCGACTGCACCCAACGTGAACGGGACGATTGAGCGAATGGATAGGCGCATGCGGAGTCTCCGGGCAGGCATTGAAGGGAATGCGCGGCCGCGGAGCCGGTGCTGCCGGCATGCGTTGCGCATCTCCGGTCTATATCGACCCCGACACAAACTTCTGAGCAGAATCTTTGCTGATCGGCGTGGAGTTACACGCCCGCCAGTGCATTTTGTCTCGTTGTCATCGCTGTCAACGGCCCGCCGCTCCCGCGCAGACCGCTGCCTGAGCGGACTGTTGCTTCAGATCTGGACGCGCGTGCCCAGCTCGATGACGGCATTGTTGGGCAGCCGGAAGAACTCGACCACGCTGCCGGCGTTGCGCGTCATCGCCGCGAACAGGCGTTCACGCCAGTGCGCCATGCCGTCGCCGCGCGTGGGAACGACCACCTCGCGGCTGAGGAAGTAGCTGGTGGTGAACTCTTCCACCTCGAGGCCGTGCGGGCGGCACAAGGTGAGCGCCTGCGGGATGTCGGGCGTGTTCTTGAAGCCGTAGTTGACCGTGACGCGCCAGAACCCGCGCGCCAGCGGCTCGACCTGCACCCTTTCGGCGAACGGGATCCACGGCACCTCGTGGAACTTCACGGTGAGGATGACGTTGGTTTCGTGCAGCACCTGGTTGTGCTTGAGGTTGTGCAGCAGCGCCTGCGGCACGGTGCCGACGTTGGCCACGGTGAAGACTGCGGTGCGGGGAGTGCGCACGATGCCGTCGGCGGCCAGCGCCGTGATGAAAGGCAGCAGGTCCGGGTCGTCGCGGCGGATGCTTTCGAGCAGCAGCTCGCGGCCGCGCTTCCAGGTCGACATGACCGCGAACATCACCAGCGCGAGCAGCAGCGGGAACCAGCCGCCATGCAGGAACTTGAGCGAGCAGGCCGCGACCAGCAGGCCATCCAGGAAGATGAAGAACCCGGTGGCCAGCAGCGCGATCCACAGCGGGAAACCCCAGCCGTAGCGCACGACGAAGTAGGTCAGCACGGTGTCGATCAGCATCGTCACGGTCACGGCGATACCGTAGGCCGCGGTGATGGCCGACACGCTGCCGAAGCCCACCACGGCGCAGACCACCGCCACCATCAGCGCCCAGTTGACGCGCGGCAAGTAGATCTGGCCGGCCTCGCGCACCGACGTGTAGACGACTTCCATGCGCGGCAGGAAGCCGAGCTGGATCGCCTGCTTGGTCATCGAGAACGCGCCCGAGATCACCGCCTGCGACGCGATGACGGCGGCCATCGTGGCCAACACCACCACGGGAATGACCCAGGCCTGCGGGAACATCTTGAAGAACGGATTGGCGATGGCCGCCGGGTCGCGGATCAGCAGCGCGCCCTGCCCCATGTAGTTGAGCGCCAGCGCCGGCAGCACCATCGTGCTCCACGCGAGGCGGATCGGCGTCTTGCCGAAGTGGCCCATGTCGGCGTACAGCGCCTCGGCGCCGGTCAGCGCGAGCACGATGGCACCGAGCGCGGCCAGCACGTGCCAACCACGGTCCAGCAGGAATTCCACCGCGTAGATCGGATTGAGCGCCCTCAGGATCTCAGGCGCCTGCAGGATGTGCAGCAGGCCGGTGATGGCCAGGCCGCTGAACCAGACGACGATGATCGGCCCGAACAGCTTGCCGAACGCCCCGGTGCCGAAACGCTGGGCCGAGAACAGCAACACCAGGATCACGACCGAGATCGGAACGATGTAGGGCTTGAGAGCCGGGGTGACGACCTCGAGTCCTTCGACGGCGCCCATCACGGTGACCGCCGGCGTGATGACGCTGTCGCCGAAGAACAGCGTGGCGCCGAACATGCCCACCAGCAGGATCAGCGTGCGCCGCTGCGGCGTGCCGCCGGCGGCCTTGGCCGCGAGCGCGGTCAGCGCCATCGCGCCGCCTTCGCCGTTGTTGTCCGCGCGCAGGATCAGGATCACGTACTTGAGCGTGACGACCAGCATCAGGCCCCAGAAGATCGTCGAGATGGCGCCGATCAGGTGCCAGGTGTCGAGCGGAACGCCGACGCCCGAGACCGGGAGGAAGATCTCGTGCAGGGTGTAAAGCGGACTGGTGCCGATGTCGCCATAGACGACGCCCAATGCGCCCAGCGTCATGGCCCCGAGGCCCGCGCCGTGTTCCTTGCTGCTCATGAATGGTCGGAGCCCGTGGACGGCACCGTACACGGGTTCTCAGTTGATCGAGCGGGCATTTTGACCCAACGACGCATGACACCGCCACCTCGGCCGCAAATGCGTCGTTTCGGCGCCCGGCGCGTCGCCGGCGCTTCCCCGTTACAGTCCAGGGTTACCTCGCCCCATCCGCACATGCTGATCAACTGCGTCGCCTACGAGAACGGCAGCAAGCTCGCCGATATTCCGATCACGCAGATCGGCGAGTACCTGGCGCGCCCGACCTGCTTCGTCTGGGTGGCCTTGAAGGACACCACGGACGACGAATTGACGACGATGCAGGCGGAATTCGGCCTGCACGAGCTGGCGGTCGAGGACGCCCGCCACGGCCACCAGCGCCCCAAGGTCGAGGAATACGGCGACACGCTGTTCGCGGTCGTCCATACCGTGGAGATGACGCCCACCGACGAGCTCGTCACCGGTGAGGTGGACATCTTCGTCGGCACGAACTTCGTGCTGTCGGTGCGCAACCGCAGCCGCCAGAACCTGCTGCAGGTGCGCGAACGTTCCGAGCGCGAGCCGCAGTTGCTGCGCCACGGGCCGGCGTTCGTGTTCTACGCGCTGCTCGACGCCGTCGTCGACCGATACTTTCCGATCATCGATCGGCTCGAGACCGAGCTCGAGGCGGTGGAAGACCAGATCTTCGAGCCCGGCACCTCGCAGGCCAACATCCAGCGCCTGTACGAGCTCAAGCGCGACATCGGCATCGTGCGCCACGCGGTCGCGCCGCTGATCGACGCCGTGCACAAGCTGTTCAGCGGCCGCGTGCCGGCGGTCTGCGAGAACAACCGCGAATACTTCCGCGACGTGTTCGACCACCTGCTGCGCATGAACGGCCAGCTCGATACGCTGCGCGACACCATCGGCACCGCCATCCAGGTCAACCTGGCGATGGTGGCGATCGAGGAGTCGGTGGTCAACAAGCGGCTCGCCGCCTGGGCCGGTATCTTCGCGGTGATCAGCGCGTTCGCGGGCATCTGGGGCATGAACTTCAAATACATGCCCGAACTGGAATGGCACTACGGTTATTGGATGGCGCTGGCGACGATCACCATCGTCTGCGTGATCCTGTATCGCCAGTTCAAGAAGTCCGGCTGGTTATAGGACGGCCTGGGCTCGCTCCGCTCACCGCCCCCGAGGGGCTCAGCCGGCTCGCTCCGGGCGGCCGGGCGCTCGCCGGCCTGGCGCGACCTTTGCCGGGGTAGCGAACGCAGTTGCAGCAGCCGAGACGGGCCCTCAGAGCGCCGAGGCCGGCTGCGACTCGCGCGCGTCGCGAATCTCCAGCTCGATCTCCACGCGGTCGCGGCCGTCCTGCTTGGCGCGGTACATGGCCTCGTCGGCGCGCTTGATGCCGTCGTTCAGATCCTCGCCGCGGTGCCATTCAGCCACGCCGAAGCTGCAGGTCACGCGCAAGCCGTCGACCCAGGTCGCCGAGGCGATGCGTTCGCGCAGGCGTTCAGCGATGTCGCGGCCCTTGAGGCCCGGGGTATCGCGGAAGACGAGCAGGAATTCCTCGCCGCCCCAGCGCGCGAACAGGTCGTCGCGCTGGACCGCTGAGCGCACGAGCTGGGACAGGCCGCGGATCACCTGGTCGCCGGTGTCGTGGCCGTGGGCGTCGTTGATGCGCTTGAAGTGGTCGATGTCGATGAACACGAGCGTCATCGGGAAGGTCTGGCCTTCGCCGCGCCGCACGACGCGCATCAGCTCGTCGGCCAGGCCCTTGCGATTGAGCGCGCCCGTGAGCGGATCCGTGCGCGCGATCTCGGCCAGGCTGCGGGTTTCGAGGCGCAGCGACTCGTTCAGGCGCTGCAGCGAGCTCTGGCTGGCGGCCGACAGGCGCAGCTGGTTGCGCTTGAGCAGGCTGTCGATCACCAAGTAGCCGAACACCGACAACATCCAGGCGGCGATGATGCCCAGCCGGAAGGTCGACGCCGGGATCAGCTTGCCGGTCAGCTCGATGCGTTCGATGCGGATCGTGTGCAGGCCGGGCGCCACCTTCGGCCCGGTGGAGAACGCGATCTGGGTGGCGTTGCGGAAGTCGGGGGCCTCCAGGTCCAGCGTCATCGGGTGCTCGTCGATCCACCACTGCGAGACCGTGAAGCGGCTCAGCGGCACTTCGTAGCCGGCCGGATAGACCGACGGCTCGTAGATCAGCTGGTCGACCTTCTCGGACTCGGCGACGCCGACCTTCGAATAGGCAGAATTGAAGTTGCGCACGTAGATTCGCACGCGCTGCTGGGCCTCAGGCCCGGTGGCCGTGATCCACAGTTTCATCGAGTCGAAGCGGCTCAGGTCGATGCCGTGCGGGGCCTTGGCGAACTCGAGCCGCAGCTCGCAGAACGCCCATTCGTAGCCCGCGCGCAGGTCGCAGTCCATGCCCAGCACGCCGCCGTGCGTGACGCTGGCCACGCTCTTGCCTCCGAGGTTGGCGCGGTCGTCCAGCGCCACGGACGCGTACGGCGAGCGCGCGTCGATCACCATCGTCGAGGTCATGCCGAACTGATTCCACAACAGCGCGACGCCGGTGAGAGCAAGCAGGACGATCAGCAGGCGACGGAGAACGCGAGCGTGCATGGAAAGGGCAATGGCGCCTGGAACAGCGGACAAGTCGGAAATCGGCAGGCTGTCCGTCTTCTTGAGAGCGTGCATCGAATCGTTACACGCGCGCTACCCGACGGAGCCAGCGCGGCGCCGGAAACTGAGCGGAAGTGCGGATTTGTCGACGCACGAGGCAGCGGCGTGCGGCCTCGCAAGGACGCGTCAGCGCCGCAGCGGCGGCGCCTGCAGTTCGTGGACGGCGCCGGCACCGATCGAGGCACCGAAACGCTTTGCAAGTCGCTCGGCCACGTTCTGCTGGAGCGTGTAGTCGATCACGTCTTCGGCCTTGACGACGTCGCGGGCGACGTAGTCGAGGCTGCCGAAGTGATCCGCCAGACCCTGGTTGACGGCATCCTCGCCGTTCCAGAACAGGCCCGAGAACGTCTCCGGCGTCTCGTGCAGGCGCGCGCCGCGGCCTTCCTTGACGACTGCGATGAACTGCTTGTGGATCTGGTCGATCATCGCCTGCGCATAGGCGCGCTGCTCGGGCTTGAGCGGCGAATACGGATCGAGCATGCCTTTGTTGGCGCCGGCCGTGATCAGGCGGCGCTCGACGCCCAGCTTGTCCATCGTGCCGGTGAAGCCGAAGCCGTCCATCAGCACGCCGATGGAGCCGACGATGCTGGCCTTGTCGACGAAGATCTCGTCGGCGCCAACCGCCATGTAGTACGAGCCGGACGCGCACACCTCTTCGCAGACGGCGTAGATCTTCTTGTGGTATTGGGCCTTCAGGCGCTTGATCTCGTCGTAGACGATGCCGGCCTGCACCGGGCTGCCGCCGGGCGAGTTGATGCGCATCACCACGGCGACGGCGTTCTTCTCCTCGAACGCGCTGCGCAGCGCCGACACGATGTTCTCGGCGCTGGCGTCGCCCTCGGACGTGATCTCGCCGCGGATCTCCACCAGCGCGGTGTGCGGGCCGTTGGGCGCGTTGGTCTTGCCGCGCTGCGACGAGACGATGCCCCAGACGAGCGCCAGTGCGAACAGGAACCAGGCGAGACGGCCAGCCAGGCGCCAGCGGCGGTCGGTGCGGCGGTCGCGCATCAGCTCGCCAGTGACCTGCGCCAGCACGTGCTCCAGGCGCGAGAAGTCGGCGCTGAGGCTGACGTTGACGGGCGTTGCCGCCACGGGGGCGGGTGCGGGCGCGGCGGCCGGCTCGTTATCCGGCAGCGGCGGGGTCTGCGTGGGCTCGAATTCGTGGGTCATGGGGTGTCGCAAGGCAAGGAAATCAGGTCGGTTCGGCGAACTCGACAGGGCGGACGTCCCGGGAAGGATACCAATACACCTGTCCACCGCGTTCGATGACGTCCACGTGCATCAGGCGCTGGCCCGCGCACGGGCCGGCGATGCACTGGCCGGTGGTGGGCTCGTAGACGGCGCCGTGCATCGAACAGACGATGAAGCGGCGCTCGGCGTCGAGGAACTCGCCGGGCCGCCAGTCCATCTCGGTAGGCACGTGGGCGCAGCGGTTCATGTAGGCGACGACGCGGCCTTCGAAGCGCAGCGCGAACGCGCGCGCGGGACGGCGCCACAGCTGCACGTCGAACACGCAGGCCCGGCCGGCCTCCTCGAGGTCGGCACTGGCGCACAGCGGCAGCGCGCCGTCCGCGGCAGCGTCAGGCATGGGCGTCCAGCCAGGCGGCGAGCTCGGCGACCGTCCTGGCGACGAACAGCGGTGCGTGCGCAGCGAATTCGGAGGGCTGGTGCGCGCCATAGGACACCGCGATGCTGGGCGCGCCGGCATTGGCGGCCAGTTGCAGGTCGTGCGTCGTGTCGCCGATCATCAGCGTGCGTTCGGACGTCGTGCCGAACTGGCGCATCAGCTCGTTGAGCATCTGCGGATCAGGCTTGGAGCGCGTCTCGTCGGCGGTGCGGGTGCCGTCGAACACGCCACGCAGTTCCACCGCATGCAGCGCCTCGTCGAGACCCGCGCGGCTCTTGCCGGTGGCCACGGCCAGCCAGTGGTGGCGCTGCTTGAGCGCATGCAGCATGTCGAGCACGCCGGGGAACAGCGTCAGGTCGTGCTGGCGCGCGATGTAGTGGAAGCGGTAGCGCTCGACCATCTGCGGGATCTGCGCCGGCGTGATCGTCGGCACCGCGTGCGCCATCGCGCCGTGCAGGCTCAAGCCGATGACCCATGACGCGCGCTCGTCATCGGGCACCGGCAGGCCCAGGTCGCGACAGGCGGCCTGGATGCTGTGCACGATCAACGCGGTGGAGTCGAACAGCGTGCCGTCCCAGTCGAAGACGACGAGGTCGAAGCGGCGCGGGCGGTCGGTGGTGTCAGTCATGTCAGGCAGTCTGTCTGGCGAGCGCGGCGACGAGCGCGGCGCACTCGGGCGGCAGCGGCGCGACGAGCTCGAGGCGCGCACCGCTGGCGGGATGGTCGAACGCGAGCTGGCGCGCGTGCAGGAACATGCGCTCGAAGCGCACGCCCGGCACGGCCTCGCCGCGCGCGTAGCGGCGGTTGAGGGCGAAGTCGCCGTACTTGTCGTCGCCGACGATCACGTGACCCGAATGCTGCAGGTGGACGCGGATCTGGTGCGTGCGCCCCGTCTTGATCGTGACGTCGAGCAAGGTCGTGGCCGCGAACTCCTGGGCGATGCGCACCAGCGAGATCGAGCGCTGGCCATCGGGATGGTCGTTGGCGACTGCGAAGACGCGACGTTCGCCGCCGCCGTCCTCCGTCTTGTGCAGCGCCACGTCGATCACCTTGAGCCTGGCCGGCCAGCGGCCCACCACCAGCGCGGCGTAGGTCTTGCCCGTCTCGCGGGCGCGGAACTGCGCCTGCAGCGCCAGCAGCGCGCTGCGTTTCTTGGCCAGCAGCAGGATGCCGGAGGTCTCCCGATCGAGCCGGTGCACGAGCTCGAGGTACTTCTGCTCGGGCCGGGCGCGGCGCAACTGCTCGATCACGCCGAAGCTGACGCCGGAGCCGCCGTGGACGGCCGTGCCCGACGGCTTGTCGATGGCCATCAGGTGCTCGTCCTCGTACAGGATCGGGAACTCGCGTGGCGGTGCCGCGTCGGCGGGCAGCGCGGGCGCGCTCATGCGCACAGGCGGAACGCGTACGACGTCGCCGCCGGCCAGCTTGGTGTCGGCCGACGCGCGGCCCTTGTTCACGCGCACCTCGCCGGAACGGATGATCCGGTAGACGTGGGTCTTGGGCACGCCCTTGAGCTCGCGCAGCAGGAAGTTGTCCAGGCGCTGGCCGTCGAATTCGGTGTCCACCTTGACATTGCGGACGGCCGGTGCGACCTCGGGCGCGGGGGCCGGCGCAGGGGCCGGCGCGGGGGCGGGCGCGCGTGGACGCACTGCGGCGCCGGCGGGGCGTGCACGTGGCTTGACGCCGGACGCCGTGGCGCTCTTGCCCTTGACCGGCGCCTTCGCTTTATTGGCGCTCCGGGCCGGAGTTTGAGCCGGCTTGCGTTTCGCCTCTATAATTGGCCGGACCACGTTAGCGACATAAGTTCTTGATTTTTCAGAGTTTACCTGGGTAATCCACGATAAGGACCCCAGGCCGGCTCTTTAAAACTCGACAACAAAGGTGCGTTGGCGTGGTGCCAAGTATCGAAAGATGCGCGGCAAACAAGGTGATGCAACGCGCTCGGCGCCTCGACAGGCCGGTGACCACGAAGTGGCCCGGCGGCCAGATGCAAAGACGCGGAAGAGCAACGACAAATGAACCGACCTGCTTTTCAACGCAGGCCGGAGATAAAGGTTTTCCAAGGTTGCCAGACGCCTTTCCTCTCAACGGGAACAGCAGTTGGCGGCCGGTGTCAGATCCTTTTCAATCGCAAACGCATGGCGTTCGTTTCCCACCCCCACCCGACCCCGCTCCGCTACGCGGGCGAGTCCGCACGGCCCTGGCCGGCGCCCAGCGCATTCCCGCGCTGCGCTGCCGCCACCGCCCTGCGCTCGCCTCGCGCCCGGGGCCGCCTGGTGCGCGGATCTGCAGGAGCGGCTGCGGCCGTGACCGCAGATAGTCTTAGGGAAACATCCGGCGCCCGGCACCGCGAGGCAAGAGCCTGACACCCTGACGCCAACGCTGTTCACGCCGACCGCCTCGTTTCATGAGGTCCGGCAAGCAGTCCAGGGCGGTTCCTTCCATCGGTTCAGATTTCGTTCTCGTGCATCGTTAGCGCGTTCTCCAGGCCCTGTCGACATCGGCCTGAACAGAGCGCAGTGAGACGACAGTCTCGCGCCGGCTCAAAAGCCACGCGGGACGACGAAGGAGTGCACGTGAAACGCATGCTGATCAATGCGACCCAGCCGGAAGAACGCCGGCTGGCGATCGTCGACGGACAAAAACTTCTCGATTTCGAAAACGAGATCGAAGGGCGCGAACAGCGCAAGGGCAATATCTACAAGGCCGTCGTGACGCGCGTCGAGCCCTCGCTCGAAGCCTGTTTCGTCGATTACGGCGAAGACCGCCACGGTTTCCTGCCGTTCAAGGAAATCGCCCGCACTTATTTCCGCGAAGGCGTCGACGTCAAGTCCGCCCGCATCCAGGATGCGATTCGTGACGGCCAGGAACTCCTGGTGCAGGTCGAGAAAGAAGAGCGCGGCAACAAGGGCGCGGCACTGACCACGTTCGTGTCGCTGGCCGGCCGCTACCTCGTGCTGATGCCCAACAACCCGCGCGGCGGCGGCGTCAGCCGTCGCATCGAGGGCGAGGACCGCGAGGAGCTCAAGGAAAACCTCGACCAGCTCGAGTACCCGAAAGGCATGAGCCTGATCGCGCGCACCGCCGGCATCGGCCGCAGCGCGCCCGAGCTCCAGTGGGACCTGAACTACATGCTCAAGCTGTGGGACGCCATCGACGGCGCTTCCAAGCAGGGCAAGGGCGCGTTCCTGATCTACCAGGAGTCCTCGCTGGTCATCCGCGCCATCCGTGACTACTTCACGGCCGACATCGGCGAAATCCTGATCGATACGGACGACATCTTCGAGCAGGCGCAGCAGTTCATGAACCACGTGATGCCGGAAACGGCCAATCGCGTGAAGCGCTACCGCGACGACGCGGCGCTGTTCAGCCGCTTCCAGATCGAGCACCAGATCGAGACGGCGTTCTCGCGCACGGTCAACCTGCCGGCCGGCGGCGCGATCGTGATCGACCACACCGAAGCGTTGGTCTCCATCGACGTCAACTCCGCCCGCGCCACGCGCGGCGGCGACATCGAGGAGACCGCCACCCGCACCAACCTGGAAGCTGCTGACGAGATCGCGCGCCAGATGCGCCTGCGCGACCTCGGCGGCCTGATCGTCGTCGACTTCATCGACATGGAAGAGTCGAAGAACCGCCGCGAAGTGGAACAACGCCTGCGCGACGCGCTGCGTTTCGACCGCGCCCGCGTGCAGTTCAGCTCCATCAGCAAGTTCGGCCTGTTGGAGTTGAGCCGCCAGCGCCTGCGCCCGGCGCTCTCCGAAGGCAGCCACATCACCTGCCCGCGCTGCAACGGC
>JBDSDD010000065.1:0-58406 GCA_039920745.1 Burkholderiaceae bacterium | reverse complement strand
TGGCTTGGACAGCGACACGATGGCCGTGAAGCCCTTCGGACGAACCGTCGCATCGAATTCCTTCATGATGCGGCCTTCCAGCAGGTAGTCGCCGGCTCCGTGGATGTACGCCACTTCCGGGCCGACGCCTGCAACGTGACCCTTGGCGTTCAGCGTGGCGTTTTCGCGCGCGTCGAACACAGGGCCGCGTGCGGCGAAGTCCGCCGCCGACAGGGTGGAGGAGTCCTTGACCAACTGGTCGACGCCGTAGGCCGACACGCCGATGCGGGTGGATTCGGAGACCGACTTCATCACGGCGAGGTCGATGTTGACGTAGCTGCCGCTCTTGTAGTGCGTCAGCGAGTTGCGCGTGTTGTACGAGTACGCGACACGGCTGCCGACGTCCCAGCCGTCGCCGATGTAGCTGAACTGCAGGGCCGGGCGGAACGTGAAGAATTTGCCGGCGCTCGGGTTGGCGGCGCGGCCCTGGTCGTAGTCGCCCGTCGGTGTCACGACGGTGAAGACGAACAGCGTCTGCGTGGCTTCGGTGCTCCAGCGCAGGATCGGGGAGACTTCGATGTCGCCGATGCCGAAGGCCTTGTTCGAATTCTGGTTGGTCAGGAAGTTGGCAGATGCGGTCGCACCGGCGTTGACCTGGGCGATCACGCCGGCCTGGTTCGGGGCCGGCAGGGCGAGTGCGGCACCGCTGAGCGTGGTGCTGACGCCGTGGACGCTGGCGACGCTGCCCTTGTTGACGAGCGGGATGAGCGCGGTGCCGCCGATGGTGGCGCCCAGGAACGTGTTGGCGCTCATGTAGCTGATGCGGTTCAGCAGGCCATACACGCTGATCTGGTCATTCGTGTGGATCGTCGTGGCGGCGCCGGCGGAGTTCGGCGGCAGCGGCTGGTGAATCGCGCCGCTGATCAGAGCAGTCAGGTCGGTGTTGACCGTCTGCGTGCTGCGGATGTTGCCGCTGTAGTAGTAGGCGTGCGACTGGAACACCCAGCCACCTTCGAACGGGGCCGACATGTCGGCGCCGCCGTAACCCGGCGCATAGCGCAGGTCGTAGTCTTCCGTGGCGGCGGCCGTGCCGCAGGCGACCAAGGCAGCGATGGCCAAGGCGATGTTCTTGTTGACGATTGCCATGTGAGTTGTCTCCGTACTCGTTTTGTTCAATGGGCGGAGTCTAGTCGCGCTAAATCCCCCCGGCATGCCATTTGCGCGAACTACTGCACGTACCGGGTGCGGTACGCCCAAAAATGTCGCGTGTTGATGACAGATGTACCAAAGGGGGGCGCACCGGCGCTGAGAGTCGGGCCCAGGAAAAACGACTCGAGCCGGCGTGACAGCCGGCTCGAATGTGAAGGAGCACCCCGGGGCGCGTCTGTCGCGTCAGCGACGTCCGCGCTCAAGTGTTGTGTACAAGCATCAATGCGCGCGAGCGCGCAGGCCGGCGATCAGCTCGCTGGCGGCCAGCTCCGACGCCACGGCGGCGTCCAGTGGTGACTGCGACAGTCCGGAGCGGTCGTAGTGCATGTTCTCGTAGAGCGTGGCTGAGGCCGGGCAGGCACGCAGCACCGCGCGCAGCGCGTCGTCGGGCAGGTCCTCGCACAGCAGCGCCTTGAGCGTGTTGACGAGGTTGCGGTACTGCTGCGCGCCGACAATCGTCGGGTTCGCGTCCACGCGCTCCAGCAACTGGGCCATGGCGATCAGGTTCTCGATGCGGTTCTTCAGCGCGGCGGCAGCCATCACGACTCCTTCAGGTGGGACAACGAGCGGCGCGGGCCGCCCTTGAACCTCAGGTAGGGATGTCGGGGCCCAAATCAAGGGCCCGCTTACTTGGCCCAGTTGTCTTTCAGCGTCGTGACACGGTTGAAAACCGGCTTGTCGTCGCGGTGATCGCAGCGATCCGCCACGAAGTAGCCGTGGCGCTCGAACTGCACGCGCGCCTCGGCGGGCAGCTTGCCAGCGGACGGCTCGACGTAGCCCTGCGTCACGCGGATGCTGTTCGGGTTCAGCTCGGCGGCCAGCGAGTCGGCCGAGCCCGGTTGCGGCACCGCGAACAGGCGGTCGTACAGGTTCAGCGTGACGGGCACGCCGTCGTGTGCGGATACCCAGGTGATCGTGCCCTTGACCTTGACGAGGTCGGCGCCCGGCGTGCCGCTCTTGGTGTCGGGCACGACGCTGGCCAGCACGGCCGTGACGTGGCCTTCGGCGTCCTTCTCGCAGCCGGTGCACTCGACGATGACGCCGTACTTCAGTCGCACCTTGTTGCCCGGGAACAGGCGCTGGTAGCCCTTGACCTGCACTTCGAGGAAGTCGTCGCGCTCGATCCAGACTTGCGGGCCGAGCACGAAGTCGCGCTGTCCCATCTCGGGATGATGGGGGTGCGCCGGAGCGCTGCACGGCTCGGTGGCCGCGGCGCCGAAGACGTCGGCCCAGTTGGTGAGCTTGAGCGGGATCGGGTCCAGCACGGCCATCGCGCGGGCGGCCTTGGCCTCGAGGTCGTCGCGCAGCGCGATGTCCAGCCAGGCGTAGTCGATCCACGTGTTGTTCTTGGTCGCGCCGGTGCGCTCGGCCAGCAACTGCAGCGCGCCGGCGGTGTAGCCGCGCCGGCGCATGCCGACCAGCGTGGGCATGCGCGGGTCGTCCCAGCCGCTGACGTGCTTGTCTTCCACGAGCTGGCGCAGCTTGCGCTTGCTGGTGACCACGTAGGTGAGGTTCAGGCGTGCGAACTCGTATTGCTTGGGCAGCGGGTGCGACAGCAGGCCGAGCTCGACCAGGCGTTCCAGCAGCCAGTCGTAGAACGGGCGCTGGTCCTCGAACTCCAGCGTACAGATGCTGTGCGTGATGCGCTCGAGCGCGTCCTCGATCGGATGCGCGAACGTGTACATCGGGTAGATGCACCAGCGGTCGCCTGTGTTGTGGTGGTGCGCGCGGCGGATGCGGTACAGCGCCGGATCGCGCAGGTTGATGTTGGGGCTCGCCATGTCGATCTTCGCGCGCAGAACCATGGAGCCGTCAGCGTGCTTGCCGTCGCGCATCTCGCGCAGGCGGGCCACGTTCTGGTCGGGCGTGCGATCGCGGAACGGGCTGTTGGTGCCGGGCGTGGTGAAGTCGCCGCGGTTGGCGCGCATCTGCTCGGCGGACTGCTCGTCGACGTAGGCCAGGCCGGCCTGCGCCAGCGCCTCGGCGGCGCGGTACATGAAGTCGAAGTCGTCGCTGGCGAAGAACAGGTTGCTGCCGAGCGAGGACTCCCAGTCGAAGCCGAGCCAGCGCACGTTCTCCTTGATGCCGTCGACGTACTCCTGGTCTTCCTTTTCCGGGTTCGTGTCGTCGAAACGAAGGTGGCAGACGCCGCCGTAGTCGCGCGCCAGGCCGAAGTTCAGGCAGATGCTCTTGGCATGGCCGACGTGCAGATAGCCATTCGGCTCGGGCGGAAAGCGCAGGCGCACGCGCGCGGCGTCGGGTGCGCCGGCCGCGTGGTGCGCCGCATCGCCCGGGCCGCCGCCCCACTGTCGACGTGCGTAGGTGCCCGCCTCGAGATCGCGCTCGATGACATTGCGCAGGAAATTGGCGGGCTTGACGGCTTCTTCGGCCGGCGCGGACGGGGTAGGGGTCTTGGGCGTGTTCATGTCTGGCGCAATTCTAGTAGTCCGGGTTCTCCCGCGGGAGAAGTGGCGTCTGGCGGCCCCCTCTCAAGAGGGATAGCTGAGCGTGCAGCGGCTTTCCATACTCGCGGCTCGGCAGTCGGAAGCTCGATTTGCCACGGCAGGACGCAGGAGAGCCCCATGGAACACGCGATGACGATGAGCACGACGGCCCGCTGGATCGATACCGCTGCCCAGGTGCTGGCCGGCGCGACGGCGATCGTCGCCGCGTGCGTCGCGCTGACGGGGGCCGGCCTCGGCCGCCACGGTGACGTGCCGCAGGGCCGCTTCCGCATGGCGATGGAGGCCTACGAGGCGCAGCAATGGCCGCAGGCCTATGCGCAACTGTCGGCCGCCGCGGATGCTGGCGACCCCGCCGCGGCACGCGTCGCCACGATGATGGCGCGCCAGGGGCCGCTGCTGTTCGGGCAGCACTTCGACGTCAGCCCCGAGCGCCTGCAGCAGTGGGACAAGGCGATGCGCGGCCAGATGGCTCCGGTCGCCGTGAAGATCACATCCCTCGAAAAAGATGCGCGTAGAGACGACTTGCCACCAGTCGTTCAGGTCGCTGGCGCAAAGTAAGGAACACCTTGCCCGTGTCGTCGCGCGTGGCCGTGGCGATCGCGTCGGCACGCACCACGGTGCCGCGATGGATCTGCCAGAACTTCTCCGATGGCAGGCGCGGCAACAGCTCGCGCAGCGACATCCGGATCAACGCCTCGTGCGTGTCGGTGACCACGCGGACGTATTTGTCGGCGGCTTCGAAATAGGCCACCTCGTCGATCGGGATCATGTGCAGCGTCGAGCCGACGCTCGCCTGCAGGATCGCCAGTGGCGCCTGGGCGACGTCGGGCGACGCGGGCGTCGCGCCCAGCAGCGTGCGCAGGCGGCCCAGCAGCGCCGCGTCGTCCGTCGCGGCCGGCGCCGCGCGCGCCGCCTCGCGCAACGCGAGCATGTCCTTCAGGCGCGCGCAGCACGCAGCCAGGCGCGCCGGCTGCACGGGCTTTTGAAGGTAGTCGACGGCGGCGCGTTCGAACGCCTGGATCGCGTACTGGTCATAGGCGGTCACGAACACCAGCAACGGCAGCGATGCCGTGTCGGCGGGCCACTCCTCGACGATCGCCTCGGCGGCCTCTAGCCCATTGCGTCCGGGCATGCGGATGTCCAGGAACACGATGTCGGGACGTTGCGCCAGCGCGCGCTCGACGGCCTCGTCGCCATCGACGGCGGGCTCCAGAAGTTGCAGGTCGGGCCAGGCGCGCGCCAGCTCGGCGCGCAAGGCTTGTGCGAGCAGCGGCTCGTCTTCGGCGATCAGGGCGGTGGTCATGTCTTGGCGTCGGAAGAAGTGGGGTGCGTGCGCACCGGCAGCCGGATCTCGGCTCGCGTGCCGCCTTCGGCGCGCGGCGCGATCGTGAAGCGGGCGACGTCGCCGTGCAGCGTGTGCAGGCGTTCGCGGACCTGGGTGAGCCCGAAGCCCGAGCTCGGGGTGCCGGGCTCGCGCTCGCGTGCCGCGGCGGCCGCCTCGAGGCCGCGGCCCGAGTCGACGACGCTCAGGATCAGCGTCGCGCCTTCGAGCACGGCGGTCACACGCAGCTCGCCCGCGCCGCGCTGCGGTTCGATCCCGTGCTTGATCGCGTTCTCCACCAGCGGCTGCAGCAGCAGCGGCGGCACGAGCATGCTCGCGAGCTCGGGCGGCAGGGCCATGCTCGCGCGCAGGCGCTCGCCCATGCGCACCTGCATCAGCGCGAGGTAGTCGGCGATGCGTGCGAACTCCTCGGACAACGCATGCTCGGACTGGCGGCTGGCGGCCAGCGTGGCACGCAGGAACGCGATCAGGTGGTCGAGCATCTCCTGGGCGCGCTGCGGGTCGGCGCTGATCAGCGCGCGCAGGTTGGCCAGCGTGTTGAAAAGCATGTGCGGCTCGAGCTGCGACTGCAGCATGTCCAGCCGCGCGACCGTGGCCTCATGTGCCGCGGCGACCGCGTTCGCACGTTGGCGGCGCGCCTCGCCGCGCACGTAGAACCAGGCGGCCACGACGGCGCAGAACGTGACGGTCGGGCCGAAGTCGCCGAGCAGGTGGCCAGGCTGGCGCACATAGTCGCGCCAGCTGGAGTGGCCGAAGATCGCGTCGGCCACCGAGACGCCGATCGCGTAGCCCCCCGCGCAGGCCAGCGCGACCAGCGCGATCGCGCGCCAGCCGACGGGCCAGCCATTGACGCCCTGCGGCATGCGCTGGCGCCCGAATTCGACCAGGGCCCAGATCGACAGCCCGATGCATTGCGAATAGACCAGCGTGTGGCCGAAGCGGCCGCCGCTGATCATGGAGATCAGGCCCGCGATGAACAGGTTGACGACCGCCACCTGCGCGGTCAGCGAGAGCAGGCGGGGCACGGGCGGCAGCGCGCGGGAATGGGGAGTCGGCAGGGGCACGGCGGCGGGTGGCATCGCGGAGGCAAGGGCTGGATTGTGACGTCAGGCCGACAGCAGGGTGCCCGTGTTGCCGCGGCTCGCCCAGATCTTGCGCGAGCGCGCGGCCAGCAGCCCGGCGGTGAAGCCGTAGGCGATCGCGGCGATGGCGGCGGCCTGCGGGTTGCCCGACAACGACGGCTGGAGCGCGAGCGCCACGTTGACCACGTAACGCACCATGAACACGCCCACGAACAGCAGCAACGGCGCGATGCTGCCGCCGATCGTGAAGCTGCCGTCGGCGTTGGCGTCGACGCGACGAGGCAGGTCCAGCGACCGGTTGGAGACGAAGCCCAGCCCTGCGCCGACTGCCCAGCACGCTCCGGTCAGCAACTCGCCGGCGCCAGCGAAGCCGCGCAACGCCCCAGCCAGCGAGGCCGCGCCGACCACCGCAGGCACGATCCACACGCGCAGCGCCGACAGCGTCTGCGTCTTCGTCTGGCGCAGGCCCATCAGCACCAGTCCGGCGAGGACGGCCCAGACGGCGGTGGGGGTGTGGGCGGCGATGTCGAGCGGTGAGGCCATGGTGCGTTCCTTGAGGGGTCGGATGGGAATGGACGCATCGTCGCGGCCGGCACCCGCGGGCGCCACCGGTGTGCGACGGGCAGACCGCCAGTGGCGCCGAATGCGCGCCGAGCGGCGCGAGATGGCGCCGTGGGACGACGGAAATGCGGGTTGCCGGGGCCACCCCGGGCCGTCGGCATGGGGAGAACCCTTGTGCATGCTGTCAACGTCCTGTCGATTCAACGTGAAATGCGTTGCACCCCGTCGCGAAACCGTGTGTTCTGTTGACGAGTCTCCCCATGAAACCCTGCATGGCGCAGGCTAAAATGTCAGGTTGGAAGGGGAGGCCGCGAACGCGTACCCGCCGGGGTTCCGGCAGGGCTGCGAAGCGGACCTTGAGGTCACGCGGAAAAAATCCGCGGACAACACGAAAAACGGCGCCGCAACCCGCGGCGAACGTCGGCGTCAGGGCTAGCCAATTGAGTCTTTCATTCGTCATCGAGTCCTGGGCGGCGTGTGCGCCCGGCGTGGACACGCCGCAGCGCTGGTCGCAGTGGTCGGCCGCGCCATGGCTGCCCTTGGGTGAGCCGCAGGTCGCGTTGGCCACGGTGGCGCCGCTGCTGCGTCGGCGCTTCGCGGCGCTGGGCCGGCTGGCCGCGCAGTCCGCCATCGATCTGGCCGGAAGTGCCACGTTGCCAGCCGATGCCGACCTGGACGACAACCCGACGGTGTACGCGTCGCGCTATGGCGAGACGGGACGCTGCCTGGAACTGCTGGCCGACCAGGCGCGCGGCAATGCGTTGTCGCCGACCGCGTTCGGGCTGTCGGTGCACAACGCGATCGGCGCGATGATCGCGCTGACCCGCGGCGACCGGCGCAACTCGACGGCCATCGCGGCCGGCCGCGCGACGGCGGCAGCCGGCGTCGTCGAGGCCGTGGGCCTGCTCGACGATGGCGCCCGCAGCGCCACCCTGATCGTCTACGACGCGCCACTGCCCGACGGCTACGCCTGCTTCGAGGACGAACCCAGCGCGCACTTCGCCTGGGCCTGGCGCCTGCGCCGCCCGCGTGCCGGCGAACGGGCGTTGCATCTGGATTGGCAAGCTGCCAGTGCCAATGGCGGCGTTGTCCAGCCACAACTGCCGGCGAGCCTGCAGGCGCTCTGGTTCGGCCTGTCGGATGCGCCCGAGCTCACGCAGCACATCGACGGCCGCCGTTGCATCTGGAGCCGCGATGGCTGACGCCTCCACGATGACGACGCAAGGGCGCAGCTCGCTGCTCAACCGCTGGTGGCGCGTGGTCGCCACGGGTTTCTCGTTCGCGGCCTTCGGCATCGGCGGGTTGCTGCTGGGCGCCATCGTGTTCCCGTTGCTGCTGGTGGTCGTGCGCCACCACCGGCGGCGCTCGGCGCTTGCGCGCTGGATCATCCACCACCTGTTTCGCGCGTTCGTCGCCATGATGTGCATCCTGGGCGTGTGCAGCGTCGAGGTGCGCCATCGCGAACGCCTGGGGCGCAGCGGCCTGCTGATCCTCGCCAGCCATCCTTCGCTGATCGATGTCGTCTTCCTGATGTCGCTGGTACGCGATGCCGACTGCATCGTCAAGGCTGCGCTGCTGCGCAATCCGTTCATGCGCGGCCCGGTGCGCGCTGCCGGCTTCGTCTGCAACGATTCCGGCCCCGGCCTGATCGACGATTGCGTCGCCTCGGTGCGCTCGGGCAACAACCTGATCGTGTTCCCGGAGGGCACGCGCACGCCGGTCGGCTCCACGCTGGGCCGGCTGCAGCGCGGTGCCGCCAACCTGGCGGTGCGTGGCGAACTGGCGATCACGCCGGTGCGCATCACGTGCTCGCAGCAGATGCTGGGCAAGAGCGACAAGTGGTGGCGCGTACCGGGGCGAGCCGGGCACTTCGTGATCGACGTCGGCGCCGACATCTCCATCGAATCCCATCTGGCCGCGGACGGTGCGAAAGCGCTGGCCGCACGCCGCCTCAACGACGAACTGGCGCATCACCTTGGCGCGGAGAGACCCCATGCAGCAGCTTGAAAACGACATCAAGGAACTCATCATTTCCTCGTTGGCCCTGGAAGACCTCACCCCGGCCGACATCGACGCCGAGGCGCCCTTGTTCGTCAACGGCCTGGGCCTCGATTCGATCGACGCGCTGGAGCTCGGACTGGCTTTGCAGAAGCGCTACGGCGTGAGCCTGTCGGCGGAGTCCGAGGAAGTGCGCGCGCATTTCGCGAGCGTCAAGTCGCTGGCTGCCTTCGTGATCGCTCAAGGCAAGGCCTGAGCACCTCGACATCACTATTCACACGGATACCGACCATGACCAAAGACGATATCTTCGCCAAGATCGTCGCCATCCTGCAGCAGACCTTCGACATCGAGCCATCGCGCATCACGCGCGAATCGCGGCTCGGCGAAGACCTGGACATCGACTCGATCGACGCGGTCGACCTCATCGTGCAGCTCAAGCCGCTGGTGGGCAAGCGGCTGCAGCCCGAGGCCTTCAAGTCGGTGCGCACGGTGCAGGACGTCGTCGACGCGCTGTACGGCCTGGTGCACGAAGCCCCCACCGCGTGATCTTCTCGATGGCCACCCCGGCCCCCGCGATCGCTCCGCCGCGCAAGACGCCGCCGTTGCTGGCTGCCATCCTGCTGGTGGTGAGCCTGGCCTATCCGCTCGTCGTGTACCTGGCGCTGGGCCACCTCAGCCCGCGCTGGATCGCGCTGCTGCTGGTCGCGCTCGCGCTGGCGCGAGCCTGGGTCACGCGCGAATCGTTCTGGCTCGGTGCGGCCGCGCTCGCGACGGTGCTGGCGCTCGCCAGTTTCCTCGGCGACTTCTGGGGCCCGCTCAAGCTCTATCCCGCGCTGGTCAACGGCGTGATGTTCGGCCTGTTCGCGATGAGCCTGTGGCGCGGACCGAGCGTGGTCGAACGCCTGGCCCGGATGCGCGAAACCAATTTCCCGCCGGCCGCGATCGCCTACACGCGCCGCGTCACGCAGGTCTGGTGCGGCTTCTTCGTCGTCAACGGGCTGATCGCCGTGGCGACGGCGCTGTGGGCCAGCGCGGCCGTCTGGGCGCTGTACAACGGCCTGCTGTCGTACGTCGCGATGGGCGTGCTGATGGGCGGCGAATGGCTGGTGCGCCGACGCGTGCGCGGCCGCATCGCCGCCGAGGACGCGGCCCGCGCCCAGGACGGAGCGATCAATGGTTGATGCGGCCGGCTGGCGCCCGCTGACCTCCTTGCCCCGCACGACCCCGGCGACTTCGACCGCGGTGGCGTACCGCGGTGGCGAGAGCCTGTCGCAGGCGGACTTCGCCGCGCAAGTGGCGGCGTGGCGCGACCTGCTCGTCGCCCGACCCGGCGCGCGCTGGGCCCTGTTCGTCGAGGACAGCTTCGACTTCGCGACGATGCTTTTCGGGTCCTGGCATGCCGGCAAGACCGTGATCGTGCCCGGCGACATGCAGGACGACACCGTCGCCCGGCTGCGCGGCGTCGCCGACGGCTTCCTGGGCGACTTGCCGGGCGCGCTCGCGCGCCCCGTCCCCGCGCGCGGGGCCCGCTTCGCCGCGCTGGATCGCGAGGCAACGCAATTGATCGTCTTCACGTCCGGCACCAACGGCGAGCCGCTCGCGATCCCCAAGAAGCTTGCGCAACTCGACGCCGAGGTGCACGCGCTGGAGACCCGCTTCGGCGCCCTGTGCGACACCGGCCTGGCGCCTGTCAACTTCACGCCGGAGACGGTGGCCGCGGGCGACGCGATGGCGGGCTTGGGCGTCGCCGACGACGTCGAGCCGCCGCTGGTCTGGGCCACCGTCACGCACCAGCACATCTACGGCCTGCTGTTTCGCGTGCTGTGGCCGCTCGCCGCGGGCCGGCCTTACGCGGCGGAGCGACTCGTGTTCAACGAAGAGATCGCTCAACGCATCAACGGCCCCGCGGTGCTGGTGGCCAGCCCCGCGCACCTGCGCCGCCTGCCCGACGCGCTCGACTGGTCGGCCGCGCGTGCCGGCCTGCGCGGCGTGTTCTCGTCCGGCGGCCCGCTGCCGCCCGAGGCCGCCGAGAGCGCGATGGCGCTGCTGGGTGTCGCGCCGGTGGAGGTCTACGGCAGTTCCGAGACCGGCGGCGTCGCTTGGCGCCAGCGTGCGCGCCATGGCGACACGTGGCAGCCCTTGCCCGGCATCGAGTTCCAGATCGACGCTGGCGAACTGTGCGTGCGCTCGCCGCACCTGCCCGACCTGGCCTGGTGGCGCACCGCCGACCGCGCGACGCCGGCCGGCGACGGCATGGACGGCTTCGAGCTGCAGGGCCGCGCCGACCGCATCGTCAAGATCGAGGAGAAGCGCGTCTCGCTGACCGCGATGGAGCAACGCCTCGCGACCTCGGGCGACATCGCCGAGGCCCGCGTGCTGATGCTGGCCGACGAACGGCCCGTGGCCGACGCAGGCGGCGCCGTCGTCGCCCATGCCACGCGCCCTGCGGTAGTCGCCGCACTGACCGTTTCCGGCCGAGAGAAGCTGCAACGCCTGGGCAAGCCAGCCCTGGTAGCCGAGCTGCGCGGGCTGCTGTTCGCCGCCGTGGACCGCGTGGCCTTGCCGCGGCGCTGGCGCTTCGTCGACGCGCTGCCCGTCAACGCGCAAGGCAAGAGCACCGAGGCGCTGCTGGGCGCGCTGTTCGCGCCCTTGGCCGACGCGCGGCCGCATCGACCGACGCCCAAGTGGCGCATCGCCGAAGAGTCGAATGCGCAGGCCTCGATCGCGTTGACGCACGACCTGCTGGTCTTCGACGGCCACTTTCCCGCGTCGCCGATCCTGCCCGGCGTCGCGCAGGTGGACTGGGCCATCGCCTTCGCGCGCGAGCGCTTTGCTCTGCCCGCTCGCTTTGTCCGCATGGACGCCCTCAAGTTCTCGCAACCCGCCACGCCCGGCATGCACCTCGACCTCGAATTGCACTGGAACGCCGCAACGACCACGCTGCAGTTCGAATACCGCTCGACGGCGGGTCGCCATTCCAGCGGGCGCATCGTGTTCGCCGAGGCGGAGGCCGCGTGATGGCGTTGCGTCCCGTCGCGGTGATTCCGGTCTACAACCACGGCGAGGCCGTCGGCGCCGTCGCGGCCAACGTGCGCGCCAACGGGCTGCACTGCATCCTCGTCGACGACGGCAGCTCGGCCGATTGCGCCGCGGTGCTGGACGGGTTGGCGCAGGCGCCCGACGTCACCCTGGTGCGCCTCGCGCTCAACCAGGGCAAGGGCGGGGCGATGATGGCTGGCCTGCGCGCCGCGGCGGCCGCCGGCTATTCGCACGCGCTGCAGATCGACGCCGATGGCCAGCACGATGCCGGCGACATCCCCAAATTCCTCGCGCATGCCGCGGCGCAGCCCGACGCCGTCATCTGTGGCGTGCCGATCTACGACGAGAGCGTGCCGATGGGCCGCCTCATCGGCCGCTATGCGACGCACATCTGGGTCTGGATCAACTCGCTGTCGCTGGAGATCCGCGACTCGATGTGCGGTTTCCGCGTCTATCCGCTCGCGCCGGTCGTCAAGCTGTTCGACGAAGCCCGCCTGGGCCGGCGCATGGACTTCGACCCCGAGGTGCTGGTGCGCCTGCACTGGCGCGGCCTGCGCATCGTCAACCTCCCCACGCGCGTGACGTACCCGCAGGACGGCCTGTCGCACTTCCGGCTCGGCCTGGACAACTGGCTCATCACCAAGATGCACACGCGGCTCGCGTTCGGCATGCTGGCGCGCTCGCCGCTGCTGCTGTGGCGCAAGGTGTCGCCCCGATGAGCGCCGCCCGGCCGCCCGCAGGCGCTCGCGCCGCAACGCGAAGCACGGAGGATTGCGAATGAGCGCCGCAGAGCAGCGTGCTTCGGGCACGGGCCAGCGCCACTGGTCGTCCATCGGCGAGGAGACCTTCGTCGGCGGGATGTGGCTGATGTACGCGCTGTTTCGCGTCGGAGGACGGCTGCCGTTCCGTGTCGTCCTGTACCCGGTCGTGCTCTGGTACTGGGCCATCCACCGCGGCGCGCGCGAGGCCTCGCTCGAATACCTGCAGCGGCTGCAGCAGGCCACCGGCGCGCTGGGCCACGCCCCGGGCCGGCGCGACACGATCCGCCACTTCCTGTCGTTCGCCGAGACCATCCTCGACAAGATGCTGGCCGTCGGCGGGCGCTACCGCCTCGACCGCATCCGCTTCGTCGGCCGCGAGTCGATCGACCGCATGGTGCGCGAGAAGCAGGGCGCGCTGCTGGTCACCGCGCACATGGGCTGCCTCGAGATGTGCCAGGCCTCGGCCGAGTCCACGCCGGGCATGAAGCTGACGGTGCTGGTGCACACGGTGCATGCCCAGCGCTTCAACCGCATGCTCGAGCGGCTCTCGCCGGGTCGCGGCATCTCGCTGCTGCAGGTCACCGAGATCTCGCCGGCCACCGCCGTGCTGCTGGCCGAGCGCGTGCAGCGCGGCGAGTTCATCGCGATCGCTGGCGACCGCGTGCCCATCGTGGCGGGGCGCGCGAGCGCGGTGCAGGTGCCGTTCCTCGGCCACGACGCCCCGTTCCCGACTGGCGCCTACATGCTGGCGTCGCTGCTCAAGTGCCCGCTCTATACGGTGGGCTGCATTCGCCAGGACGACACGCACGAAGTGGTGTTCGAGCGGCTCGCCGAGCGCGTGGTGCTGCCGCGCGGCGATCGCGTCGGCGCCTGCGTCGTGCACGCGACCGCCTTCGCCCAGCGCGTCGAACGCCAGTTGGCGCGTGCGCCGTACGAATGGTTCAATTTCTTTTCCTTCTGGAATCAACCCGGGGCGCTCACCGCTCCCCCAACGCCTGCGCGCCATGACTGATTCCCGTTCCATCCCCTTCGACGGCAACCGCCTGACGATCGAAGACGTGTGCTCCCTGGCCGCCCGCGACGCCCGCGCCGAGCTGTCCGTCGATGCGGAGTTCCGCGCGCGCATCCGCCGCGGCGCCGACTTCCTCGAGCGCCTGCTGCGCGAGGACGGCGTCGTCTACGGCGTCACCACCGGCTACGGCGATTCGTGCACGGTCGTGATCCCCCCCGAGCTCGTCGCGGAGCTGCCGCACCACCTGTTCGCCTACCACGGCGTGGGCCTGGGACGCATGCTCGACCCGGCCGAGACGCGCGCCGTGCTGGCCACGCGCCTGCAGTCGCTGGCGCAGGGCGTGTCGGGCGTCAGTGTCGACCTGCTCGAGCAACTGACGGCCTTCCTGCAGCACGACGTGCTGCCGCAGATCCCCGCCGAGGGCTCGGTGGGCGCGAGTGGCGACCTGACGCCGCTGTCCTACGTCGCCGCCGCGCTGTGCGGCGAGCGCAACGTGCTGTTCGAGGGCCGCATCCAGCCGGCCGCCGAGGCGCTCGCCACGCTGGGACGCCAGCCGCTGCGCCTGCGTCCGAAGGAAGGCCTGGCGATCATGAACGGCACCGCCGTGATGACCGCGCTGGCCTGCCTGGCCTACGAGCGCGCCGACTACGTCTCGAAGCTCGCGTCGCGGCTCACCGCGTGCAACGTGCTCGCCAGCGCGGGTAACGCGCATCACTTCGACGCGACCTTGTTCGCCGTCAAGCCGCACGCCGGCCAGCAGCGCATCGCCGCGCGCGTGCGCGCCGACCTCGCGGTGGATTCGGCCAAGCCCGCCGCGCGCAACGAGCAGCGCCTGCAAGATCGCTACTCGCTGCGTTGCGCGCCGCACGTCATCGGCGTGCTCGAGGACGCGCTGCCGTTCTTCCGCCAGCTGATCGAGAACGAGCTCAACTCGGCCAACGACAACCCGATCATCGACGGCGAGCGCGAGCAGGTGCTGCACGGCGGGCACTTCTACGGCGGCCACATCGCGTTCGCGATGGACGGCCTGAAGAACGCCGTCGCCAACGTCGCCGACCTGCTCGACCGCCAGCTCGCGTTGCTGGTCGACACGCGCTACAACCACGGCCTGCCGTCCAACCTGTCCGGCGCCACGGGCCCGCGCGCCGCGATCAACCATGGCCTGAAGGCGCTGCAGATCAGCGTGTCGGCGTGGACGGCCGAAGCGCTCAAGCAGACGATGCCGGCCAGCGTGTTCTCGCGCTCGACCGAATGCCACAACCAGGACAAGGTGAGCATGGGCACGATCGCCGCGCGCGACTGCCTGCGCGTGCTCGAGCTCACCGAGCAGGTCTGCGTCGCGATGCTGGTGGCCGCGCGCCAGGGCGTCGCGCTGCGCTGCGCGCAGGACGATGTCGTGCCCAGCGCCGCGCTGCAGGCGTTCCAGGCCGACCTTGAGGAGCGCATCCCGTTCGTCGTCGAAGACCGAGCGCTCGACGGCGACCTGATCGCCCTGCTGGTGGCGCTGCGCGCCCGCGAATGGAAGTTGTACGGCGATGCGTGAGGCCACTGGGCAAGCGCTGCCGGACCTGTCGCACGAGATCGAGGTCGTCCCGCCGTTCTTCGACATCGACTCGATGGACATCGTCTGGCACGGCCATTACGTCAAGTACCTGGAGCTGGCGCGCTGCGCGCTGCTCGACAAGTTCGGCTACGGCTACATGCAGATGCGCGACTCGGGCTACGGCTGGCCCGTGGTCGACCTGCGCCTGAAGTACAGCCGGCCGGCGCTGTTCAACCAGAAGCTGATCGTGCGCGCCGAGATCGTCGAGTGGGAGAACCGGTTGAAGATGAACTATGTGATCCGCGACGCGCAGAGCGGCGCCAAGATCAACACCGCGATGTCGATCCAGGTCGCAGTCGACCTGGCCACGCGCGAAATGCAGTACGTCTGCCCGCTCGTGCTGTGGCAACGCCTGGGGGTATCGCCGTGCTGAAGATCCTGCGCGCAAGCGCGTTCGCAGCGGTGGCGCTGGGCGCGGCGACGGTGTTCGCCGCACCGGCCGCGTCCGCCCCTGCCGCCGAGTTCGTCAAGCTGGTCCACGACCGCCTGAAGATCGCGCCGGTGCTCAAGGGCGAGTTCGAGCAGACGAAGACACTCAAGGGGTTCAAGAACCCGCTGGTATCCCGCGGCGAGTTCATGGTCGCGCGCGGCCAGGGCGTGTGGTGGCACACGCAGCAGCCCTTCGAGACGACGCTGGTCGTGACGAAGACCAGGCTGTTCACGCGCAACGCCGATGGCAGCGCCAACAACCTGATGGACGCGCAGGCCGAGCCCGGCCTGCAGCAGGTCAACGAGCTGATCTTCTCGCTGCTGGCTGCCGATATCGACGTGCTGGCCGACAAGTTCAACGTCGCCGCGCAATCCGTCGGCGCCGCCGGCTGGACGCTGGTGCTGACGCCGCGCGACCCCAGCATCGCCAGGTTCCTCGTGCGCGCGACGCTCGCGGGCGAGCACGACGTGCAGTCGGTGCGCATCGAGGAATCGCGCGGCGACGCCACGCTGATCCGCTTCTCGCACCAGCTGCCGTCCGGCGCGCTGACGCCCGACGAGGCGGCGCGCCTGCGATGAGCGACGCTCGGCCGCCCGAAGGCGCTCGCCCCGCAGTGCGCAGCACGGAGGTTGCCTGATGACCGTGGCGGCCGACACGCTGCCCGTGCGCCGCCTGCGCTGGCTGGTGGCGGCGTGGCTGTGGCTGGCGTTCAGCGCGGTCGTGGCCGTGCACCAGTGGACGTTCTGGCGCACAAGCCATTTCGCCACCGACGTGATGGCGCTGCTGCCGCAAGACGAGCAGGCGCCCGAGGTCGGCCGCGCCACGCGCCAGCTCGCCGATCAGGTCACGCGGCAGGTCGTCGTGATGGTCGGCGCGCCCGACTGGGCCAGCGCGCAGGCGGCCGCGGGTGCGTGGCAGCAATCGATTGATTCAAGCAAGGTCCCGCTCAAGGCGAGCGCGATGGCCGGCGCCGACTCGTTGCGCGACACGCTGGCCTTCTACGCGCCGTACCGCGATCGCCTGCTGACGCCGGCGCAGCGCACGCAGCTCGAGCACGCCGCGCCGCCGTCCCTGGTGCAGGGCGCATTGGCCGCGCTCGCGCAGCCTGGCGACTTCAGGCTGGCCGACTGGAACGCCGACCCGCTGGGCTTGTGGTCGCAGTGGTGGATCACGCGCGCGAACGACACGCGGGCCCGGCCGCGCGACGGCCGGCTGGCGCTGGCCGACGGCGGCCTCGAATGGATCGTGCTGCTGCGCGAGACCACGGGCCCGGCGTTCGCGCTGACCGGCGACGCGCCGATATCGGACGCGCTCGCGCTCGCGCAGGCCGCGGTGGCGGCCGCCGTGCCCGGCGCCAAGGTGATCGCCGGCGGCGTGCCGCTGCATGCCGAATACGCGGCGTCGCGCGCCCATCTCGAGGTCAACACGATCGGCTGGGGCTCGCTCGGCGGCGTGCTGCTGCTGGCGGTCCTGACGTTCCGCTCGCTGCGTCCGCGCGTGCTGATGGCCGTGTCGCTGCTGGTGGGCGTGGCGATGGCCTTGTCGGTGACGTCGTGGGTGTTCGGCGAGGTGCACCTGTTGACGCTGGTCTTCGGCGCGAGCCTGGTGGGCTGCGCCGAAGACTACGGCCTGTACTACTTCGCCAGCCGCCAGGGCTCGCCCGACAAGACTCCCCTGGCGATGATGTCCTTGTTGTTGCCGGGCCTCGCGCTGGCGCTGCTGACCAGCGTGCTGGGCTACGTCGCGCTGGGCCTGCCGCCGTTTCCGGGGCTGCGCCAGATGGCGTTGTTCTCGGTGGTGGGCATCAGCGGCACCTTCATGACGACCGTGTGCTGGTTCCCGTGGATCGATCGCGGCGATCTGCGTCCCACGGCGTTCGCCAACTGGATCGTCGCGAGCTTCGAGCGCTTGCCGCGCTTTGGCGCGACGCGCACGACGTGGATCGTGCACGCCGCGTTCGCCGCGGCCTGTGGCGTGGGCGTGTCGATGCTGCATGTCAACGACGACCTGCGCCAGCTGCAGGGCTCGCCGCCCGCGCTGCTCGACGCGCAGCGCGAGATCGGCCGCCTGCTGGGGCTGGCCAGCCCCGCGCAGTTCTTCGTGGTGCGCGGCATCAGTGCCGACGACGTGCTGCAACGCGAGGAGGTGCTGAAGACGCGCCTCGACGCGCGCGTCGCCAACGGCGAGCTGGCCGGCTATCGCGCGCTGTCCGACTGGGTGCCGTCGCAAGCGCGCCAGGCCAGCGATGCGGCGCTCACGAAGCGCGTCGAGGATGGCGTCGTCGCCGGCGTGGACCAGGTGCTTGGCGAGACCCAGCGCCGGGTGGCCTTCGATGCCGCGCCGTTGTCGCTCGACCAGTGGCTCGCGTCGCCGGCCTCGGTCGCCGCTCGCTCGCTGTGGATCGGCGCCGTGCCCAGGCGCGACGACGGCACCGGCTTTGCCAGCGTGATCATGCTGCGCGGCGTGCGCGACCTCGCGGCGCTGCCCGACATCGCCCGCAGCGCCGACGGCCTGCCGGGCATCCGCTGGGTCGACCAGGTGCAGTCGGTGTCCGCGTTGCTGGGCCGCTACCGTCACTTGATGGGCCTGCTGCTGATCGCCGGGCACGCGGCGGTGTTGCTCGCCCTGATGCTGCGCTACGGCCGGCGCGCCTGGCGCGCCTGGTTGCCCACCGCGGTGGCCACGCTCGGCACGCTGGCGCTGCTGGCGTTGTTCGGCCAGCCGCTGCAACTGTTCAACGTGCTGGCGCTGGCGCTGCTGCTGGGCATCGGCATCGACTACGGCATCTTCCTGCTCGAACGCGAGAATACGGACTCGGGCTCGGCCTGGCTGGCCGTGGTGCTCGGCGCGGCCAGCACCTGGCTGTCGTTCGGCTTGTTGGCGTTGTCGAGCACCCCGGCGTTACGCTCGTTCGGCCTCACGCTTCTTTTTGGAATTCTCATCGTCTGGTTCATAGCGCCCTGCTATCGACCGGGCCCCGTTTCTCTTCGCTCCCCGGATTTCAAATGACTCTCGAAACTGTCGACGTGCTGATCGTCGGCGCAGGCCCCGCCGGCTCCGTTGCCGCCGGCTTCCTGCGCCAGCAAGGGCGCCGCGTGCTGGTGCTCGAGCGCGAGCAGTTCCCGCGCTTTTCTATCGGCGAGAGCCTGCTGCCGCAAAGCATGGAGTACATCGAGGCCGCCGGCATGCTGCGCGACGTCGTGGAGGCCGGTTTCCAGTACAAGAACGGCGCGGCGTTCGCGTGGGGCGACAAGTACACGGCGTTCGACTTCCGCGACAAGTTCTCGGACGGCTGGGCCACCACCTACCAGGTGCAGCGCGGCACGTTCGACAAGGTGCTGGCCGACGCGGCCGAGCGCATGGGCGCCGAGATCCGCTACCAGCACGAGGTCACCGCGATCGATCTCGACGGCGACAAGCCGCGCGTCACCGCGCGCGACGCGGCCGGCAAGGTGATCGAAGTCGAGGCGCGTTTCGTCCTCGACGCCAGCGGCTTCGGCCGCACGCTGCCGCGCCTGCTCAAGCTCGAGACTCCGTCCAACTTCCCCGTGCGCGGCGCGATCTTCACGCACGTGGCCGACAACATCCCGCAAGGTGGCCCGTTCGACCGCCAGAAGATCCGCGTGACCGTGCATCCGAAGCGCCCCGACGTGTGGTTCTGGACGATCCCGTTCTCCAACGGCCGCTGCTCGATCGGCATCGTCGCAGAACAGTCGTTCCTCGCGCAGTACGCGGGCACCGAGAACGAGCGCCTGCGCGCGATCCTGGCCGAGGAGCCGGGGCTGTCGCATCTGTTGAAGGACGCCGAGTGGGACACGCCTGCGCGCCAGATCGTCGGCTATTCGGCCAACGTGAAATCGCTGTGGGGCAAGGGCTTCGCGCTGCTGGGCAACGCCGGCGAGTTCCTCGACCCGGTGTTCTCGAGCGGCGTCACCATCGCATTCAAGTCGGCTTCGCTGGCCACGCAATGCCTGGCGCGCGAGTTCGACGGCGAGACTGTGGACTGGCAGGCCGACTACGCCGCGCCGCTGAAGGCCGGCGTGGACACCTTCCGCGCCTTCGTCGATGCGTGGTACGCCGGTGGCTTCCAGAAGATCATCTTCCACGAGCGCCACACGCCCGACATCCGCCGCATGATCTCGGCCATCCTGGCTGGCTACGCGTGGGACCAGAAGAACCCGTACGTCGCGCAAGCCAAGCGCCGCCTGGGCGTGCTGGAGGAACTGTGCAGCGTCTGATCGTCGCATGGAGCCTCGCGGGCGCTGCCGTGCTCGCGGGTTGCGCGAGCGCACCCATCGGGTCGTCCGCGGGTACGCCCGCTGACCCGCGCACGGCGCCGCAGTTGCGCCTCGCGCCCGCGCTGCTGGGCCGCGCGGTCAACCTGCAGCAGCACCTGACGCTGCAGGCGCAGGGCCACGACCAGCAGCTCGATGTGCTGCTGGAGGCCGACGCCCACCACGTGCAGATGGGCGTCGTCGCGATGGGCCAGGTCGCCGCGCGCCTCGACTGGGACGGCGTCACGCTGACCGAGAACCGCGCGACCTGGTGGCCGCCGGCCGTCTCCGGCTCGCGCATCCTCAGCGACCTGCAGCTCACGCTGTGGCCCGTCACCGCTATCCAGTCGGCGCTGCCGGCCGGCTGGCGGCTGGTCGAGGACGGCAACGTGCGCACGCTGTCGCAGGACGGCGCGGCCGTTACCGTGATCACGCGCCTCAGCCCGCTGGTGGTGGAGCTCGACCAGCGGCGCGAGCACTTCAAGCTCAAGATCGAGTCGCGCGACCTGGGCAACGAGACCCAGTCCCAGCCCCCGTCCTTGGCCACGCCATGAGTGCCGTCTATCTCCAGGCCCAATCCTGCGTCTGCGCCCTCGGCGACACGCCCGAGGCGATCCGCGCCGGGCTGTGGGCCGACGCGCCTTCCGGCGTCGTGCCCACCGACCTGCACACGCCGGGCCGCGTGCTGCACCTGGGCGGCGTGACGACGCCGTTGCCGTCGCTGCAGGGCTTGCCCGACAAGCAGCGCAGCCGCAACAACGCGCTGCTGCTGGCCGCGCTGGCCCCGCTGCGCGAGCGCATCCAGTCTGCCGTCGACCGCTTCGGCCCGAGCCGCGTGGCCGTGGTGCTGGGTGTCAGCACCGCGGGTCTCGATGAAGGCGTCGCGGCTGTGCATCAGTTCCACGCCGGCTTCGGCTGGCCGCCGCGCTACGACTACGCGTTGCAGGAAATGGGCAATGCGGCGCAGTGCGTCGCGCAGCAACTGGGCGTCACGGGACCGGCCTACGTCATCTCCACGGCCTGCTCGTCGGGCGCCAAGGCGCTGGCCACCGGTGCGCGGCTGCTGCGGTCGGGGCTGGTCGATGCGGTTGTCGCCGGCGGTGGCGACGCGCTGTCGGGCTTCACGATCGCCGGCTTCTCCGCGCTGGATGCGGTCTCGGCCGAGCGTTGCAATCCCTTGTCCGCCAATCGACACGGCATCAACATCGGCGAAGGCGCCGCGCTGTTCCTCATGGGGCGCGACGAAGGCCCGGTGCGGCTGGCCGGCTGGGGCGAGAGCGCCGACGCGCACCACATGTCGGCGCCGGAACCGAGCGGCCGTGGCGCTGCCGAGGCGATGCAACGTGCGCTGGCCCGCGCCGGTATCGCGCCGCACCAGATCGACTACGTCAACCTGCACGGCACCGCCACCGAGCAGAACGATGCGATGGAGTCGCTCGCGGTGGAACGCGTGCTGGGTCGCGCGGTGCCGGTGAGCTCCACCAAGCCGCTGACCGGCCACGCGCTGGCCGGGGCCGGCGCCATCGAGGCGGCCTTCGCGTGGCACACGCTGGTCGACAACCCGACGGGCCGGCTGCCGGTGCACTGGTGGGACGGCGTCGTCGACGCCGCGCTGCCGGCGCTGAGTCCCGTCGCGCCGGGCATGTCGCTCGGCCGGCCGGTGCGCCATGTGCTGAGCAATTCGTTCGCGTTCGGAGGCAGCAACGCATCGTTGCTGTTCGCCCAGCCATGACCAACGCCGCGCACGCCACGCCCGCGTGGCCGCCGCACGCGATGGACGCGTGGGTGCCGCACCGTGGCGCCATGAACCTGTTGACGACGGTGGAGCACTGCGACGACCAGACGATCCTGGCCTGCGTGGTGGTTCCCGCGCAGGGCCTGTTCGTCACCGACGACGGCGTGCCGGCATGGATAGGCATCGAGTACATGGCGCAAGCCGTGGCGGCCTGGTCGGGCGCGCGCGGCCGGGCCAAAGGCGGATCGCCGAGAATCGGCTACTTGCTGGGCAGCCGTCGCTACGAAGCGCTGGTGTCCAGTTTCGAGGTCGGCAGCGTGCTGCAGGTGTTCGCGCAGTGCGAGTTGATGGGCAGCAATGGCCTGGGCATGTTCGATTGCCGCATCACGCAGGCTGGCCGCGTGCTGGCGAGCGGGCGGCTGAGCGTGTTCGAGCCGCCGCAAAATGCAGAGGAAGGGACGTCGCAGAACGGCCCGGGGGAAGGACAAGAATGACGACAGAGACGAACAGGGCAGGCCAGGGCAAGACGGTGCTGGTAACCGGCGCGAGCCGCGGCATCGGGCGCGCAATCGCGCTCGCGGTGGCGCGCGACGGCCACGACGTGGTGGTGCATTGCCGCACGGGCCTCGAGCAGGCGCGCGCGGTGGCCGACGAGGCCTCGGCGCTGGGCGTGTCGGCGCGCGTGCTCGCGTTCGACGTGGCCGACCGCGCCGCCGCGTCCGCCGCGCTGCTGGCCGACATCGAGCAGCACGGGGCCTACTACGGCGTCGTCTGCAACGCCGGCATCGCGCGCGACAACGCGTTTCCCGCGATGAGCGGCGAGGAGTGGGATGCCGTCATCCATACCAACCTCGACGGCTTCTTCAACGTGCTCAACCCGGTGGTGATGCCGATGATCCAGCGCCGCAAGCCGGGCCGCATCGTCACGCTGGCCTCGGTATCGGCGCTGATGGGCAACCGCGGCCAGACCAACTACAGTGCCGCCAAGGCGGGCGTGATCGCGGCGACGAAGTCGCTGGCCGTCGAGCTCGCCAAGCGTGCCATCACCGTCAATTGCGTGGCGCCCGGGCTGATCGACACCGAGATGGTGGCGCCCGAGGTGCTGGAGGAAGCGATGAAGATCATCCCGTTGCGTCGCATGGGAACCCCCGACGAGGTCGCCGCGCTGGTCGCCTTCCTGCTCAAGCCGGAGGCGGCCTACATCACGCGCCAGGTCATCTCGGTCAACGGAGGGATGATCGGATGAAGCGCGTCGTCGTCACCGGATTCGGTGCCATCAGCCCGCTCGGCCACGACTGGCCGACCGTTCTCGCGGCGCTCAAGAGCGGCCGCAATGCGGTCCAGGTCATGGACGAATGGGGTCAGTACGACGGGCTCAACACCCGGCTGGGCGTGCCCGTGAAGCCGTTCGACCTGCCCGCGCACTACAACCGCAAGTCGATGCGCAGCATGGGCCGCGTCGCGGTCATGGCCACGCGCGCCAGCGAACTCGCGCTGATCGACGCGGGCCTGCTGGGCGACCCGCTGCTCGCAAGCGGGCGCATGGGCGTGTCCTACGGCTCGTCCACCGGCAGTCCGCATGCGCTGGGCGATTTCGGCCGCATGATGAACGAGAAGACCACTGAAGGCATCACCGCCAACACCTACATCAAGATGATGTCGCACACGGCGGCTGTCAACATCGGCGTGTTCTTCGGGCTCACCGGACGCCTGATCACCACGTCCAGCGCCTGCACCTCGGGCAGCCAGGGCATCGGCTACGCGTTCGAGGCGATCCAGAGCGGCCGCCAGGTGGCGATGCTGGCGGGCGGCTCGGAGGAGCTCGACGCCACCGAGGCCGCGGTGTTCGACACCCTGTTCGCCACCAGCGTGCGCAACGACGCTCCCTCGCTGACGCCGCGTCCGTTCGACGGCAAGCGCGACGGCCTGGTGCTGGGCGAGGGTGCCGGCACGCTGGTGCTCGAAGAGCTCGAGCACGCGCTCGCGCGCGGCGCCCGGATCCACGCCGAGCTGCTGGGCTGGGGCACCAACTCCGACGGCACCCACGTCACCCACCCGAACGCCGCGACGATGGCGCAGGCGATGCGTCTCGCGCTGGTCGATGCGCGCCTGACGCCCGACTCGATCGGCTATGTCAACGCGCACGGCACCGCCACCGAGCAGGGCGACCTGGCCGAGTCGCAGGCCACCAGCGAGGTGCTGGGCACGCACATGCCGATCAGCTCGCTCAAGAGCTTCATGGGCCACACGCTGGGTGCCTGCGGCGCGCTGGAGGCGTGGATGACCATCGAGATGATGCGCGAGGGCTGGTTCGCACCCACGCTCAATCTCGAGGAAGTCGACACCCGCTGTGGCGCGCTGGACTACATCACGGGCAACGGGCGGTTCATCGAGACGGACGTCGTGATGAGCAACAATTTCGCGTTCGGGGGGATCAATACGTCGTTGATCTTCCGGCGCTGGAGCTGAAGCCACTCTTTTCGCCGAGCGCTGCGAGTGCGCCGGCCGACCTGTCAAGCAAGGACCGAACGACGTGAAACCTTCGCCAAGAACCTTGCTGATCGCCGCGGCGCTGTCCGTCGCCGGCCTTGCACACGCGGCCCAGCCGGTGTCGCTGCTGTTGCCTGTCTCGTATGAGTACGCCACCAGCGTGTTGAACAAGACCAAGGAGTCGTGCAAGCTGCAGGACAAGCTGGCGACGGACATCGGCGGCGAAATCCAGAAGCGGGCCGGCCGACCCGGGACGGCGACCGGCTCGGAGGGTGTCACCCTGCGCGTCACGATCCTGGGCAGCGGCGGCATCGGCGGCGGCGGCTGGACAGGCTCCAAGAGCCTCACTGTGCGCGTCGAGGAGCTGACGGACGGCGAGCCGGTACGCTCCCGCTCGTTCATCCGCAAGAGCCGCGGCGGTTTCGCTGGGCCGTTCGAGGGCACCTGCGCCATCCTGGAAGGTATCTCCGAGACGCTGGCCAAGGACATCGTCGATTGGAGCGGCACGGAAACCAACGCGGCCTTCGACAACGACCTGGCGCAGCACGCGCTTGCCAAGGCTCAGGCCGCCGAACAGGCCGCCAGCGACGCGAAGCAATGACCAGCCGACGCGAAAATCCGCGCTGCGAGACAACAACACAATCAACTGAAGAGGAAACAGCAAGATGAAGTCCAACACCACCCTGCGCGCGCTACTCGTGGCCGCTTCGCTGACCACCGTCGTGGGATTGGCGACGGCGCGCTCGTCGAACATGATCGAACTCGGTCGCCAGACCATCTCGACGCCGACGCCGCTGACCGACAAGGCCGTGCACGACGCGATCATCGCGGGCGGTTCCGTGCATAGCTGGAAGGTCGTCGGTGACAAGCCGGGCGTCCTGACGCTGGAGGCCGACAGCGGCCAACACCAGGCGGTGGTCGACGTGGCCTACGACACCGCGGGTTACCAGATCAACTACAAGAGCAGCGCGAACCTGAACTACGTGCAATCCGACAAGAAGACGTCGGTCCATCCGAAGTACAACCAGTGGATCGAGAACCTCAACACCGCCATCCACAGTGCCACGCTCAGCCCGGCCAAGTGATCTCGTCAACAACCATCCAGTGAAGACTTCCATGAAAAAGCTCATCGCCGTTTCCGTTCTCGCCCTCATCGCCGCCACCCCGGCCATGGCCCGCAACAATGCCGTCACCGTCACGTTGCAATCCGTGCTGGAGATGCCCGAGGCCCAGGGCAAGCTGGACGGCACGATCAAGTTCTACCTGGCCGGCGCGCCCACGCCCAAGGTCATCAAGAAGTTCGGCGAGGACACCTCCAATGCCAAGACCAATGCGTTCAACAAGTCGGCCGAGGTGGCCTGCCGCTGGAACGCGCTGTCGGCGCTGATGAAGCTGCAGGACAAGGCCAAGCGTGACGGCGCCAACGCGGTGGTCGAGATCACCAGCTACAGCGAGAAGGTGGCCTTCACCAGCCCGACCGACATCCAGTGCTCCGACGGCGCCTTCATGGCCGGCATAGCACTGAAGGGCACTTACGCCACCGTCGGCAAGTAAGACGACGTCGGCGATGCTGCGGGTCGCCGTCGCCCGGACGCAGGCCGCTGCGGACGCCGGCGGCGCCCTGGCGCCCGGATGGATGGGCGAGGGCGAGCGTCTGCGCTGGAGCGGCCTGGCGCCGGCCGCGCAGCGCGAATTCGTGGCGAGCCGTGGCCTGCTGCGCACGCTGCTGCGGGCGCAGACAGGCGTGCCAGGCCAGGCCTGGGACGTGTCCGCGGAGCCCGGCACGGCGCCTGTTGCACGCGCAACGTCCGCTCATGGCGAGGCGACTGCGGTGCCCGCCAGTCTCTCGCACCGACTCGGCTGGGTGGCCGCGGCCATCGCCGACGTGCGCGTGGGCGTCGACATCGAATGCGCTCGGTCCGCGCACAGCGATGCCGGCGAGCGCGCCTCATTGATGCTCGCGGCGGCCGAGCTGCCCGACTGGCTCGCTTTGCCCGACGACCGGCGTGAGCCGGCCCTGCTGGCCCGCTGGACGGCCAAGGAGGCGTGGTTCAAGGCCAGCCCGCCGGGCGCCGTGCCGTGGGATTTTCGCCGGATCGTCGCTCGCGCGTGCGAGCCCGCTCGGGCCAACGTACGCGTGTGGGCGGCGCCGCCGCTGCACGTCGCGGTCTGCTGCGCGAATGCGCGGGACCTGGCCGACGTCGACTGCGACGGACTCGATCCGGCCGCGACGACGAGTTCCTTCTGGCATGTCGCCCACGCCGCCTCGACGGCCTGAAAACAAGATACCGATGACCACCGCCAAGCCCTTGCCCGACTACATCCCCGAAACCGCGTTCGGCGACTGGTTCCTGCAGACGCCCACCTGGGACGTGCACGTGCTGGAGGTCGCGCTGCGCGATCTCGACCCGATGATCCCGGCCCGGCGCGCCAACTACCCCGTCGTGGTCGACGTCGGCTGCGGCTGGGGCCGCTCGCTGGCCAAGCTCAATGCGCGCTTCAAGCCGGAGCGCCTGGTCGGCTTCGACATCGCGCCCAAGATGGTGGAGTCGGCCACGCGCGAGGTGGCGGCGTTGCGCAGCGCCAGCGGCGCGCCGGTGGAGGTGGTGCGCGCCAGCAGCGCCGCGCTGCCGCTGCCCGACGCCAGCGTCGACCTGCTGTTCTGCCACCAGACCTTCCATCACCTCGTCGACCAGGACAAGGCGATCGCCGAGTTCTTCCGCGTGCTCAAGCCCGGCGGCGTGCTGCTGTTCGCGGAATCGACGCGGCGCTACATCCACTCGTGGGTCATCCGGCTGCTTTTCCGCCATCCGATGGAAGTGCAGAAGACCGCGCCGCAATACCTGGCTTTGGTGCGCGCCGCGGGCTTCGTGGTGCCGGACGCGCAGGTGTCCTACCCGTTCCTTTGGTGGAGCCGCGAGGACCTGGGCCTGGTGGAGCGCGTGCTGCGCATCAAGCCGCCGGCGGTGCGAGAAGAAACCCTGATCAACCTCGTGGCGACCCGGCCGTAGAGGCCCGGCCCGTGCTCGCCGATAGCGCCGGCAGCGTTGCCGACGCATCTCGATAGCCCCTAGAACGCGGCACGGAAGACCGCATTCCGGGGGATGGAGGCGAGGGCAGCGAGGTTCAAAGTCGCGGCACTCCAATCAACACGAGACACCTCCATGTCGCAATCTTCCAGCCCGATCCAGGCCCACGACGCCAGCGCGCACGACGCGCTGACGACGCACAACACCGTCGCCTGGCACGGCGCCGGCATCGCCGACCACAAGGCGCTGGTCGACAAGTGGGCCGCGCTCGGCTTTCGCACCTTGTCGCTGTCGATCTACGACGATCCGGCGCACCCGCTGTTCGCCGCGGTGATGATCAAGCGCGCGGCCATCCACGCCGAGTCGCAGGTGTTCCCGCGCACGCTGGCGCAACTGCAGGCCGACGTGACGTCCAACGCGGCGATCGGCCGGGGGCTGTACCTGGTGGCCGCCACCGGCGCCGAAGGCCACGCGACCTACGCCGCGAGCTTCAAGCCGATGAACCCGCTGCCAGCGCACAACCTCGACATGAGCAAGGCGCAGTTCGAGGCGAGCAACACCGCGCAGCACAAGGCCGGCCGCATCCTGCAATGGGTGGACGTGTTCGGCGACGACGCCAACCCGCGCTTCGCCGCGGTCTGGGTGCCCAACACGAAGAACGTGGCCTGGACGGTCGACGGCTTCGATCCTGCCATCAATGCGCAGACGCCCGAGGACGGCGCGGCACGCGTGCAGCAACGCTTCGACGCCGTGACCTCCACCTGGGGGCGCCCGCTGCACATCGCGCTGGCGCCGGCGGCCATGGTCACCGAGTGCTACGCCGATTCGACGATCGGTGCGTGGGTCTCCCGCGGCGCGATGACGCCGGCGCAGTACCAGGCCGAATTCGACAAGCAGGCCAAGGCCGGACTGATGCCCCTGCAGGTATCGGGCCGCGGCATGGGCGCCAACGCGCGCATCGCCGCGCTGTTCGTCACCCGCGAGGAGACCGACCCGCGCACGCTGCGCAACCAGGGCCCGGTGACGCTGGCCGCCATCGATGCGGTGATGAACCAATACCTGCAGACGGAGAACCTGCGCGGCGCCGGCCTGGCCATCGCGCGGGGCGGCCGCCTGGTCTACGCCAAGGGCTACACCTTCGCCGAAGCGGGCTACCCCGACCTGACGCCGCAGACGCCGTTCCGCCAGGCCAGCTGCTCCAAGACCTTCGCCGGCGTCGCGATGATGCGCCTGCTGCAGGACACGCCCTCGATCACGCTCAACACCAAGGTGCAGAGCCTGATGCACCTGAAGCAGCCGAACGGCAGCGCGCCGCTCGACCCGCGCTGGGCCGACATCACGATCAAGCACCTGATGGAAAGCGACTCGGGCATCAACCAGGGCCTGATGTACTCCAGCGCGGCCGCCGCGCAGGCCGCCGGCGCCGCGCTGCCGGCCACGCACGCACAGCTGCTGAGCTACGCCACCACCCAGATGCTCACCGGCGCGCCCGGCGACAAGCACAACTCGGTGTACGGCAACTTCGACTACATGTTCCTGGGCGAGATCATCGCCAAGGTGCATGGCTCGCCCACCTTCGAGCAGGCGCTCAAGGAACTGGTGCTCACGCCGCTGCACCAATCGCACACGCACGGCTCGCGCAGCGACGCGGCGCACCAGGTGGCCGGAGACGCCCGCCACCACATGACGGTGTACGACCCGGCCGCCGGCTGGCCGTTGTTCCCGTTCGAGGTGCTGCCCACGGTGCGCGAGCCCGGCGGCAAGCTGGCGCCCACGCACTACGGCGCGCTGGACTACGAGATGTTCACCAGCGCGGGCGGCATGTCGGCCTCGGTGGTGGACATGGCCCGCCTGGGCGCGATGTTCAGCGTCACCAGCGCCAACCCGGTGCTGACAGCCGCGACGATCACGACGCAGTTGCAGGACGCCGCCAATGCCACCACCACGCTGCAGACCGCCCAGGGCCAGGGCTCGCACGGCTACTACGGCCTGGACTGGGTGGCGCACGACGCCGCGTCGGGCGCGTTCACCGGCTCCAAGGGCGGCTGGCTGCCGGGGCAGGGCACGGTGCTGCAGTTCACCACCGGCGGCTTCACCTACGCGCTGGCCATCAACGGCAATGCCGACGTCAAGTTCGACTGGCTGACCCCGATCGCCGCCGCCGCGCAGGGCCACGCCTGGGGCGCGGACGACCTGTTCCAGACGGTCTACGGCATGCCGTCGCTCGCAGCGGTCGCGCCGAACGCGGTGCAGGTCGCGGCCGAGGCGCTGCGGCCGACGCAGGCGATCACGCACGTGCGCGACAGCATGGCGCTGGGTCGCCCGATGGCGCATCGGGGCTGACGGGCGCATGACGCGGGGCGAAGTGCGGGTACGCACTTTGCCTCAACGTCACAAAGTCCGTCCGCAAAGCCAGTAGGATTCGCATCATGACCACCGACATCATCGCGAGAGACCGCCCGCAGACGCTGGGCGAAGAGATCGCCAACGCGATCAGCCATGGCCTGGGCTTCCTGCTGGCCATTGCCTCGTTGCCCATCCTCGTCGTCATGGCCGCGCGCCATGGCACCGCCGTCAACGTTGTCGCCGTGAGCATCTTCTCGGTGACGATGATGCTGCTGTACCTGTCGTCCACGCTCTATCACGCGCTGCCCGAGGGCAAGGTCAAGGAGTTCCTGGGGCGCGTCGACCACGCGGCGATCTACCTGTTCATCGCGGGCAGCTACACGCCGTTCGCACTCGGCGTGCTCAACGGCCGCTGGGGCTGGACCTTGTTCGGGGTCGTCTGGGCCATGGCCGCCGCCGGCATCGCCGTCAAGCTGCTGGACAGGCTCAAGCACCCGCTGTGGTCCACCGGCCTGTACGTCGCAATGGGCTGGTCGGCGCTGCTGGCCGCCGGCCCGCTGATCCACGCGATGCCCACCGCGGGGCTGCTGTGGCTGCTGGCCGGCGGGCTGGCCTATACGCTGGGCGCCGTGGTGTTCATCTTCGACTCGCGCGCCAAGTACATGCACTTCGCCTGGCACCTGTTCGTGCTGGCGGGCACCACGTGCCACTTCTTCGCGGCGCTCTGGTATGCCACGCCAGCGAAGCTGGCCGCCTGATTCCCGGTGCAGCTGCGGGCCTGAACCCCTGCGCCGGGTGCGGATTTGTCCGCACGCCTGAATCCGCCGGTGCGGGCTTCCCGTAGTTCCCCTTGATCCCGCCGCGCCCGGTCGTGCCGCGGCAGGCCACCAAAAGGGGAGCTCATGTCAGGTTACATCGAAGTCCAGCACGACGAGTGGGTCGCCGCGGGCCCGGACGTCGCCCGTGCCCACTACGTCGACCTGCATCACCGCCAGGTCTCGTGCTTGCACCCGCGCGAACGCCTGCGCCAGCTCGCTCCCGGGCCCACGGGGCCGCGTTTCGAGTGCATGGCGCGCTCGGGCTGGCGCACCACGCGCGACCTCTACGAACGCCACGAGCGCCCCGACGGCAGCGTGCTCGACCAGTGCGTGGCTGGCTCGCACTGGGGCCGCTCGATCGTCGCCCGCTTCTGGCGCAGCCACGACGGTGCGCGCACCGGCACGCTGGTCGAGCTGACGCTGACCCAGCCGCTGCGTCCCGTCGTCGGCCGCCTGGTGGGCCGCTGGCTGCGCCACCGGCTCGCGGCCCAGCTGCGCGAGTTCGCGGGTGACATCAAGATCGATATCGAGCGGGGCTGCAAGACGAAGCGCAAGTTGCGCGTGGCCTGACCCGTCTACAGGTCGGCGTGCGCGCGCAGTCGTGCAGGCAGCGCGCGCACGTCAGGCCCGAGCGTGGCGGGCGCGAGCGGCGGCAGGTGCGTGTCGAGCGCGCTGCGCACCAGGCGGTCGAGCGTCTGCGCGTGCGGCGTCACCGGACCGAAGAACAGCAGCTGGTCGGCGCGCGCGAGCAGGATGGTGGGGAAGTCCTCGATGTCGAGGTCACCGACGAGGTCGGACTCGTCCTCGATGTCGATCCAGACGAAGCGCGTGGCGGCCACGGGGTGACCCAGGGCGATGGCCGCCTTCACGGCGACGAGCGTTTCACGGTAGGCATCGCAGGTGCGGCACCACTGCGCGCACAGGCAGGCCACCAGCAGGGGTGGGGCAATCGGGTTCGAAGGTTCGCTCACGACCAGGAGTTTGCCTGCAAAAAAGGAAAAGGGAGCGCGACGCGTGTCCCGCTCCCTCCACCCACCGAGGCCCGTCAACCCCGGCGTCCCGTTGTGGCCTGCAGTGCGCCGCAGACCCGGCTCAGCCGTTGATCGAAGGGCGCAAGCCGGCGGCCGCGGCGCTCGGCCGCTCCGGAGCAAGGCCGACGGCCCCTTGGGGGCTGTCTGCGGCGGTATTCACCGGGGGTTCACTTGTCCGGCTGCGGCGTGATGCGCAGGTACGGGCGCACCACGTCCCAGCCCTTGGGGAACTTGGCCTTGAGCAGCTCGGGATCCTGCAGCGACGGCACGATCACCACCGGGTCGCCGTCCTTCCAGTTCACCGGCGTGGCCACGCTGTGCGAGTCGGTGAGCTGCATCGAATCGATCACGCGCAGGATCTCGTCGAAGTTGCGGCCGGTGCTGGCCGGGTAGGTCAGCGTCAGGCGGATCTTCTTGTTGGGGTCGATCACGAACACCGAGCGCACCGTGGCGGTGGCGCTGGCGTTGGGGTGCAGCATGTCGTAGAGGTTGGCGACCTTCTTGTCGGCGTCGGCCAGGATCGGGAAGTTGACCGTCGTGTTCTGCGTCTCGTTGATGTCCGCGATCCACTTGACGTGTTGCTCGACCGGATCGACCGACAGCGCGATGACCTTGACGTTGCGCTTCTTGAACTCGCCTGAGAGCTTGGCCGTCATGCCCAGCTCGGTGGTGCACACCGGCGTGAAGTCAGCCGGGTGCGAATAGAGCACGCCCCAGCTGTCGCCCAGCCACTGGTGGAAGTGGATGGGGCCGTCGCTGGATTGCTGCTCGAAGTCGGGGGCGATGTCGCCAAGGCGCAAGGTCATGGTGGTTCTCCGTTGATGGGTGTGACGCCGCAGTCGCGTGGGCAAGGCGTCGCAGCAGGCCAGTCTAGCCAGCGGACGTGTCACCGGCAACGACGCTGAGCGCATGACCATTTCCGCGAAAGCACCGGGGTTGGGGGTGCGCGGCCGCGGCGTCGCGTCCGCGCCTCGGGCGGCCAGCTAAAATGCTGGTTTCCCCCAAAATTCCGCCCGGCGAGGTCATTGCGCCGGGCTGCGTCGCATCCAGGAGCGTTTTCTTATGGCCGGGCACTCGAAATGGGCCAATATCCAGCATCGCAAGGGCCGCCAGGACGAGAAGCGCGGCAAGGAATGGACGCGCGTCATCCGTGAAATCATGGTGGCCGCCCGCACCGGCGGCGGCGACCCGGGCATGAACCCGCGCCTGCGCCTGGCCATCGAGAAGGCCAAGGCGGTGAACCTCCCCGCCGACACCGTCAAGCGCAACATCGACAAGGCCACCGGCAACCTCGAAGGCGTCAGCTACGAGGAGATCCGCTACGAAGGCCGCGGCATCGGCGGCGCGGCCGTGATCATCGACACGATGACCGACAACAAGGTTCGCACGGTGGCCGAGGTGCGCCACGCGTTCTCCAAGTGGGGCGGCATCATGGGCACCGAAGGCTCGGTGGCGTTCCAGTTCAAGCATGTCGGCCAGTTCATCTTCGCGCCGGGCGCGTCGGAAGACAAGGTCATGGAAGTGGCGCTGGAAGCCGGCGCCGACGACGTGGTCACGCACGACGACAGCTCGATCGAGGTGCTCTGCGCCCCGACCGAATTCGAGGCCGTGCAGAAGGCGCTGGTGGCCGCGGGGCTGACGCCCGACGGCGCCGAGGTGACGATGCGCCCCGAAAGCAACGTCGAGCTGGCAGGCGACGACAGCGCGCGCATGCAGAAGCTGCTCGACGTCATTGAAGATCTCGATGACGTCCAGGACGTCTATCACAACGCGGTACTTTCCGAATGAAGATTCTCGTCATCGGCGGCGGCGGGCGCGAACACGCGCTGGCCTGGAAGCTCGCCCAGAGCGAACGTGTTCAGCGCGTGTTCGTGGCCCCCGGCAACGGCGGCACCGCGGCCGATCGCCGGCTGGTCAACGTCGCCATCACCGATCCCGAGGCGCTGGCCCAGTTCGCCATCGCCGAGAAGATCTCGCTGACGGTGGTCGGCCCGGAAGGCCCGCTGTCGCAAGGCGTCGTCGACGTGTTCCGTTCGCACGGCTTGCGCATCTTCGGCCCGACCAAGGCCGCTGCGCAGCTCGAGAGCTCGAAGGCGTTCTCCAAGAACTTCATGAAGCGCCACGGCATCCCCACCGCGGCGTACGAGACGTTCACCGACCTCGCCACCGCCCACGCCTACGTCGACAAGCTGGGCGCGCCCATCGTCGTCAAGGCCGACGGCCTGGCGGCGGGCAAGGGCGTGGTCGTCGCGACCAGCGTCGACGAGGCGCACGCCGCCGTCGACTGGATGCTCAAGCCCGAAGGCGGCCTCGCGGTGCAGCATAACGACGTGCCGCGCGTCGTCATCGAGGAGTTCCTCGTTGGCGAAGAGGCCAGCTTCATCGTGATGGTGGACGGCAAGAACGTGGTCGCGCTGGCGTCGAGCCAGGACCACAAGCGCCTGGGCGACGGCGACACTGGCCCCAACACCGGCGGCATGGGCGCGTACTCGCCGGCGCCCATCGTCACGCCCAACGTGCATGCCAAGGTGATGCACGAGATCATCTCGCCCACCGTCGAAGGCATGGCCAAGGACGGCATCGTGTTCACCGGCTTCCTGTACGCCGGCCTGATGATCGATGCCCAGGGCCATCCGAAGACGCTCGAGTTCAACACCCGCATGGGCGACCCCGAGACGCAGCCGATCATGATGCGCCTCAAGAGCGACCTGGCCGAGGTGCTGATGCACGCGACCGACGGCACGCTGGACCAGGTCGACCTGCAATGGGATCGCCGCGTCGCGCTGGGCGTCGTGATGGCCGCTGCCGGCTATCCCGATGCGCCGCGCAAGGGCGACCGCATCACCGGCCTGCCGGCCGACGCCGACGAGGCCGTCGTGTTCCACGCCGGCACTGCGCTGGCCGGCGACGTCACCACGGTGACCGGAGGCCGCGTGCTGTGCGTCACCGCGCTGGGCGACTCCACGCGTGCCGCCCAGCAGCGCGCGTACGAGACGCTGCGCCACGTGCATTTCGACGGCGAGCAACACCGCAGCGACATCGGGCATCGTGCGATCCACAAACGCTGAGTGCTGGGACGCTGGCGGCCGCGACATGGCGGCCTCCGGGCCCGCACGCCTGGGCCCGCACGTCGCCACCGGCCCGACCGAGCTGAGCGCCCGTCCGGTGCGGCTCGCGGGCAGCGCCGTGGCGCGCGCCGTGCTGCGCCTGGCGGGCTGGCGCCTGCACGACGGCGACGGGCTGCCCGCGCGGCAGGGCGTGATCGTCGTCTATCCGCACACGTCGAACTGGGACTTCATCTGGGCCATGCTCGCGAAGTGGGCCATCGGCCTGCACGTGACGTTCTGGGGCAAGGCGACGCTGTTCGACTTCCCGCTGTTCGGGCGCTGGCTGCGTTGGGTCGGCGGCATTCCCGTGCTGCGCGACGCGCCCAACGGCGTCGTCGGCCAGATGGCGCAGCGACTGCGCGAGGCGCGCGAGCGCGATGAATTCATGTGGCTGGCGCTGTCGCCGGAAGGCACGCGCCAGCTCACGCCCGGCTGGCGCAGCGGCTTCCGCCAGGTGGCGCTGCAGGCCGGCGTGCCCGTGGCGCTGGCCTTTATCGACTACCCGCGGCGCGAGGTCGGCATCGACTCGGCCTGGCGCCTGAGCAGCGACCCGGACGCCGACATGGCCCGCTTCGAACAGCGCCTGGGCGGCCGCGCGGGCAAGCGCGCCGAACTGGCCGCGCCGGTGCGGCTGCGTTGAACATGAGCAGTCATCCGGCTTCTCCCTGCGCCTCGACGCCCGACGTCGCCGGCGTCCGTGCGTATCTGCTCGGGTTGCACGCCCGCATCATTGCCGAACTCGAGGCAGTGGACGGCGCCACGTTCCTGAGTGACAGCTGGGTGCGTCCCGACGACGGCAAGCTGACCGGTGACGGCCACACGCGCCTGATCGAGAACAGCGCCCTGATCGAGCGCGGCGGCTGCAGTTTCAGCCACGTGCACGGCGCGGCAATGCCGCCCTCGGCGACCCAGCACCGGCCCCACCTGGCGGGCGCGCCGTTCGAGGCATTGGGTGTTTCGCTGGTCTTCCACCCGCGCAACCCGTACGTGCCGACCGTCCACATGAACGTGCGCATGTTCTGCGCATTCCCGAAGGACGCCACGCCGGTGTTCTGGTTCGGCGGCGGCATGGACCTGACGCCGTACTACGGTTTCGACGAGGACGCGCGCCACTTCCACGCGACCTGCCGCGACGCCCTCGTGCCGTTCGGCGACACGCTGTACCCGCGCTTCAAGACCTGGTGCGACGAGTACTTCTTCCTCAAGCACCGCAACGAGCCACGCGGCATCGGCGGCATCTTCTTCGACGATTTCAGCGAACTCGGATTCGATCAAGGCTTCGCGATGCTGCGCTCGGTCGGCGACGCCTTCGTGGCCGCCTGGCTGCCCATCGTCGAGCGCCGCCGCGCGCTGCCGTACGGCGAACGCGAGCGCGATTTCCAGGCCTATCGCCGCGGGCGCTACGTCGAGTTCAACCTCGTGTGGGATCGTGGCACGCTGTTTGGCCTGCAATCGGGCGGGCGCACCGAGGCCATCCTGATGTCGATGCCGCCACTGGCCACGTGGCGCTACCAATGGGCGCCCGAAGACGGCACGCCCGAGGCCACCCTCTACACGGACTTCCTGCGTCCGCGCGACTGGATCACCCCCTGACGAACCCCACCCGCTCCGCTGGACTCTTCGGCGGCAGCTTCGACCCGCCACACCTCGCGCATCGCGCGCTCGCCGAGGCCGCGCTCGCGCAGTTGCCGCTGGACGAGCTCGTCTGGCTGCCCGCGCGCCAGTCGCCGCACAAGGCCGACCGCCGGCCCGCGTCCGGCGCCGACCGCGTCGCGATGCTGCAACGCATCACCGAGGGCGAGCCGCGCTTCTCCATCGACGTGCGCGAGCTCGACCGCGACGATCCCAGCTTCACCGTCGACACGCTGCGCCAGCTCCACCTCGAGCAGCCCGGCACGCGCTGGTGGTTGGTCCTCGGCCAGGATCAGTACGCCCGTTTCGACACCTGGCACGACTGGCGCGAGATCCTCACGCTCGCCGGCCTGGCGGTGGCCGCGCGCGATGGCGATGCCGTCCGCGCCGCCCCCGGCCTGGCCGGTGTTTCCCACGCGCTGCGCATCGTCGAGATGCCGGCACTCCCCCATTCAGCCACCACGGTGCGCACGCGCGCCGCGGCCGGGCTGGACGTCACGGCGCTGGTCGGCACGCCTGTAGCGCGCTATATTGCCGACCACCACCTATACCGAGTCGCTCAGGCGTGACCTGAACCCCCTCCCGATTCGAACCGAGTAGAAGAATTAATGGACATCCGCAAACTGCAACGCGCCATCGTCGATGGTCTCGAAGACGTCAAGGCCCAGAACATCGTGGTCTTCAACACCGAGCACCTGTCGCCGCTGTTCGAGCGCGTGATCGTGGCGTCGGGCGCCAGCAACCGTCAGACCAAGGCCCTCGCGGCCAGCATCCGCGATGCCGTGCGTGCCGCGGGCCTGGACGTGCTGCGCACCGAAGGTGAAGAAAACGGCGAGTGGATCATCGTCGACTGCGGCGCGGCCGTCGCGCACGTGATGCAGCCGTCGATCCGCGACTACTACCGCCTGGAAGAGATCTGGGGTGGCAAGCCGGTGGCGATGAAGCTCAACACGAAGTCGGGCGGCCTGGTGAAGGCGTCCGAAGGTTTCGACGAAGACGACGAGGACGAGGCACCCGCGCCGAAGAAGCGCGCGAAGGCCGCCAAGCCGGTCGATGCCGACGCCGAGACGCCGGCCAAGAAGGCCGCGCTCAAGAAGCCGGCCGCCAAGAAGACGGCCGCCGCCAAGGCCGCGCTGCCGCGCGCCAAGACCCCGGCCGAGCGCTCGACGTCCACGCGCGGTCCGGCCAAGAAGCTGACGGCGCGCGAAGCCGCGGCCACGAAGCCGGCCGGCTCGCAAAAGGGCGTGGCCAAGCCGGCACCGAAGACGGCTGCCGGCAAGGTGTCCGCCGCCTCCAGGACGCGTGCCGGCTCCACCGCCGCGCGTACGGGCAAGGCACCGGTCAAGACGGCGGCGGTCAAGAAGGTCGTCGTGCCGGCCAACAGCTCGCGCAACGCCGCGACGGCTGGCAAGAAGACCGCCGAGAAGAAGGCCACGACCAAGGCCGTGGGCGCCAAGAAGGCCGCGGCTCGCCGCGGCTGACCGACGCTTCGCGTTCCAACGGACGGCGACCTCGGTCGCCGTTTTTTCGTCTGACCCTTTCCAACATGCGATTGATCATTGCCTCCGTCGGCCAGAAGCCCCCCGCCTGGGCCGAGGCCGCCTATGACGAATTCGAGCGGCGCTTTCCGCCCGAGATGCGCCTCGAACTCAAGGCCGTCAAGGCCGAGTCGCGCGCCGGCAAGGCGCCGGCGCAGCTGATGCAGGCCGAGGCCAAGCGGCTCGAAGCGGCGCTGCCGCCGGGCGTGCGCCGCGTGGTGCTGGACGAGCGCGGCACGCGCTGGACCACGCGCGTGCTGGCCGACCGCCTCGAGTTCTGGCGCGGCGACGGCCGCGACGTCGCCTTCCTGATCGGCGGCCCCGACGGGCTCGACCCCGAGCTGAAGGCCACTGCGGACGAGACGGCGCGCCTGTCCGACCTCACGCTGCCGCACGCGTTCGTGCGACCCTTTTTGGCGGAGGCGCTGTACCGCGCGTGGTCGCTGTCCGTCGGCCATCCGTATCACCGCGAATGAAGATGCCTCCGAACAAGCACGCTTTCGTCTACCTCGCCTCGCAAAGCCCGCGCCGCAGCCAGTTGCTCGACCAGCTCGGCGTGCGCCACGAGTTGCTGCTCGCGGCGCCCGATGAAGACGCCGAGGCGCTCGAGGATCACATCCCGGGCGAAACCCCGGCTGTCTACTGCGAGCGCGTCACGCAGTTGAAGCTGGGCGCCGCGATCGCGCGCCTGAAAAAGCGCGGGCTGCCGCCGGCGCCGGTGTTGTGCGCCGACACCACCGTGGCGCTGGGCCGGCGCATCTTCGGCAAGCCGGTGGACGGCGCTGATGCGGCGGCGACGTTGCAGCGGCTGTCCGGTCGCACGCACCGCGTGATGACCGCGGTGGCGCTGGCGTGCGGCCGCACGCGCGCGTCCAGGCTCAGCGTGTCGACCGTGCGCTTCGCGCCGTTGCCTGACGGCGTGATCGCCGCGTACGTCGCCAGCGGAGAGCCGTTCGGCAAGGCCGGCGCGTACGCGATCCAGAGCCGGATCGCCGGGTGGATCGAACGCATCGGCGGGAGCTACTCCGGTATCATGGGTTTGCCCCTGCACGAAACCGCGCAACTGCTGCTTGAAGCGGGGGTCGAGCTTCGAGAATAAGAGAACCCGAGACCGTATCGCCATGCACGACATCCTGGTCAATTGGTCGCCCCAAGAAACACGGGTCGCGATCATCGAGAACGGCGCGATCCAGGAACTGCATCTAGAGCGAACATTGGAACGCGGCCTCGTCGGCAACGTCTATCTCGGCAAGGTGGCGCGCGTGCTCCCGGGCATGCAATCGGCCTTCATCGACATCGGCCTCGAACGCGCCGCGTTCCTGCATGTGGCCGACCTCCACGGCCATCCGTCCACCAAGACCGAAGGCCAGCCCACGGCCATCGAGAAGCTGGTGTTCGAGGGCCAGGCGCTCACGGTGCAGGTGGTCAAGGACCCGATCGGCACCAAGGGTGCACGCCTGACCACGCAGGTCAGCATCGCGGGCCGGCTGCTGGTCTACCTGCCGCACGACAACCACATCGGCATCTCGCAGCGCATCGGCTCGCACGAGCTGCGCGAGCAGTTGCGCGCACGCATGATCGCGCTCGCGGGCAACCCGAACGAGGGCGGCGGCGGGTTCATCCTGCGCACCAACGCCGAAGAGGCCAGTGACCAGGAACTGGGCGACGACATCGCCTACCTGCGCAAGACCTGGAACCGCATCCGCGAGCGGGCGCTGTCCAGGCCTGCGGGCTCGATCCTGCACCAGGACCTGAGCCTGGCCGAACGCGTGCTGCACGACATCGCCAACGAGAGCACGCAGTCGATCCGCATCGACTCCAAGCTGCAGCACGATTCATTGCGCTCGTTTGGAGAGGTCTACGCGTCGACCTCGGTGGGCCGGCTGGAGCACTACAAGGGCGAACGGCCGATCTTCGACCTCTTCAACATCGAGGAAGAGATCGCGCGCGCGCTCGCCCGGCGTGTCGACCTGAAGAGCGGTGGCTACCTCATCATCGACCAGACCGAGGCGCTGACCACGATCGACGTCAACACCGGCGGCTTCGTCGGCGCGCGCAACTTCGACGAGACGATCTTCAAGACCAACCTCGAGGCCGCCGGCGGCATCGCGCGCCAGTTGCGGCTGCGCAACCTGGGCGGCATCATCATCGTCGACTTCATCGACATGACGCGCGAGGACCACCAGAGCGCGGTGCTGGCCGAGTTCCGCAAGCAGCTGAGCAAGGATCGCACGAAGGTCACCGTCAGCGGCTTCACTGGCCTGGGGCTGGTGGAGATGACGCGCAAGCGCACCCGCGAGTCGCTGGCCCACATGCTGTGCGAGCCGTGCCCCACCTGCGCCGGCCGTGGCCAGGTGAAGACGGCGCGCAGCGTCTGCTACGACGTGCTGCGCGAGATCCTGCGCGAGGCGCGCCAGTTCGATCCCAAGGAGTTCCGCGTGATCGCCAGCGCCACGGTGGTGGAGATGCTGCTCGATGAAGAGAGCGCGCACCTGGCCGACCTGTCCGCCTTCATCAAGAAGCCGATCTCGCTCAGCGCCGAGCCGACGATGAACCCGGAGCAATACGACATCGTGCTGCTCTAAGGCGGTGGCGGACGCGGTGCGGTCACCGCGTCGTAGCGTGCGAGATAGTCGGCACGCTCCGTGCCGAACCAGCGATCCATCCAGGTGAACCACAGCCCGTAGTTGCCCTGCGCCGTCTCGTGGTGCAGGTGGTGATGGGTGGTGGTGACGAAGCGGCCTCCCAGCCAGTGGCGCGCGAAGCCGCGCGGCAGGCTCTCGACGCCAGCGTGGCCGTGGGTGTTGCGCACGATCTGGTGGATCGCGAACGCGAACACCACCCACTCGTTGAGCGGCACGACCAGCAGCATGATCGGCAACACCATGGTGTTGACCAGCGCCTCGGCCGGATGGAACGCGAACGCGGCCCATGGCGACGGATTGCGTGAGCGGTGGTGCACGCCGTGGATGTGGCGAAACAACCAGCGCGTGTGCAGCAGCCGGTGCGTCCAGTAGAAGTAGAAGTCGTGGAACACGAGCATCAAGGGCAGGCTCAGCAGCAGCCAGGCCCAGCCGTACTTGAGCGGCTCCTGGTAGAGATCGATGCCGCCCGTCACTGCCAGCCCCAGCAGCGCTGCATTGATGCCGGTGATGACACACAGCGTGCTGACGGAGTAGGCGATCTCGCGTCCCATGTCGGCGCGGGTGGGCCAGCCACTGATCACGCGATGCGCGAGCCGCTGCCTGAGCGCCACGTGGAGCAACCCCCACATGATCAGCGCGGAGCCCAGGTAGTACTGGCTGTCGTCCAGGAAGCCCACGAAGAACACGTGGCGAAACATCCGCCACGGGCCGGGGCTGGCCAGTGCGGCGAAGGTGTCCTGAAGCCAGTCCGGCATGGTCGAGCGTCCTCCTTTGGGGGCGATTGTCCCGCACCTGGGGCCTCGTCCCGGCCGGCTTGGGATGGTCGCGAAACCCGTTCTTGCGACTTGCGCGACTGGAACGGGGCCGAAATGGGTTGCACCTTGCCGAGTGGCGCCCAGACTTTCGGCAGGCTGACCGATTTTCCGTGCCGGCGAGAAAGACCTCGGATATCCCTGGAGCGCGCATTCCGGCAATACCGTTGTTCGGGGATGCATTCCCGCGTTTACAGTCGGGCCTGCACTTGCTCCAATGAACGATGCCCGAAATCGCCGAACTGCCCCTCGAGAGCCCGACCCGCATCCTGGTCGTGGACGATGACGACGCCTTCCGCGAATCGGTCTGCGCCGCCATCGCGCGCGACGCCGACATGGTGCTGGCGGCCCAGGTGGGCAACGCCGAGGGCGCCCGCGAAGCGATCGCCCTCGGCGGGTTCGACGTCGCGTTGGTCGATCTGGGCCTGCCGGACGGCAACGGCATCGATCTGATCCGCGAGATCGCCCGCACCCGGCCCGATGTCGACGTGATGGTGGTCACGGTGTTCGGCGACGAGGCCCACGTGCTCGCGTCGATCGAAGCCGGCGCCACGGGCTACCTCCTCAAGCGCAGCCTCAACGACACGCTCGGCGCCACGGTACGCGAACTGCGCGCCGGCGGCTCGCCGATCAGCCCGGTCATCGCTCGCCAACTGCTTCACCGCTTCAAGAAGGACTCGCCACAACCTGCGCAACCGTCGCAGCCGGCGACGGTGATCGACGATGGCGGCCTGTCCGAGCGCGAGCGCGAGGTGCTGCTCTTCATCGCCAAGGGCTTCACGGTGGGCGAGATCGCCAACATGCTGCACCTGTCCGCGCACACCGTGGCCACGCACGTCAAGCACATCTATCGCAAGCTGGCCGTCCATTCGCGTACCGAGGCCGTGTTCGAGGCGGGCCGCATGGGCTTGTTGTGAACCTGGGGCGGAGCGCGGCCGCGTTGCGGCCCGCTGGTTCGCGTGCGGGCGCGCGCGGTCGCGTGCTCGCCTGGGCGATGGCGCTCGTGGCGTTGTCGGCGTGCGCGATCCTGTTCGCCGCGACGATGCCCGCCGCGGCATCGTCGCAACCGGCCTCGGATGGCTTGTCGCAGACGATCCGCCAGGCCCAGTTCTGCCAGCGCGCTGGCCTGGGCGACGACATCCCCGATGCCAGTTGCCACTGGGAGTCGGTGACCCTCGCCAAGCTGTGGCGCGGCCGGCGCGACACGAACGTCGCCGACGCCTGGTATCGCCTGCGGTTCCACCTGGACGCGGTGCCGCCGCGCGGCCTGGCGATGTATGTCGTCGCGTTCAACCGCACGGGCCGGCTGTTTTCCAACGGCCAGTTCGTGCGCTCTTTCGGGGCCATGGAGGGGACCCTGCCGATGAACTGGAACCGCTCCGAATATGCGCTGCTGCCACCCGGGCTACTGCATGCAGGCGACAACGAGATCGAGATCCAGCAACGCGTGTATTCGTGGGAGCCCGGGTGGCTGGCGCCGGTGCGCCTCGGCAGCGAGGAGGAACTGGCGCCGATCTGGCACAGCCGCACGTTCTGGCAGAACGACCTGGTGCGCCTGCTGGGCGCGAGCACTGCGGCCATCGGCCTGATCATGCTGGGCGTCTGGCTGGGCCGGCGCACGCAGGCGATGTATTTCTGGTTCGGCTGCGCGTCGCTGCTGTGGGCGGCGATCAGCCTGGACTACTACGCGTTGACGTCGCCGCTTCCGGCGCTGGCCTGGGAGCGCTTCACCGAGAGCGCCCAGGTGCTGCGCGGCGTCCTGATGTTCATGTTCGTGCTGCGCTATTGCGGCCGCCGCATGCCCGTCGTCGAGGCGGCATCGTGGGCTTACTTCCTGGTCGGCACCGTGGCGATGGCGGCCGACTGGATGCCGGCTGACATCACCGCGCTGTGGTACTTGCTGGTGCTGGTCGTATCGCTCTATTTCTTTTTCCTGCTGGTGCGCGAAGGCTTGCGCAGGAGCTGGCTCGAAGGCTCGCTGCTGGCCGTGGCCGCCTTCACGCAGTGCGTGCTGAGCGCCTACGACTGGTGGCTGTTTTCCGAGCACACCTGGACCGATCGCGTCTATCTCGCGCATTTCAGCGCGCCGTTGTACCTGTTCGGCGTGGGCACCATCCTGATCAAGCGCTTCGTCGAATCGCTCAATGGGTATGAAAGGTTGGCGGGTGTGCTGGAGCAGCGCGTGGGGGAGAAGGCGACGGAACTGCAGCTCAACTACGAGCAACTGGTGGAGGCGCGCCGCAACGAGGCCCTCGCGCTCGAGCGCACCCGCATCATGAGCGAGATGCATGACGGCATCGGCTCGCAGCTCACGATGGCGCTGTCGCTGGTGCGTCGCCTCGACAGGGAAGCGGATCCCTCGCGTGGGGGCGAGGATGGTCGCGTGGCCACCGTCTTGCGCGAGAGCATCGAGGATCTGCAACTGATCATCGACTCGCTGGAACCGGTCGAGCACGACTTGCTGACCGTGCTCGGCACCTTGCGCTACCGGCTGCAGGACCGGCTGGGCAAGGGCGGCATCGACCTGCACTGGAACGTGGTGGACCTGCCCCCTCTGCCGATGCTCACGCCCCACAGCGTGCTGTCGATCCTGCGCATCGTGCAGGAGGCCTTCGCCAATTGCCTCAAGCACTCCGGTGCCACCCGCATCACGGTGACGACGGGGCTGGCCGGCACGGCTGGCATCGACGAGACGGCGCACATCGCGATCGTCGACAACGGTCGAGGCATCGACGGCAGCCGGGTGGGGCGCGGGCTGGAGAACATGCGCCGGCGAGCCGAGGCCCTTGGCGGGCGCCTGGTGATCAGCTCGCGCGCCGGGTTCACGGAGGTGCTCCTGTCGTTCCCGTCACTGCGCAGGGTGACCGGCTGAGCGCTGGCTCACCCTAAAGGGGGAGGCAACCCCATCAAATGCACACACTTTCAGGGAAAATGCCCGATTGCTGCCTGCTTGGCAAGCGGCGAGCATTGCTAGCCGTCGTTCGCGTGACAGGATTGCGGCTGGCAGGCAGCTCCGGGTCGCCCGGGGATATGAACTTTGAAGGAATCGGCCGGGAGATGACGCTTGATCGGTCCAAACGCTGGAGCATTTTCATGAAAAAGCCCGTTCTCCTGCTATTCGTCCTGCTGGCCGGCGCTGCGCTGTGCGGCTGTGTCGGCACAAAGGACCTGATCGACATCAGCGCTGCCGCCTCGGCACTGTTCCTGGCCTGATCCGCCGGCGGGGCGCCGCGGCGGCAGCCGCCAGGCGCCCATGCCGTTCAGCCGCCGCGGAACTGCATCGAATGCAGCCGCGCGTAGAGCCCACCCGCTGCCAACAGCTCGGCATGCGGCCCCTGTTCCACGATGCGCCCCTGTTCCATTGCGATGACGCGATCGGCGTGCTCGATCGTCGACAGTCGATGTGCGATGACGAGCGTCGTGCGGCCTTTCATCAGCACCTCCAGCGCCGCCTGCACCGCGCGCTCCGATTCGGAATCGAGCGCTGACGTCGCCTCGTCGAGGATCAGGATCGGCGCATCCTTGTAGATGGCGCGGGCGATCGCCAGGCGCTGGCGCTGGCCGCCGGACAGCTGCGTGCCGTTGTGGCCGATCTGTGCATCCAGGCCGCCGGGCATGGTCAGCACGAAGTCGAGCAGGTTCGCGCCCGCGAGCGCGTCACGCACGCGGGCGGGGTCGGCCTCGCCGCCGAGCGCCACGTTGGCGGCCACGCTGTCGTTGAACAGCACGACGTCCTGGCTCACCAGCGCGAACTGGGTGCGCAGCGCGACCATCTCGTAGTCCTTGATCAGCGCGCCGTCGATCAGGATGTCGCCACTGGTGGGCTCCACGAAGCGCGGCAGCAGGTTGACCAGCGAGGTCTTGCCGGCGCCTGACGGGCCGACGAAGGCCACCGTCTCGCCGGCACGGATCGACAGCGACACGTTGGACAGCGCGGCCACCAGCGTGTCGTCGGGCATGTCGGGCGAACCGCGCGCCAGGTAGCGCAGGCCGACGTCGCGAAATTCGATGTCGCCGCGCACGCGGCCCGGGGCCAGCGTGCCGCCCTGTTCGACCGGGATGGCCTCGATGATCTCGATGCCGCGCTCCATCGCAGCGGTACCTCGGGTGAGCGGGGCCATCACATCGGACAGGTGCTTGAACGGCTGGATCAGCAGCATCATCGCGGTGATGAAGGCGATGAACCCGCCGATGGTGGCGTGGTCGTGCGCGCTGTTGTTGACCGCCATCATGATGACCGCCGACAGCGCCACCGACGCGAGCACCTGCGTGACCGGGGTCATCAAAGAGCCGGCTGCCGACTGCTTGATGTTGAGGCTGCGCATGAGGCGCGAGCTGGTCTCGAAGCGCTTCGTCTCCTGACTGGCGGCGCCGTGCAGGCGCACGATGCGCCACGCGAGCACGTTCTCCTCGACCACGTAGGCGAGGTCGTCGGTGGCGTCCTGGCCGGCCACCGTCAGCTTGTGCAGGCGCTTGCTCACAACGCGCACCAGCAAGCCGGTGATCGGGAACAGCACGATGATGAACAGCGTCAGGCGCCAGTCGAGCCAGATCAGGTAGGACAGCAGCGCGACGGCGGTGAGGGTGTCGCGCACGAGGATGTTGACCGAGCCCATCAGCAGGTTGGCGCCTTGCTGGATCTCGTAGACCAGGCTGTTGGTGAGGCTGCTGGCCGAGTTGTCGCTGAACAGCGCCGGGCGGGCGCGCAGCATGTGCGCGAACATGCCCGCCCGCATCGCCAGCACGGCGTTCTGCGAGCCCTTGGTCAGGCCGTAGTTGGCGACCCAGCCAGCGGCGCCGCGGATGACGAACAGGCTGACGATGGCCAACGGGATGGCCCAGATCGGGAACGCCCCGGGCTTGAAGCCATCGTCGGTGAGGATCTTCAAAAGCGCTGGAATCAGCGGTTCGGTCGCGGCCGCCACCACCAGCGCCGCGCCCGCCAGGGCCATCGATGGCCGGCTGTCGCGGAAGTAGGGCATCAGGCGCCCGAGGCGCTGCTTCAAGGAGTTCATGGACGTCGGGGAGGGCCACGGCCGGGCCCGCCCACGGAATTGGCACGAGGGCCGCATTATCCGGCCCGGCGCGGATGCGCTGTTGGCCTACAAGCGGGCCTCGTTCTTGCTGCCTACAATGCGCCTGCTGAAGAGCACGCTGCATCACCGGAACTTTCAGTAACAACAGGACTCATTGAACCTATCCATGTGGCCTAGACGACAAGCCTTGCGCGCCCTCGGCGCCACCCTCGCGCTGCCGGCCCTGACGCCGGCCTTCGCCCAATTCCGCGTCGAGATCTCGGGGGTGGGCGCGACCCAGATCCCGATCGCGCTGGGCCGCTTCCGCGACGAGGACCGCCAGCCGCAGTCGATTTCGGCCATCGTGCGCGCCGACCTCGAACGCAGTGGCATCTTCAAGATCGTCGATGCGCCGGCGCCGGCCGACGAGAGCGGCGTGCCGGACTACAACACGCTGCGCGGCCGCGGTGCCGACTGGGTGGTCGCGGGGTCTGCCACGCGTCTGGCCGACGGCAAGGTCGACGTGCGGTTCCGCCTGTGGGACGTCGTCAAGGGCGCCGACCAGGGCGGACAGAGCGAGCCCACGTTGCCGGTCGACATGCGCCTGTCGGCCCACCACGTGTCCGACCAGATCTACCAGAAGATCACCGGCGAACGCGGCATCTTCTCCACGCGCATCGCCTACGTCACCAAGGCGCCAGGCAAGTTCACGCTGCGCATCACCGATGCCGACGGCGAGAATATCCAGGCCGCGCTGATCGACAACGAGCCCATCATCTCGCCGTCGTGGTCGCCCGACGGCAGCGAACTGGCCTACGTCACGTTCCACGACCGCAAGGCCAAGGTCGTCATCCGCAACATCCGCCAGGGCAGCACGCGCGAAGTGGCGGCCTTCAAGGGCTCCAACAGCGCCCCGGCGTTCTCTCCGGATGGCCGAACGCTGGCCGTCACCTTGTCGCGCGATGGCGGCTCGCACGTCTACCTGATGGACCGCAACGGCGCCAACGTGCGTCGCGTCACCGACAGCACGGGCATCGACACCGAGGCCAAGTTCTCGCCGGACGGCGCCTCGCTCTACTTCGTCAGCGACCGCGGAGGCGGCCCGCAGATCTATCGCCAGCCGGTGGGCGGTGGCGGCGCCACGCGCGTCACGTTCAACGGTGCTTACAACATCAGCCCCGCATTGAGCCCGGACGGCAAGCTTCTTGCGTACATTTCGCGCGGGAGTGGTTTCAAGGTCATGGTGATGGATCTGGGCACTAACGAAGTGCGCAGCGTCAGCGACACCAACGCCGACGAGAGCCCGAGCTTCGCGCCCAATGGCCGCTACATCATCTACGCGACGAAGGCCGACGGCCGCGACGTGCTGATGACGACCACGGTCGATGGCAAATTCAAGTCGAAGCTGCTCGAATCGGGCCTCGACATCCGAGAACCTGTCTGGGGCCCGTACGGTCGCTGATGGTGGGAAAGAGTCGTAGCGCAGGGGCGCTCACGGCCATGTTCATAGTGCTGGTAGGAGAAAATTGATGATCAAGAATTCCGGAAAGATGTTGCTGGCGCTCGCCAGCGTGGCGGTGATCGCTGGCTGCGCCTCGCCGGTGAAGCTGGACAAGCCGGTCGAAGTGGAAAAGAAGGACGTGACGACGACGACCTCCACGACGGCCAACGATGGCAAGTCCACGGTCGCGACCACCGACCAGTCCACCAAGCCGGTGGTGCCGCTGACGCTTGATCGCGTCATCTATTTCGACTTCGACAGCTACGCCGTCAAGGACGAGTTCCGCCCGATCGTCGACGCGCACGCCAAGTTGCTCAAGGACAACTCCGGCTCCAAGGAAGTCGCCGAAGGCCACACCGACGAGCGCGGCGGCAGCGAATACAACCTGGCGCTCGGCCAGAAGCGCGCCGAAGCCGTGGTCCAGCAGATGAAGGTGCTGGGCGTGGGCGATTCGCAGCTGGAAGCGGTCAGCTACGGCAAGGAACGTCCGGCGATCGACGGCCATGACGAGTCGGCGTGGGCGAAGAATCGTCGCGTCGAACTGCGCAGCAAGTAATGGCTGCGGTCGTGGGTCTTGACGCGGTCGTGGCGCCCTCGCAGGCGTCGCGCCCTTCGCGCGCGTTCTCGGGCTTGCGCCGTGCATGCGCATTGGCCGCATTGCTGGCCTGCGGCACCAGCGCGCACGCCGGGCTGTTCGATGACGACGAAGCCCGTCGCGCGATCATCGACCTGCGTACCCGCATCTCGCAGCTGGAGGACGGTTCGAAGGCGCAGACCTCGCAGACAGCACAGCAGTTGCAACAATTGCAGAACGCGCTGCTCGATCTGACGAACCAGAACGAGCAGTTGCGCCAGCAGATGGCGCAGCTTCGGGGCGCCAACGAGCAGCTGGCCAAGGACTTGTCCGACGTCCAGCGCCAGCAGAAGAACATCCAGCAGGGGGTCGACGATCGGCTCAAGCGGGTCGAGCCGCAACAGGTCAGCCTGGACGGCAAGACTTTCATGGCCGACCCCGAGGAAGTCGCTGCGTACGAGGCCGCCACGGCCACGCTTCGTAGCGGCGACTTCGACAAGGCCCAGGCCACGCTGACCAACTTCCTGCGCCGCTGGCCGGCCAGCGGCTACGCCGACCTGGCGCGCTACTGGCAAGGCAACGCGCAGTACGGCAATCGCGACTACAAAGCTGCCATCGTCACGTTCCGGGCGTTCATCACGGCGGCCCCGGAGCACGCCCGTGCACCCGAGGCCGAACTGGCGATTGCCAACTGCCAGATCGAGCTGCGCGACATCAAGGGCGCCAAGGCGACGCTGGCCGACCTGATGAAGACGTATCCGAAGTCGGAAGCGGCAGTCGCCGGCCGTGAACGCCTGGCGTCGCTGAAGTAGTGGGCCTTGTCACCCCGGCGGACGACGCCGACCTTGAGCGCCGCTTCGGCGGCCTCAAGCGTCTCTACGGCAATCGCGGGTACGCGCGCGTGCGCGCCGCGCGTGTGGCCGTCGTCGGATTGGGTGGCGTCGGCTCGTGGGCCGTCGAGGCGCTCGCGCGCAGCGGCGTCGCGCAGTTGGTGCTGATCGACCTCGACCACGTTTCCGAATCCAACGTCAACCGCCAGATCCAGGCACTGGGCGCAACGCTGGGCATGTCCAAGGCCGAGGCGCTCGCGCGGCGCATCGCCGACATCCATCCCGGCTGCATCGTCCACTGCATCGAGGAGTTCGCCGACGCCGACAACTGGCCCGGCCTGCTGCCCATCGAGGTGGACGCCGTCATCGACGCCTGCGACCAGAGCAAGGCCAAGCTGGCTCTGGCCGCGTGGGCGCGCCGCACCGGCACCGCATTCGTCACCTGCGGCGCCGCCGGTGGCAAGCGGCAGGCGGAAAAGCTCGAGATCGACGACCTGCACGCCACCACGCACGACCCGCTGCTGGCCAGCCTGCGCCAGCGCCTGCGCTCGCAGCACGGCGCGCCGCGCACCGGCAAGATCGGGGTGCGCTGCGTGTTCTCGCGCGAGAGCGTCGCCCCGCCGGCGTCCGACGAGGCCGCCTGCGAGATTGTCGACGGCACGCCGGGCGGCGACGCGCAGCGCGACAACACGCTCAACTGCCACGGCTACGGCTCCACGGTGGTCGTCACCGCCAGCTTCGGCATGGCCGCCGCGGGCGAGGTGATCGCGCAGTTGTTGACCTGACAGCGGGCGCTGGTCTTGCTGCGGCTTGCAGTGGCGTGATATGATTTGAGGCTCTGCCGGAAACCGGGTTGTTAGCTCAGTTGGTAGAGCAGCGGACTTTTAATCCGTAGGTCGTGGGTTCGAGTCCCGCACAACCCACCACCCACCACCCAGTCGCGTGACGCAGGCGTCAGGCGGCAACGATGATTCCGGATGATCACGAAGTTTTTGCTTGCATGTTGAGTAAAAATAAAAGTAGAATCCAAGGCTGCAGTAATCGCTGAGTCAAGCGGCGACGGCAACCGAAATTTCGGGCTCTTAGCTCAGTTGGTAGAGCAGCGGACTCTTAATCCGTAGGTCGAGTGTTCGAGTCACTCAGGGCCCACCAAAATTAAGTATTTGAATCAACGGCTTACAGCAAATGCGCTGTAAGCCGTTTTTTTCTGGGCGATCGCCTTCGACGGATGGTTGCCGGATTCTTCGTCGCTGGCGTTGATCGAATCGCGTGGCCTCGCGCACACAAGGCACTGAACGTCGCAATCGGAGCGGGGTCGTCGTGCTCGTGCACTGGCTGTCATCGACGCATGAACGTGCGCAGGTCGTCGACCGCGGGCAGCACTGCCAGCGCAACCAGGATCGTGGCGAGCGGCAGTGTGGCCAGGGTGCCGACCTGCTTGAATCCGGCCGCCCCGGCGACACCGCCCACGAAGAACGAGCCGACCAGCCCGAAGAGCGTGACCAAGCGCCGGCGATCCGAAACAACAGGGGGGCGGGCGGACGCGGCGCGGCGATTCCAGTAGACCGACTTGCCGAGCTCGATGCCGATGTCGGTGATCATGCCGGTGACGTGGGTCGTCCGGATCTCCGCATTCGACAGCTTCGAGATCATGGCGTTCTGCAGACCCATGATGAAGCAAAGCAACATCACGGTCGCAGGAACGAACAAGCCCTGCACGTCGGCCAGGCGGGACCCCAGCAACCCGAAGCCAAGCAGCAAGCCCGCCTCCAGGAGCAGCGGTGCAGCGTATTCGCTCTGCAGGTCGTTGCGGCGGCCGAAATTGATCATCACCGCCGAACAAGCTGCACCCAGCACGAAGGTCGCCACGCCACCGGCGCCGGCCAGCACGAGATCGCGTTGCCCCAGCACGATGTTGTCGGCCATCGCGGACACGATGCCGGTCATGTGCGAGGTGTACTGTTGCACCGCCAGGTAACCCCCCGCGTTCGTGGCGCCCGCCACGAAGGTCAGCGCAAGGCCGAGGTGGTGGTTGGCGCGCTGGGTTCTATCGCGGCTGGTCAGGCCGCGCACGTAGCTGATCGGCATGAGAGGCTTCGCCTTGGTGGGCCTTCGGGTCGGCCCGTTGGGTTTGGTGCCGCTTAGCCTATCCGAAATTCGCTGCCGACGAGTACAAGTGCTGGCGCGTCATCGGAGGCGACGTCGCACGGCCCTCGCGCCTGGTCGCCAGGATCCGCTGCACGCCGATCTCGCCACTCTCGAAGTCGCAGGTGGTCCTTCAGACGTAGCCTGGCGAGTTCACTGCGTCGCCACGACCAGAATCGATGTGTCGACGCTTTTCACGCCCTTGACCTTCCCGGCTTCGGTCTTGACCTGGTCGATGGCCTCCTGAGTGGCGAGCTTGCCACTCAGGGTCACGACGCCATGAAAGGTCTTGACGTCGACGTGGAAACCCTTGGTCAAGCTGTTGGCGAGGATGCTGGACTTCACCTTGGTGGTGATCCAACTGTCCGACATCACGCGCTCCGTCTTCTGCGTGGCAGTCGGCGCGGAAGTACCGTTCGCCGCGCTCTCCGCGGCGGCACCTGCCTGGGGAATGCTGAAGCCCAGCAGGGCAGCCATGGCGGTGAGGGCCATCGCATGAAGGAAATTGTTGCCTTTGGATGGGCGGCTGGAAGATGTCGACGTTGTTGAGTTCATGACGGGCTTTCATTGGAGACAAAAGACAAGCTGGACTGGCGTACACCGCATCGGCAGCGCTGCAATCGAACGCCGACGTGTCAACAGGATGATCCGCTTGCGCAAACGTGTCGGTGCGTTCGCGAACATGGAGCGGGTGTCGCGTGATGCGTCAGCGCTGGGTGGGTTGGCGCACAGACGAGCCGTTGGCTGTGCGAGCACCGTAGGCCCATGAACACCGACCACATCGGCATGCTGCGGCCGAAGACCTTGCAGCCTGCGTGCGATCGCCACGGCGATCGCCCGACCTTGAATGCGATGCAGGTCGCACAACTTTCGGGCATCAGCGAGGACGAGGTGAGCTCGTTGATCGACTACGGCGTTTTGAAACCTGTGGATCCGCAGGCCATGCCTTTGCGCTTCGATGCGCAATGCGTGATGACGCTGCAACACGCCGACCAGCTGCGGCGAGATCTTCTGCTCGACGCCCACGCCTTCGCCCTGGCCGTCATGTTCCTCACCGCGAAGGACGATACGGAGGCGAAGCTTCGAGCGGTGAGTTCCGAGCTCCGCGAATGTCGCGAACAGCACGCATGACTGCCGACGTCGTTAAGGTCGTCGATCCTTTCGCACATCAGACTGCCATGAAGACCGACGCGTGCAGCCGGAGGTTGAATGCATCGACATCGAACGAGGCATCCAGCGGCCTTCCTGCGTCACGGACTTGCTGACGATCAATCGCACAGACGCGTTCGCCGACGAGACCCGGTTGGCGCCGGCATGAATTCCCAGTGGCGATCGCGCACCGGTGGCACGGCTCAACAAAGGTTCATGCGGGCCGCTTCGCTGCGAAGTTCTTCCTGGAATATCGGATGCGCGATGGCGATCAGCGCCTGGACCCGCTGCTTGGCCGACTTCCCGCGCAACTGCGCGACGCCATGTTCCGTCACGACGTAGTTGACATCATTCTTGCTGGTGCTCATGTGCGTGCCCGGGCTCAGCACGGGCACGATGCGTGACAACGAATCGTCCTTCGCGGTCGACGGCAGGACGATGATCGCCTTGCCGCCGCGCGACAGGTTGGCGGCCCGCACGAAGTCGGTCTGGCCGCCGGTGCCCGAGTAGGGTGAGAAGCCCAGGCTCTCCGACCCGCATTGGCCCAGCAGGTCGACCTGCAGCGTCGCGTTGATGGCGATCAGGTTGTCGTTGCGGGCGGCCAGCGTGGGCGTGTTGGTGAAGTCCACGGGGTGCATCTCGAGCGCTGGATTGCGGTCCATGAACCGGTAGAGCTTGGCGGAACCCAGTGCGAAGGTGGCGATCGTCTTGCCGGGCAAGTAGTTCTTGCGACGGTTGGTGACGGCGCCGCACTGCACGAGCTTGAGGATGCCGTCGCCGATCATCTCGGTGTGCACACCGAGGTCGTTCTTCTGCGTGAGTTGCATGACCACGGCGTCGGGGATGCCGCCATAGCCGATCTGCAGCGTCGAGCCGTCGTCGATCAATGCGGCGACATGCTTGCCTATCGCCTCCTGCACCGGACCGATGCGTGGCAGGCCGACCTCGAGCACCGGCTCGGCGTTCTCCACCAGGGCGGCGACCTGCGAGATGTGCACGAGGCAGTTCCCGTAGGCGAAGGGCACATTCGGATTGACCTCGAGCACGACGGCGCGTGCGCGGGCGATGGCGGCCATCGTGTAGTCGGCGCCCAGGCTGATCGAGAAGAAGCCGTGCGCGTCCATGGGGGATGCCAGCGTGAACACCACATCGGTCGGCACGAGTCCTTGCGCCATCATCGAGGGAATCTCAGAAAAGCAGTTCGGGATGAAATCGATCCACCCTTGCTGGCCGCCGGCGCGCGTGGCGGCGCCGTAGAACAGCGCCACGTGCCGGACATGTTCGGTGGTGTCAGGGTCGATGTAGCCGTACTTGCGCAACGCGAGAATCTGCGCGACTTTCACGTCGTGGAAGCTGCGTCGTTGTTCGGACAACGCGCCGAGCAAGGTGGGTGGTTCGCCTACACCGGTCGGCACGATGATGAAGTCGCCATCGCGAACATGGCGCATGGCCTCTGCGGCCGTCGTGAGCTTTTGCTTGTAGGAATCGTGGATCGACATGTCGGTGCTCCGCTGGTGCCGCGCCGCGTTGGTGCGCTCCCGCAGTTTGAGGCTTTTCCTGGGTCCGGTGCGAATGTCTGCATGGTTTGCAAGTGCGTGCGCGGACGTACAGACGCCCCGGCGTCGCACGCCTAGTCTGGCATCTCGGGTCGATGCGAAAGTCGCCGAGATTCGAGCCCGCTTCCTGCATGAATACAGGCATGCAACGCACGGTCAGACCCTTCATTCCTGTCACGGAGAAAAAAGCGTGAAATCAGATTCAGAATTGCAGAGCGACGTCCTCGATGAGATCAAGTGGCGTCCGAGCATCGATGGTGCACACATCGGCGTGACGGCGAAGTCCGGGGTCGTGACGCTCACCGGCTACGTCGCGCACTACGCCGAGAAGTCGAGCGCCGAGGCGGCGACCAAGGGCGTCTACGGCGTCCAGGGCATCGCCAACGAGATCCAGGTCGAGATGTCAGGCACCCACAAGCGCAACGACGCCGATATCGCCGCCGCTGCACTGCATTCGCTGATGTGGGACTTCGAGGTGCCCAACGACAAGATCACGGTCGTGGTCAAGAACGGCTGGGTGACGCTCGACGGCAAGGTCGACTGGCAGTACCAGAAGGACGCGGCCGAGCAATGCGTGAGCAAGCTGATGGGCGTGAAGGCGGTCACCAACGACATCGCGCTGCAGCCGGCCGCCAAGTGGGGCGACGTCACCGGCAAGATCCAGGACGCTTTCGAGCGCAATGCCGACATCGAGGCGCGGCGCATCGGGGTGGTCACGCACGAGGGCAAGGTCACGCTCAGCGGCAGCGTCGCGTCGTGGGCCGAGCGCGATCAGGCGATGTGGGCGGCGTGGTCGGCACCGGGCGTCACATCGGTGGACAACCAGCTTTCCGTCAGGCCGTGAAAGAAGCCTCGCAAGGCGCCCGAGTGCCCTGCGAGGCCCCCGGCGTCCTCCTGCCCTCGCGGGACTGCGCACGATGATCCGCTGGCACAACCGCGATCACCATCGCGTCGCCGGCTTGTCGCTCGGCTTGCTGACGCGACTGCATCGCCCCAGCAAGCTCCCGCGACTGGCCAGTAGCAGTTTGCCCGCACGCTGCGTGCGTCAGATCCTGCATCACTTTGGAAAGAACATCCCATGAAGCCAATTCCTGAAAAGCAGAAATCGCCGTCTCATCCGATCCACCCGCCTGTCGCGGACAGCGACAAGTTGGCCAAGGCGAAGGCGGAAGAGCGCGAAGTGGCCGGCCGGCACAAGAACGATGGTCAGAAGGATCACAAGGGCGCGCGCTGAGCGGACGCCGCCCCGCATCGGGCGTCCCGAACGCTTCTTGTGATCGGGCCGGCCCCGACCGGCAGTGATCTGACGCCTCGCATCCCGGCAGACTCGCGGTTCAGCCAAGCTTGATGCTGTACAAAGTCAACGTGGGGTCATCCGGATCCGGCGATTTCTGAAAGTGAAGGTGGCCGGCGAATTGCCGCATCGAATCGTTGTCGGACGAATCGGAAGAATGCATCGCGTGAATTCCCCTGGCCCGTGCCGCGCTGATCAGGTGAGCCATCAACGCGGTACCCAAGCCTTTGCGTTGCCATTCGTCAGCCACGGTCACCGCGAATTCGCACTCGGGCTCGCCGGCCTCGGCACTGAACCTGGCGACACCGATCTCATGCGCTTCCGCACCGGTACCGACAAGTGCAAGATAGGCGGTGTCCCGGAGCGGGTCGAGCGCCGTCAGTTGGGCAAGAAGGGACTCGCTCGGCGCGGCCATGGTCTCGAAGAATCTGAAGCGGCGTGACTGAGGGGAAAGACCCCGGATGAACCGGCGTTCCAATTCCTTGTCCGCCGGCTGCAGTGCGCGGATGGTCACTTGCGTGCCATCGCTGAGCGCTTCCTGCCAGGCGACCTCGGGACGTGGCAATGAGCCGGGGAGTGTCTCTGCGACAGGTGGGGGTTGAAGAGTATTCATGGAGGAGCGCTTCCTGAAAATCCGTTGCACGGCGTGCTGACAGGGCCGTGTGCCTGCCGGTCACGAAGCTTCCGCGCAGGGGTTGAGCACAGGCTGATCGTTGGACATGCGTCGGTCTGTGCGTTGGCGCACCGTCGTCGTGATCAACATCGACCGTTGTCCGGCCGAGCAAGCACCGTCGGCAAGACTTTGCGCGGTGCCGCACAGACGCTGGTTCCCGCTGCGCGCAAACTTGCTTCAGCCACAGGAAGCATTCGATGAACCTTATTCACGACGAACGCGCATACCGAAAAGTCTTGGCGAATTTCGTATCCAGCCGTGTGGGTGCAACTGTGTTCATTTCGAACTTCGCTCATCTTTGGAAATGCGACGGCGCACCCATTGATGGCGATCCCGACATCGGTCGAAAGCCTGGCTCCGGGCCGGGCTTCTACGGGTGCATGGACGCGGTGAATGCGCTCTGTGTCGAATACACACGGTCACTGCCCGACGGCTTTGGCTACCGCGTGAGCGAGGAACAGTTCCGCCGGGAGATCCAGGCGCTTGTCGGCGCCGAAGTGGGCCTGATCCGCGCGACGGCAGGCGATGCTGCGAAGGCGTCGATCGACATTCAATGAGCGGTGGGCGCGTCGGATGATTCGCGGCGTGAAGGATTTCCGGCATTGCGCCGTCGGTTGGCTGTCGTACAGACGCCCGTGTGAACCAGGTTCAAATTGGAACGATCGAACGCGCGGTTCAATCCCGCGCCAGGAAGGTTCCATTTCTCGTTTCAAAGGAACAACCCCGTGGACCGCATTCAGCCCGACCCGCCGCGACTACCCCAGACGCTTGCACAGGAGGAGGACGAGTTCACCAACGAGGGCGCGCCGCCGCCCGGCGTGGTCGGCAGCGATCTGCCTGCGCGGTTGGTTGACCCGCTTGCCGAGCCGCGCCCCGTCTCGTCGTTCGGCCGCGCTGCCCACCAGATCGGGGTTCGTCCGGAGGTGGTGGACGACGAGATCGAATCTGGCATCAAGGCTGCGTTCCTCGGCCATGCAGCGATCGATGCCCGCGCGATATCGGCAACCCACGTCGACGGAAACGTCACTCTGACAGGCCGCGTGTCCTCTTGGTCCGAACGGGATGAGGCGGTGAGGGCGACCTGGGCCGCTCCGGGAGTCACCGGCGTGATGGATGCACTGAAGGTGGTTCCGCTGAACAGGCCAACCCGAATCGTGGCGCCCCCAAGCGACGAAGAGTGCCAATGACCCTTTCCTCGGCGCGACAGTGGACTGGACCTTGCTCGTCCTGAGGCCGCAGGGCAGGGGTCCATCCCTTTGCGCGCGGTGGCGTCATCTGCCGCCCGCGACCCCAACCACGGCAGCGCCGACCTGCCACTTTCAGATCGGAGCCGGGGCGCGCACGGCGTGCGCGACGCGGCAGGGCGCCGCCTCGGCACGAGCGATGCGCACGATCTCGCCAGCAATCTCTTCCGGAGCCAGCACGAAATCGACGCAACCGCTTGCAATGGCACTTCCTGGCATGTCGGGCTGGATGGCGGAGTCCAACTTCTGGGCGATCGTGACGCCGCCCACCTCCCTGATTCCGCAAAGGGCAGCGGCGCCGTCGCCGTCGTAGCCGGAAACGATCACCGCGATCAACTTGCCGTCCCAGAACTGGGTCAGTGACCGAAGGAAGACCGTGATCACATCCGGCCAGCCGCGCGGCTTCGAAATCGGTGCCAGGTGGAACATGTCCGCATCGACGTGCAGGTCCCGGTTGGCAGGAATGATGTAGACCCGGTTGGGCTCGATCAGCAGGTCTTCCGTGATCAGTTCCACTGGCATGCGCGAAAACCGCGGCAGCACTTCGTGCAGACGCGTCGGCATCGTCGTGATGTGGTTCACGATCACTATCGCCACGCCCATGTCGGCCGGCAGATGCGTCAGCAGGCGGATGTACGCGTCGAGGCCCCCTGCGGAGCCACCGACGCAAACCACTGGAAAAGTCTTCATTGCAGCATCCGCTTCCCGGGGTATCGTTGCAGATCGCGATGGCCGGCCTCGGATCTCGGGTGGCCGTCTATGCGTCCCGTCATGCACAGCGCGAGATCGACGCCTTGGCCCTGTGCCGGTGCGTGCCCAGGGGCGTTGCTCTTGCAGCGGTTGCCGAGACATTCAGCAGGGTCCCTGTATCGTGCCTGGGCTCAATGGCCCGGTCTGTTCGCTTGCGCACTGACATTTGGGAGTGGATGGTTCAAGCTCTTTCTCGAGCGGGCGGCAATTCTTTGCTCGGGATCGGCGAGCGCGACATTGGCCTGGCCCCGCACTCTCAGACAGAATCCAACCTCACTCACACGTGGAACCTCCCATGCAGATACAGATGCGCCAGACTGCGGAAGAGCGGCTCAAGAAGGGCACCGCACCCGTCACACGGGGGTTGCCCATCGGCTCACAGGCCCTGACTCTGCTGCACGGCCTTGCCAGCGCGCCACAAACCGCAGGCGATGCGCTCAAGCTCCTGCACGAGTTGCAAGTGCACCAGGTGGAATTGGACCTGCAGTACGAACAGGCCGAACAAGAGCGGCAGCAACTGGATGAAGAACTGAGGAAGTTCTCCGCGCTGTTCGACCAGGCGCCCTTCGCCTACGTGACGTTGGACCACGACGGTCTACTGCTTGCAGCCAATCGAATCGCCGCAGACTGGTTCGCTCTGGGCGAAGGAAGCGAATGGGCAGGTCGTCGCATCGAGGACCTGCTGGCGCCTGAATGCCGTTCCGCGATCCGTGTCATGTTGACCGAACTGCGCG